>CAZAEY010000001.1:0-9203 GCA_964484155.1 uncultured Acidobacteriota bacterium
ACTACGGCGCCCGCGGCGTCGGCTTCGAACTGGATCCGGACTTGGTCGCGCTTGCGAACGAGAACGCTGAACAGGCCGGCGTTGCCGATCGCGTTCGCTTCGTTCAGCAGGACCTTTTCGAGGCGGAATTGAGCGAAGCCACCGTTGTTACACTGTACCTGGTCCCGCGAGTCAATATGAAGCTGAGGCCTAAACTGCTGGAAGAGCTGAAGTCCGGAACCCGGGTCGTCTCTCACGATTACGGAATGGGGGACTGGCAGCCCGTCGACGTCCGAGAGGTGCACAGCGACCGGGGAGAACACCTGCTCCTGTACTGGGTGATTCCCTAGCAGGCCGTATCTGGACTCCTCCAATCACTCTTGACTGGAGAAGTCCGGATAGGCTGCTAGACATCGGCTCCTGAACCCGTCCTTGCAAGGATTCGGATTGCTCGCTTGACTGCGTTCGGCGCTCTCAATCCATTTTTCAGCAATTTTTCAAATTTTCCTGTACCGGATGGAATTTTTTTCTCGAAACGATGTGAATGACCACATTCCTTGAAGGCATTCTCCAGAGATTTCTCGCGATGAACCGCACCAGAGTGTTGATATCGCCTCAAATGGACCAATCCCGAAATACGCGGAACGAAGAGCGCAAGTTGACAGGGCATCGCCTCGCGCTTAGGCTTCCTGAAATGAACAGGAAGGGAAGTTCTTCAACGAGTGCCAGGATGAATCGATTTCAGCAGGTTTCCGTCGGATTGCTGTTGAATTTGTTTTTGGTGTTTACAACACCGGTCGCGCAAAGCGCCGCAGTCGTCTCTCCTGAAAGTCAGGGGTTTTCGTCGGAGCGTCTGAGCCGCCTTCACGCCGCAATGGAGAGGTTCGTGGATGAAGGCCGGCATGCCGGAATCGTTACCCTGATCGCTCGGCGCGGGCAGATTGTCGACAGGAAGGCCTACGGATATCGGAATCTGGAGACCGAAGAACCGATGCAAACGGACTCGATTTTCCGGATCTACTCGATGACCAAGATCGTCACCAGCGTCGCCGTCCTAATGCTTCTGGAAGAGGGCAAGGTCGCGTTGAACGATCCCATTGGTCGGTACATTCCCGAGTTGAAATCGATGAAAGTGATGCAGGGCGGCACGGCCAGCAACCCTATTCTCGTGGACGCCAAAAAGGAAATCACGGTCAAGGAATTGCTAACTCATACTTCCGGCTTTCTCTATTCTTTTCTCGGAAACGATTCTATTCATGAGATTTACGAACAGGCCGAGTTGTGGGAGTTGAAATCCCTTGAGGAGTTTGTGGGGCGACTGTCCGCTCTCCCGCTGGCTCATCATCCCGGAGAAGCATGGACCTACGGCAAATCGACCAACGTCCTGGGATATCTGGTCCAAGTCGTTTCCGGCCAGCCGTTTGAAGTCTTTATGCGGGAACGCATCTTTGAGCCACTGAAAATGGAGGATACGGAATTCTTCGTTCCATTGGAAAAACGTTCCAGGTTGGCCCTAACCTATACGACCGGAGAAGGCGGAGGCCTGGAAGCGATTGAGCCGCCGATTTCCAATGTGGAAGAGGGCGCAGTGTTGCCCAGCGGCGGGGCCGGATTGTTTTCGACCATTGGGGACATTTTCCGGTTTGCGCAGATGCTGTTGAACGGAGGGGAGTTGGATGGTCGGCGAATCCTGGGGCGCAAGACCGTCGAACTGATGATGAGCAATCACTTAAACCACTTTGCAGACCCAACCACGGAATGGAGCGACTCGGATGGGTTCGGGCTCGGGGGCTCGGTCCGGATCGATCTGGCTCGCGGAAACCGTCTCGGCTCGGTTGGTCAATTCGGTTGGACCGGCCTCGCCACCACTTCGGTCAACATCGATCCCAAAGAGGAAACCGTCGTGCTGGTCTTCACCCAGCACCTGCCCTACAACGAACACGGCCTGTTGGAGCTTTTCAACACCCTGTATTATCAGGCCCTCATCGACTGAGATCCGTAGCGACTCACGACGGAGAAGCATGAGAAATGTGGGGGTAAGGGCTGACGAAAAGCAGTGAGGCCTGCGCTACTCCAAAAAGGGTTGGAAGGCATCCTCTTTGGGCGGTCTTAGCTGGCGATCCTGGATGACTCGCGCGCAGCTGTTCCAACGCAGGATGGCGTCATCGTTTCCGGCCGGGCGGATCTTTTCGGCTTCTTCATAGCGGGACATGGCTTCTCTGAAAGACTCGAAGGCGGCGGAACTGGAAGCGGGCAGTCTCTGTTCGAGCTGCGCCCGGGCCCTCCTCTCGAACATGAGACCCGCATAATAAAGGTTCAGGTAGCGGTCCTGGAGGCGCGAGATCAGATCTTGGGTTCTTCGAAACCGCTCGGAGACGCTCTGCTGAAACTGGTCGGTGAGCGCGAGGATCAGCATGACCAGTGCAGGTTGGTTTTCGGGATCCGTCCTCAAGACGTCTCTGCAGATGCTCTCGGCCTGATCGGGCTGATTCAACAGGCGGTACCTCTCGGCCCGCTCCAGCGCTTTCGGGATGGCTTCCTGGGAGAGTTTCTTGAATTCAAATTCCATCCGTTCAACTCCTCTGGAGAGGCCCCACTGGGCACCAGTCTAATCCGATCCGGATCGAAAGAATCGAAACAGTCGTTTCAGCGGATCGTAGAAGCGGTCGGCCACCCTCTCCTTCATGGGTATGATTCCGTTGTCGGTGATCTTGATCTCTTCCGGGCAGACGACCGTGCAGCATTTGGTAATGTTGCACAAGCCGATCCCCTGGGCCTCCTTCAACTCCTTGAGCCGGTCCCGGGTATCCAGCGGGTGCATTTCCAAGGCGGCCACATGAATCAGGAAGCGCGGTCCGATGAAGCGCTCGTGTAGCTGATGCTCCCGCAGGACGTGACAGACGTTCTGGCACAAGTAGCATTCGATGCAGCGGCGGAACTCCTGCACTCGATCGACGTCCTCCTGGGCCATTCTCCATGTTCCGTCTGCATCGTCGGGAGGGCGCGGTCGAAATGGCCGGATCTTTTTCTTCACCTTATAATTCCACGAAACGTCCGTCACCAGGTCCTTGACGAGAGGGAAAGCCTTCATCGGCTCTACGACGACCGGCTTTTCGAGCGGGAGAGAGCTGATCCGGGTCATGCAAGCAAGTCTAGGGCGGCCGTTGACTTCTGTCGAACAAGATCCGCACCTTCCCGCCTTGCAGTTCCATCGAACCGCCAGATCGGGAGCCGACTCCGCCTGGATCTGATGCAAAGCGTCCAGGACGACCATCCCCTCGGTGACTTCCGTTGAGTAGTCTTCAAAGCGACCCCCTTCCGCCGACCCGCGCCACACTCGAAAAGTTGCCTTGTCGGCCATCAGCCCATCTCCTCAATGACAGATTTCAACTCCGGAGGCAGTGCGGGGATGAGGGCGGGTTCGACCTGCATTTCGCCGTCGGGGCCTTTACGCAACACCATGTTGACCTTTCCGAGCTTTTCGTCCTTGTCCGGATAATCTTCGCGAAAATGGGCGCCCCGACTCTCCTGCCGGACCAGCGCCGGACGGACGATCGCCTCCGCGACTGTCAGCAGATGCGGCAGATCGTGCGCCGTATGCCAGCCTGGATTGAATTCGCGATTCCCGCTGACGAGCACCCGCTCCGCTCTTTGCCTTAAATCCTGGAGTTTTTCCAGCGCTTCACGCATCTCATCCTCGCGGCGAACGATTCCAACCAACTTCTGCATCGTCGTTTGCAGCTCTTCCTGGATCTGGAAGGGGCCTTCTTGAGAAAATCCGCCCTCCCGATTTTCAAATGGTCGCAGCAGCTGTTCGGAACACTTTCGGACATCTTCTTCGTTGATTCGACCCATGGAATGTTCCCGCGCGAACTCAGCGGCGTATCGGCCGGCTCTTTTGCCGAAAACCAGCAAATCGGACAAGGAGTTTCCTCCCAGACGATTAGCGCCGTGCAAACCCGACCCGCATTCGCCGGCCGCGAAAAGACCGGGCACGCAAGACATCTGCGTCGCGGCGTCCACTCGGACCCCCCCCATCGCGTAATGCGTGGTGGGTCCGATTTCCATCGGCTCCGCCGTGATGTCGATATCGGCCAATTCCTTGAATTGGTGATACATCCCCGGGAGCTTTCTTTTAATGTGCTCGGCAGCATCGGCGCGCTTTTCACGGATCCAGGAAATGTCCAGAAACACCCCTCCATGAGGAGATCCCCGGCCTTCCTTTATTTCCCGTACAATGCACCGCGCAACATGGTCGCGCGTTAAGAGTTCGGGAGGCCTGCGAGCCTCCGGGTCTCCTTGAGTGTACCGCCAGCCTTCCTCCGGATTGTCGGCCGTCTGAGCGCGATACGCCTCGGGGATGTCGTCGAACATGAACCGGCTGCCCTCCTTGTTCAGTAGGATTCCGCCTTCGCCGCGGACCCCCTCCGTGACCAGGATTCCTCGCACGCTGGGTGGCCACACCATTCCCGTCGGGTGGAACTGGACGAACTCCATGTCGATCAATTCCGCTCCGGCGTGGTAGGCCAACGAATGTCCGTCGCCCGTTCCTTCCCAACTGTTGCTCGTAATTTCGTAGGCTTTCCCGAGTCCGCCGGTCGCCACCACTACGGCCTTGAATCGAAACAGGTGAAAGCGGCCCTTTTCGCGATCGTAGCCGAATGCGCCGACCACCCGGTCCCCGTCTTTTAAGAGGGCCGTGACGGTCATTTCCATGAAGAACTGAATTCCTTGGTGCACCCCATGATCCTGAAGCGTCCGGATCATTTCCAGCCCTGTGCGGTCGCCGACGTGCGCCAAGCGAGGATATTTGTGGCCGCCGAACTGGCGTTGGAGAATCCGACCGTCCTTTGTGCGGTCAAAGACCGCTCCCCAGGCTTCCAGTTCGCGGACGCACTCCGGGGCCTCCTTTGCATGGAGTTCAGCCATCTTCCAATCGTTTAAGTATTGACCGCCGCGCATCGTGTCGGCAAAGTGCACCTTCCAGCCGTCTCTCGCATCGACCGTCGACAACGCAGCCGCAATCCCTCCCTCGGCCATGACCGTGTGAGCCTTCCCCAAAAGCGACTTGCAGACGACAGTCACGGAAGCTCCCGCAGCGGAGGCCTCGATCGCGCAGCGCAATCCGGCGCCGCCGGCGCCGATGACCAGAACGTCGCAATCGTGGGTTCGTGGTTGCCCCATTTACAGAATTCTCCAATCGGTCCAGACGCCCATCGAACAGAGTCGGACATAGATGTCGGCGAAAGCCACCCAGACCAGGCTGAGCCAGGCCCAGACCATGTGACTGCGGTTCAGGCAGCTGACGCAGCGATAGCTTTTCAACCGCATCCTGGAGGTGGACAAGGAGTCGCGATAGCCGCCGATCAAGTGCCGCAGGGAGTGGCAACCCAGAGTGTATCCGCCCAGCAGCACGACGTTGACGGTCAAGACCAGAGTGCCGATTCCCAGACCGAAGGCGGATTCTCCGGTAGCCGGATCTACAAACCAAAGCGCTTTCCAGACGTCGTGAGAAAGAATGAATAGAAACGGGATCGCCAGGTATAGAAAGTAGCGATGAACGTTTTGGAGAATTAAGGGAAAGCTGCCCTCTCCGCGATAATTCTTGCGGGGTTCGCTTACTGTGCAGGAAGGCGGATCGGCCCAAAAGGCCTTGTAATAGGCTCCGCGATAATAGTAGCAGGTCAGGCGGAACCCGCCCGGCGCCCAGAGAATCAGAAACGCCGGCGACCAGGGCAGCCACAGCGGCCACCAGCCGGGTTTCGGGCCCAGCAGGCTGTGCGGGGAATCCCCGAAAATTTCCGGTGAATAGAACGGAGACAGATACGGACCGTAGGAATAGTGGACTCCCTGAAAAGCGGCCCAGGTGGAGTAAACGACGAATGCTCCCAAGCCCAGAAACACCAGGAGCGGGTGCAGCCACCAGAGATCCTTTCGCCCCGTCGCTCCGAATCGACGCCCACCCGCCGGCAGATTTGCATCAAATGTAGCCATCTTCTCCCTTGTGTGACCTCTTGATTTCTGCGGATGCGTTTAACAGAGACCCCTCCGACTGGGCCACGCGCCCTTCGCGAAAAAGTCCTTGCGCCGAAACAAGTGTGCCCGGACTAGAAGGCTCGATCTTCAGCCTGCAAGGGCAAACGGTCTGCAGATCTGTCCGCGAACGGCTTCAGCTCCTCGGGTCGCGCTCGCGGCGCAGCCTTCCGGATTTCCCGACGCCCGATTGGGAATCTTATAGAGGCCGGCTCCACTTTTCAAGAACGCAGGAGATCCTTGCCGGCCGTACGGAGCCAACGGGCGCCGTCTTGGAGTTTCCGGTGGAAGCGATGTAGGATTGTGGTCGACACGGTTTGCGAATTTTCATTATTTGGTAAGGAGAAAGGATTTCGCCAATGATCGGGAGATGGATTCTGATGGCGACGCTGTGGACTCCCGGCGTCTGTTTTGCGGAAAGTTACGAATCGCTAACCGGAAGGTTCTTCAACTACCTCGAACAGGGGAAGACGGAGGAGGCCATCGACCTCCTTGCCAGCACCAACCAATGGGTCGGCAAGAATTCCGATCAAGTCGTGCATTTGAAGGATCAACTGACCAGACTCAGCAACCTGGTCGGTGGATATCTGTTCCACGAAATCATTCTGGAACAGAAGGTGGGCGCGCGGTACGCCCACTTGATTTATCTGGTGGGCTACGAGCGTCAGCCTTTGAGATTTGAACTGACGGTCTATAAACCCGGCGAAGAATGGCGCTTTCAAGGCGTTTCCTTTGACGCCAACCTGTCGGAGGATATCGAAAAGCTGGCAAATCAAAGAATCGTTCGATAGGCTGCGGCGCAACGAAAGCTTGAATAGACCGCTTGGAGCCGCGGCTTTTCCTGTCGAAGAGGCGGTATTGCGCGGCGTTTCGAAAGACTCGGTTTCCCGCCGGACGGATCTGCGCTCCTTCTGCTTAATTTTGTTTAGGCTACCGCGGCCCAGGCGGGGCGAACCGTTCGATCCATGCACGCACCTGTTCGTACCAATAGAGGGAGTTCTGAGGCTTCAGAATCCAGTGATTTTCATCCGGGTAATAGATCAGGCGCGTCTCGACGCCGCGGTTGCGCAGGGTCTGGAACAGCTCGATCCCGTGATTGACTGGAACCCGAAGATCGTTCTGGCCGTGGATGACCAGCGTCGGCGTGCTGAAGTTTCCGGCCTGATAATGGGGAGAGGTCTTCGCGTACAGTTCGCGGTTCTTCCAGAACTCGCCGAAACGCTTGCGAGTGGCGAACAGGTCGGCGGAATACTGCGTGTACATATTGTAGACGGCTGCGTGCGCGACCAGAGCCTGGAAGGGGTGTTCGCGCCCAAGGAGGACTGAGGTCAGGTAGCCTCCGTAGCTGCCTCCTCCGGCAACCATGCGCTCCGAGTCGATCCAGGGTTGTCCGGCGAACCAGCGGGCGGCTTTGATGGTATCGCGATAGGGAAGATCTTCCCAACGGGGATTGATGCTGTCGGCGAAGTCCTGGCCGAATCCCGAAGAGCCGTGGAAATTGTGCCAGGCGGTGACGTATCCCCAGGAAGCGAACGTCTGCGCGTTCCACCGGAAATGGAACCCGTCGGTAATCCCGCTGTGCGGGCCCCCATGCAGCAGGAGGAAGAGCGGGTATTTCTTATCGGGATCGAATCCCGGCGGGTAATGAACCCACATTTGGATAGGCGCTCCGTTGGCTCCTTCGTAGGTGACTGACTCGTAGGTCCCCAGTTCGATCTGTTTGAGCGCTTCGTTGTTTCGCGTGTCGAGCCGTCTCACGTCCCCGCTCTGAGCGTCGATGGCCACCAATCTGGGCGGGTGCAGAAAGCTGTGGTTTTGAGCGACCAAGGTCCCATTGGAGGCCATGCTGAGGTTTTGAAAATCGGTGTCCCCGGTGATCGGGCGGGGCGGGTTCCCATCCAGTCCGATCCAGTGCACCCGCCGAGTGCCTGCATCATCGATGGCTCCGAACAGTCCGCTCCCGTCATGCGCCCACACCAGTCCATCGGCAGATCGGTCCCAGTCGGCGGCGACCTCCTGTTTCGATGCGGTCGCCACATCGTAAACAACCAGACGCCGCGTATCGGCGTAGAATCCCTTGATGCTCTGTCGGGTGAAGGCAAGGGTCGAACCGTCCGGGCTGAACAGAGGATTGCCGTCGGGCGCCTCGTTTTCAGGCGTCAGGTTCCTAGCCACTTCGGCGCCCACCTCGATCAGATAGACGTCGAGTTGGCTGTCGACGGGATCGCTATTCGTATCGCTGACGAATGCGACCAGACGGCCATCCGGCGAAACGTCGAAGCTGTCGCTTCCCTGGGAGTAGCGCGGAAGCTCCAATCCGGAGGGCAGCGTCACCGGTTCGATCTTCCCGTTATCCACTTTGGCTCGGTACACATGCGCCTTCCGCTCATCGACCCAGTGATCCCAAAAGCTGATCGGCAGGTCGTCCCAGGTTTTGGCGGAAACCTTGGATTCCCGCCGCTGTTTCAGGGCTTCTCCCATTTGCTCAAAGTCCTTGTCCGGCCAGACTCGCGTGATGAAGTACAGATGATCTCCGCCCCATTTTGGGGCACTGACGCCGGTTGGAATCTTGGTGAGCCGCTGCGCCTCGCCCGGTTGATCCATTGGGAGCAGGTAAATTTGAGGCGCTTCGTCGCCGTCGCGCTTGCTGACAAATGCCAACCGCGAGCCGTCCGGACTGAAGGCCGCCTGGCCGTCTGCGGATTCGTGCCGAGTCAGGGGACGCTCCTTTTCACCGTCGGTGGAGAACAGCCAGAGGTCGGTCTGGGCCTGATCCTTTTCCACGTCGTAGCGGGTGACCGGGGCGACCACCCAGCGACCGTCCGGAGAGATCGCAGGCGCCCCGATACGCTCCAGTTTCCACAAAATCTCAGCAGAAAGCGTTTTTTCCTGCTCGCCGATCAGCGACTGGGCGCCGAGGGCGGTGACTGCGGTCAGAATTAAAACGGCCTTATGAATCATGCGCCAACCTCCAATTTGTCGATTCGTCTGAATATTTGCGCGAAATCGGGCTCCTCGTCGGTGAAACCGGGAGGCTTTTCCGACAGAAATCCCACGAAACCCGCCCACTCGATCTTAAACGATTTTTCCAATGTTTTGGGCCGGACCAACGCTCGGCCTCCTCCACGCGCCTCCCACAGCGGCGGTTGATCGGGTCGCTGTTCCGACCTGTCTGACCTGTCTGACCTGTC
>CAZAEY010000001.1:9303-32820 GCA_964484155.1 uncultured Acidobacteriota bacterium
GACCCGTCCGACCTGGATTGCTCTTGCAGTCCCGGGCCCATAAACTGTCGGCAATGTCCGATCCGATGCAGTTGTTCCAGATACTCGGGATTTCCCTCCTGCTGGGCTTGCTGGTGGGATTGCAGCGCGAGGCGTCCCATTCGCCGCTGGCCGGAATTCGAACCTTTCCGCTGATCACGCTGCTCGGCACGGTCTGCGGATTGCTGGCGGAAGTCTACGGCTTCTGGATTCTACTGGGAGGCTTCCTCGGAATTATCGTCGTCACGATTCTGGGCAATGTCCTGCATATGAAGAAGGAGGAGGTCGATCCCGGAATGACCACCGAGGTGGCGATCCTGCTGATGTACGCCATCGGCGCGTATTTGACGGTCGGCCCGATCATCGTCTCGGTCGCTCTCGGGGGGACGGTGGCGATCCTGCTTCACTTAAAGCCCGAAATGCACGGTCTGGCCACGAACCTGGACCGAGGTGACATCAAGGCGATCATGCAGTTCGTTCTCATCACATTCATTATCCTGCCTGTCCTGCCCAACCAGTCCTACGGCCCGTTGGAGGTCTTTAATCCGTACAAGACGTGGCTGATGGTCGTCCTGATTGTAGGAATCAGTCTGAGCGGCTACCTCAGCTACAAGTTTTTCGGCGAGAAGGCAGGCACCCTGCTGGGAGGGCTGCTGGGCGGGATGATATCCAGCACTGCGACGACCGTCAGCTACTCTCGACTGGCTCGCGACTCGCGGGGCATTGCGGAGCTGGCGGCCATCGTGATCATGGCGGCCTCCAGCATGGTGTATGTGCGCATCCTGGTCGAAATCGGCGTCGTGGCGCCTGCGTTTTTTCCGCGTGCGCTGCCGCCTTTCCTTATCATGGCTGCGGTTTCGATCGTCCTGGTTCTGGTGATGTGGCGCCGGGCGCGGGACAGGGAGATCAGCATGCCCGAGCAGAAGAACCCGAGCGAGATGAGAATCGCACTGACTTTCGGATTCTTTTTCGTCCTGGTGCTCTTTCTCGTGGCAGCCGCCAACGAGTACTTCGGAGACCGGGCGCTCTACCTGGTTGCCGTCGTGTCCGGTCTGGCCGACTTGGACGCCATAACGCTTTCGACGGCTCAATTGGTCGAAAGCGGACGTCTGGGTCAGGATTTGGGATTGCGCTTGATCCTGTTGGCCGTCATATCCAATTTCTGTTTCAAAGCGGCTATGGCAAGTCTGTTCGGAGGCCGGGAGCTGTTGGCTCACATTGCGCTCCCGTTTGCTGTTTCCGCAACTACCGGACTGCTGTTGATTCTGCTGTGGTGAATCATGCAGCCGGGCGCTCCTAAAGGCGGCGG
This sequence comes from uncultured Acidobacteriota bacterium, assembly GCA_964484155.1. Classification (GTDB taxonomy): domain Bacteria; phylum Acidobacteriota; class UBA6911; order RPQK01; family JAPXNP01; genus DATKAT01. Next base: position 10,631 of record CAZAEY010000001.1, read on the forward strand.
CTTTCATGAGATCCGGAAGTACGGGGCTGCCTAGGCGTTGTCGGGCGACTTCAGGGGGATGCGAGGTTTGTTCCACCGGCAGGCTCGGAGCGGGTTCGACGCGAAAAAGATGCACCGCCAAAGCCGCCTTTCCCGACAACGACAACGTTTGGGAGCCTGACAAGTCAGTTTCCCGACAAATGAATTGACATCGGACGGCGCGCTCCTTACGATATCAGCCTACATGAATGCACTTCCCGGTTGGTTTTTTGCGCGTGGGGTCCTTCCTGCAATCATTCTATTTATCGCGTTAACTCCGACGAAGACGTTCGGATCGGCGTTCACAATTTACGAGCTGGGCACTCGCGCTATGGGGATGGGAGGCGCATTTGTGGCGATCGCTGACGACGGATCGGCACTGTTTTACAACCCGGCAGGTATTGCTTTTCAGCCGGGACTACGGCTGCAGATGGATTCACTTGTGGTGGTCGGTCTTTTTCGCTTCACGCCTTCGCAGACCGCCCCTGGACAGTTTGTACCCGAGAAGGGTTTTAACGGTTCGGTTTCTCCCAAGTTCATTCCCGTCGCCAGTCTTTACATGACTAAGGACATCAACGCCCGATGGACCTTCGGCTTTGGCGTGTTTTCTCCCTTTGGACTGTCGGCTAACTTCACCAGTTTTCAGGACGCGGATCCTTTCTTGACCAAGTTTCCAGCTCGCTTCGCCGGCAGCCGCGCCCGTCTGGAATCGATCTGGTTTCAACCGACAGCGGCTTATCGAATTAACGAAAGTCTCAGCATCGCGATGGGAGTGGCATTGGTCCACACCCACTTGATGATCGAACAGAGCATTCTGAACCCGTTAGATGACGGCCGCGTATTCGGTGAGCAAATAGCCGAGTTCATTTTCCCCGGTGAAGATCCGGAACTTGCGGGGCGTTCCATCGCCCGGCTGCTTCCCGAGGGCCGTTCGCGACTGGCGGGTACCAGCCAGTCCCCCGGTTTCAACGCCGGGCTTCTATATCGCCATGAGGCGTCTCAGACGAGTTTCGGCCTGATGTTTCGAAGCGCCGTAACACATCATCTGGACGGTCGGGCCACTTTCGCGTTTACTGACGATTACCCCTTACAACCCTTTATCGGAGCGGATACGATTCCGGATCTCTTTCCCGCTCAGGACATCAAAGGTTCGTTTACGACTCCGGCAACCTACAAACTAGGAGTAGCCAGCACCGCATTCTGGAACAGTACGGTCGCGTTCGATTTTACCTTTCAGGATTACCATCGATTTAGAAGTGTTCCTGTCAATTTCAGCGAAACCGTGGACACGGCAACGCCGGAAGAGCTGGTCCTCGAATTTGATTTCAATAACTCGTTTCTCGTGCACGCTGGAATTGAAAAGCCCGTCTGGGAGGATGCGGTGGTTCGATTCGGCTACATGTACGATCACAGTCCCGTTCCGGACAAGAGCACCGGTCCGCTCTTTCCAGACAGCAACCGGCACAGTTTTACCGTGGGAGCTTCGAAGCGCATGGGCAACATGGAGATGACCTTTTTCTATCAGGCGATGAAGTTCACCGATCGAGTGACCAATGTGCCGGAAAACGACAATATTTTTACCAATGGCAGATATCACAATTTCGCGCACCTGGGGGGGCTTGGGTTGCGCATCAATCTGGGCGGCACCGGTCTTCCGACCCGCTAGCCCGGACAAAGGATGAGTAGCCCGATGCTTGCCACCGAGATCCGGTCGCCGCATCCGCTGGCCGTAGAGAGTTCTTCAACGGGCGTCTAGGAGACGCCCATGGACACTCAATGGCACCTTATTATTCCTGTCGGCCCGAGGGAGGTGCAGCCGGGCTTCCGTTGGACGACTCGCAGGGTGGCGGCAACGCCAGTTGCTCAAGAGCGATGCCCACGCCGCTCGACCGCGATCGTCTGTGCCGATTCGCCCTTTACATTGTTTCCGCCGTTAGTTAAGCTATCCGCATCCTTAAGGAGTATTTTGGGGAAGCATTGTCGAAAGTGGGGCCTCATTTCACCTTAATCGTGCTTGAAAGGAGCGAATTATGCGTTGGAGCACAATCCTGACTGTTGCTTCGCTGTACGCTGGCATGGCTTGGCCACTCGGAGCTACAGCGCCGTCTGCACTTCAATCTGAAGGGAAGGTGTTGACCAAGGAAGAAGTTGTCTTAAGTCTGGCCGGCGATCTTGCGCGGACCCGTGTATCCCACTTGGTGGCGCGCCCGGGAACCACGGCACCCGCCACCATATTGGAGGTTGACGTCGAAAATCTGGTCATTTACGTTGTGGACGTCCCCTTTCCCGAACTAACAACCAATCCGGCAGCGACGAATGTGGAGCCCAAGGCCTTTGCCGCCAACATGGGGATAGGAGATATCGTTGCCGTTAACGGAAAGCCGGCCAAGGGGACTTGGATGTTGCGAGCGACGACCATTCTGGCGACCCCCGAACCAGGGCCCACGACCGGCATCGCTATCGCTGATACCGAACGCTTGGCTCTTGTAGACCAGAGCTTCGAGGTGTTGGCGCCCGATGGGACTCCGATCGGGACGATCATGGGATTCGGGCCCGGATTTGGGCCCGAACCACCGGGCGCTCCCGTCGCGACTAGATTAAGTAATCTGGCCGTGGTGGGCGGCACCGGCGCTTTCTTGGGCGCCCGGGGCCAACTTGGTACGACCGGTTTCAGCCCGGACAAGCCATTCCCGCGATTTGCCTCGGCGTCGGAAATTCCTGCTTTGCGTCGCCAGAATGGTGGAGGCGTGCTGAATTTCATCATTCACTTGGTCCCGATGTTTTACCCGGAGATTCTACTGCTTCCGGAAAACCGTCCAGCAGTGTTTCACGCCTCAGATCATGCCTTGGTAACACGCGCAGATCCTGCATTGCCTGGAGAAGTCTTGACAATGCTGGTCCGGGGGCTGGGACCGACCAATCCGCGAATAGACCCGGGCAAGCCATTCCCGCGGGTGCCCCTTACCATCGTCAACTCGCCCGTCGAGATCCTGGTGAACGGAACCCCGGCCCAGCTTATCTTTGCGGGAGGCGAGCCTGGAACGGTCGACCTTTACGATGTTGAGTTTCGAGTGCCGCCGACTACAGCGTCCGGAACCGCACTGATCGAGATGCGGGTGGGCTTTGTTGAGGGTCTTTCGTTCGAACTCCCGATCGAGTGATCACCGCACCGAGATCATAGCGCGGTTGGATAAGATCGAGTTCACGGTCACTACCACCTCGACGTTGTTGCGCCGGGGGGTTTCCGGAGGAATGATCATCGTCAGTTCGTAGACGCCGACCTCATTAGGCGCCAGATTAACTGAGAGAACGTTCGCTTCTCGGCCTGCGATGGTAACGCGCGGATCAAAGATCGATTCATTCGGGGGATCAACCTGAGCTCTCCGGCCACTCCCCAGGTCGGGATCAACAAGGCCGAGTCCGGTCAACAGCAACGTAATGGTGTCTCCCGGTCGCGCCGGTTGGGAAGGATGGTTGAGCCGCCCGTCGCTGTTGCGCGCAATCGCGCTCGCGCGATCCAGAAAATCCGGTTCGAGAAGCTCCCCGTAGTGATAAACAAAAATCGACGGAGCGGCCGCCAAGACCGGAACGAATACGGGCGGCGATTGTCTGGGGGAACCCTGCTTGAGTAGTTCGAGCTGAACCAGGCGGCGATTGCGCGTACTGGCGCTGACCTCGAAGGGGAATTGAAACTCGACTCGCGTCGGACTGACGAATAAAACCGGTGCCGGTTTCCCATCAACGCGAACGCTGACTCCGTTCAACACATCGGGAAGGTCTCTTGTAAGACGCCCCTCCTCGAAGCGAAGGGGGGCTGCGCTCTCGGTGCTTGACGCAAAATTGTATCCCAGGATTACGCCGCGACTCCCTGGGCTGAGATCAGGAGGACCGGCAATCCCGGAAGCGGCATTCAGAATAGAAGAGCCGCTGAACACCGGGCGGGAGTCGCAGACGGACCAACCGAGGGAGGGATCGTAGAACTGAACGACGTCCGTCACATCGCCGGGGGGAGGGTCCAATGGTGCCATGGTACGGCCTCCCGCTATGAAGAATTTTCCATCCAGAACACCGACCGCGCTCGCGGCGGTCGGCAATGGCTGCTGGTGTCCCTCGCGCCATGCATTTAGCGCCAATTCAAGGATCTGCATCCTCTGACTGTCCACCGGTCCGTCGGCCGCCTGCCTGCCACCCACGAGGTAGATGCGGTTGTCGATGTGGACAGCTGCAGCTTCGTAGACGCCGCGTGGTGTCCTCGGCCCTTGACTCCAATTATTCGTATTGGAGTTGTAAATCCAGATCTGATCAGTGACGGCGTCGCCGTGAGTAAGCCCGTTGATTAAGTAGATGCTCGCTCCGACGACGGCAGCGCTCGAACCCGCCGTAGCAAGGGGGGCCTGCGCGCCAAGTGTCCATGTCCCGGAGATCGGATCAAAGACCTGTGTGTTGCGAACCAGAATCGGCGTCCCTGCGGGATCGTTGCTCCAACCTCCGATCACATATATCTTGCCCTCGACCAGCGCGGCCACCCCTCCGGCGACAGGCACCGGCAACAAGGCCTGGACCGTCCACTGATTCGTCTCCACGTCGAAAATCTGGACCAGGTTGGCCGACAACTCTGTGGACACATCCCAGCCCCCTATAAGGTAGATCCTCGATCCTAGCGCAATGCTCTGCGCCGCCAAAAGCGGGAATGGCACCGGGGCAGCTTGGCCCCACTGGCTGCTCACAGGATCAAAGACTTGGACGACTCCCGAAACTCGCTCGCCGTCGAAGCCTCCCAAGTGATAAAGACGGCCGCCGGCGCCGACTAGGCCTCCACCAGAAGCTAGAGCGGCGCCGCAAGGCACAGGACGCAACTCGGAAACCTCGCGCAACTCGGTGCTGACCATCTCGAAGTGCGGGTGGAAGAATGCCTCTTTGGGAAGCAACGGGCCGTCCGGATTGGTCTCGTCGGTAGGACAGTTTTGAGGCGGCGCACCTGGAAGGCAGCCGGTAGGATTCGCAAAGTAGAAGGCCCCGCTCTCGCCAAAAGCATAAGGGGGAAATAATCCGAGCTGAGGAAACAACGTCACGGGGGCGATAGTTTCGCCCCGGAATTCAAACCCGCTGATCCTGCCCGTGGGATCCGTCATGAATCTGGCCTCCCGAAAGACCGGCGGCCTGTCCGAAAAGGGGAGCGGCACTGGAAGGACAACCGGAGGATAGTCGTTCGGAAAACCGTATGGAATGCGAATGTTCTTGTCCACTCTGGCGATGACGCTGTTTTGGAAAATCGCGTGGACTTCGATTTCGACCTCTCCGGTCCCAAGGTCGAGCGTTCCCCGGCTCTGGCGAAGTTCGCTACTGAACGCTCTGTTGCGGACCAGAGTGTACATCGCGCCGCCGGGAAAGGCGATCTCGTCGTCTGTTCCCACCGCATCGAAATGAAGGGTGAAATCCACCTTGCTTCCGACTGGCTCGCCAAATCGAATCTCCAGCCACCCGCTCAGATGCGTTGTGCCGGGGGCCGCTTTCCCCATGAAGAAATCGGGAAAATTAAAGAATTCATCCCCAAACGCGGAATGTCCGGAATCCAAAGGGCCGGCAAGGCGCCTGGATTCGGGCAACTGGGTAGCTGCCGGAACCGTCAATACCAGACCTAGTAGAACCGCTAACGGAACGAGCCGTCGCATTCAGGCAGCCCTCCTTGCCCGAAACTGCAATATTCTCATATTTCAGAACCCGCGCTCCTACTATAGTATGTCTCTGCTATACTTCAAAATGGAAAATGTTGCAACCTAAATGGCGAAAGTCACCTTCTCAACTGGTCGAGCTTTTTGACGGACTCTGCGACCAGTTGCCTCCCGAGGTCCAGCATCGGAAGATGTTTGGTTACCCCTGCTGTTTTTTCCAGGGGCAGATGTTTATGGGCCTGCATCAGGAGAATATGGTTCTGAGGCTCTCGGAAGACGATCGCCGCGAGTTCCTGAGCATAGCAGGTGCAGCTCAGTTTGAGCCGATGCCAGGCCGGGTCATGAAGGAATATGTAGTGGTTCCCAAGTCGCTGCTCAGTCAGCCGTCCGAGCTACGCGGGTGGATGGCGAGATCACTGGGGTTTGTGCGTTCGCTTGGTCCCAAGCCGAGGAAAGCCGGTCGGCGCAAATCACATCAATAGACCTAATCACTCGAGAGGAGGTGACGACGTGTCCTTTTCGGCTCCATCTTTGATTCGATGGTGCGGCCTGGCGAACCTGTCGGCCGGTGTTTTGACCGCTCTCTTCTGGTTTCTGCATCCCGGACTGCACAGCCCGGAGACGGCTCTGGAGACCCGATGGATGGCGGCCAACACGATGTTTATCGCCTTATTGATCTTGACTTTGCTGGGACTGGTAGGGCTTTACGCCAGGCAATCGGAAAAGGTGGGCGGGCTGGGTTTTGCAGGCTTTTTGCTCTCCTTTGTCAGCACCGCCCTTTTCGTCGGCGCCGGAACATTTGACGCATACATCGTTCCGGTGCTGACGGAGAGTGCCAGAGAACTGCTCGATCCTGGCGGCCCACTGCTTGGGGGAACCTTAATGCCCGTGTTTGGAGTGACCGGCGTTTGCTTTGCGCTCGGCTTCGTGCTCTTTGGGATTGCCATCATGCGCGCTGCGATTCTTCCTCGCCCGCCCGCTGTCTTGATGATTCTGAGCGCGCCCATTCTAGGGTTCAGTCCGCTGATGCCCGTGATCGCGAGGACCGTTGGGTCCGTGATTTTTGGAGTTGCGAACATCTGGCTGGGCTACGCTCTCTGGTCCGAACGACGGGAGTGAACCAAGTCCTTGTCAGCGGCGCATTTCGATCAAGGCTTCGAAACCTGATTTGAGCGGCACGGAAGGCGTATCTGTACTGCGTCTGGCGACGGACTCCAAATCCACCAGCGGGAAACTCGTCCCGTAGGCGGAGTTAATATATTCCAGGAGCCGGTTCGCGAGTGCGGCCTGGCCCAGCGCCCCTGGAAACAATCCATCATTGGAATAAAAACCTTCCAGAAAGCCACCGTGCAAGCGCACAGGTCCAGCTTGCACCCCGCTGTCCCGGACCTCTCGCGAAAAGCCTTCCAGATCAAAGACCTGCAGGCCCTGAGCCTGCGCGGTGGACTGGATCACCGAGTTAAAGGAGCGCACCGCGTCTTTGATTGTCGCCACTGCGGTGCCCGGAAGCACTGCACGCGGGGTCAAGCCGTCGCTGCGGAGACCATGGATGTGTTCGCCGATTTCGACCACACCACCCAGTGTGACCAGATCGTCCGAACTCACGCCGAAGCGGGAAAAAAGCTCCTCAACCGACATGTCGTAAAGCTGGGCTACGGATTCCGGATTCAGGAAGTAGGCCGTATCTGTGGGATCCGGCACGGTCATTGCAAGAACGGTGGCATGGGTGCCCCTCAACCTGCGGATCAACTCTGCATAATCATTCCGGAACGACGTCTCAGGCGTGATTTGATGGATGTCACCGGTCAAGGCAGCTCCCATGACATCGCCGGATCCGATTTCGACGATGATAAACGTCGGAGCCATTTGCTCCGCATACTCGACCTGGCTCCAAGTTGGCCCTCTTTGAAACAGGAGGGCCGGATATCCGAGGATCATATTGATCAGAGTCTGGTGTGCTTCGCCTTCTCTGACCAGAGGCAGTGCGGGGCGGCTGTGCAAGGATTCGGAAACACGGATGAAGGGGACCGAAAGATTGAATGTGAAAAGCGGAAAGGGAAGTGACCGCAGGGAGCTCTGGTTGAACTTCGGCAGCAGGTCGGGTAGTGGATCAAACGAGATCACGGCGACAGGTCCGCCGTCTCGAAAAAGCGGCAGGGGCATGATCGTGTCCATTCTTTCAGCCAACAGAGCCGGGAACGCGGCTGTCTGCGAAGATTCGATCAGGACGAAGTCCGAAAATCCGGCTGAAAGCGATCCTCCCACCACAACGACACTTGTCGTATCAAGACTTTGCCGCTGTGCCTCCAAAATGCCCGCGCCCAGTAGCAAGAACGCCAGGAAACCTGTTTTTTTCATGGTGAATTTGGCAAGTGTACTCTACTCCGCCTTAGGTCCTCCAGTCAAGCTTTCGAATCGCCTCATCATAAGAATCTCTCAAACAGATATTGTTACCTGACGAAATGTCGAATTGGGGTTGAACCACGGAAACCTTCAACCCGCCAATGGGTTTCGCAAATTTGCGGGTCTCAAATCCTGATTGCCCGTGGGATTTCGGCTCCTCAAGATTGCAGCCAAGCCGTAAGAGACAATCGGGCAGCGGCGGCAAGCGGACTGTTGGGAGTCGCGGACCGACGGATCACCCTATTCTGAAAAGAATCGACGAGACGTTTGCCTGCGATGCAGCTATAATGTTGCCCACTTTTGCGATGGTGATTAGTTTTTCGTCCAGAGCTTCTGGCATTCACAAGGGGTGTTTCTGATGCGATTCATGAAGAGGTGGTTTGGTTTCCTGGCGATTCCGGCATTCGCGCTGGCGGTTTTTCTGCATTCTCAGGGGAATCTAAGAATCGGTTTCGCGGTCCTGGAGGCGGAGCAGGGAGCAACGCCCGCGGGAACCGCACTGTTTTCTTTTCGCGACGCAGCTGGAGTGCTGGTCTGGGAGGCCGGAGTCGGGGCGGTCGAGCCGATCAACTCCGGTCGAATTTTCGTAGACCAGCTGGGGACGCGAACGGCGCTGGCGATCGCCAACGTTTCCGGCTCGGCCGATTCGGTGACCTTCACTTTGCGCAACTCTGCGGGCGATCAGGTGTCGGAACAGACGCGCAACTTTGGCGTCAACGAGCATCTGGCGCTGTATGTGGACGAACTCTTCAGCATTTCGACCGGGTTCGTCGGATCTTTGAGCTTTACGTCCAGCACCACCGAAAGGAACCTGGCGGCAATCACGTTGCGAGACAGCGTGAATCTAAACGGCGTTTCGATCTTCGCAACGCTCCCGGTGATGGATCTGGCCCAGGCATCGGGCGGGTCGCCCGGCGACGGTCGCATAATTCTGCCTCAAGTCGGGGGCGGCTCGGGGTTTTCCACCCAGATCGTCTTGATGAGCGGCAGCAATCAGGCGTTTTCCGGACAGATTCGATTTTTCGGTTCAGAGGGACAGCCTTTGACGCTGGAGGCAAACGGGGTCGGCGCGAGTCAATTTCCGGTCCAGATCTCTCCCAATGGTGTTTTTCGCGCCGAATACACCAGCTCGGCTGCGGTAGCTTCCGGATACGCCGTCGTCAGCGTCGACGAGGGCACTCTACCGGTCGGAACCGCGCTGTTTCGATTTCAATCGGGCCAGGAGTTGATCTCGGAAGCCGGAGTGGGCGCTATGCCGACGACCTCCCGGATGCGCATTTTTGTCGATTTCGCGAATACGCGGACCGGGGTTGCGGTGGCGAATCCGCAAGATGAGGCGACAAGCGTGACGTTTCAGCTGCGCGACCGAAACGGGCAATTGCTGGAGACCGCCGTGCGCGCCCTGACGGCGGGCGGACATTTGGCGCTGTTCGCCGACGAGCTGTTCCCATCCATTCCAGCCGGCTTTTCAGGGCAGGTCGATATCGACTCGGACACGGAGTTGGCCGCCGTTACGCTCAAGTTGACGATTAACGAACGAGGCGAGCCGATTCTGACGACCTTGCCGGTGGTTGATTTGAACCGTCCGCTGACTGCAACTCGCCTGGTCTTTCCCGAAATCGGGTTCGGTTTGGGCTTCTCCACCCGATTGATTCTCTTAAGCAGTGACGGCGCTGGCGCGGCTTCCGGCCGACTTTCTTTCTTCCAGTCAGACGGAAGCGAGCTGCCGATTCCGTTTGGAGGCCTGACCGAGTCGGGCTTCCCGTACGACCTGAGTCAGATCCTGAATCAGCAGTTTTTCCTCGGCGTCACGGCTCCGCTGGCGCAGATTTTCATCGACGAATCCAGTCTGACGCTCAACGTCGGCGGGTCGGCTCCCCTGGTTCCGGTGACGCTGGATCAGGACGGGAATCCCAGAGACGATTTCGCATTGTCCATTCAAAGTCTCAACCCCGGGGTGTTTACGGTCGATGATTTCGGGAATCTTACGGGAGTCTCCCGAGGCTTTGGGACTCTGGTGATCAGCTCTGAAGGAATCGTCGAGACGCGTGCGGTGACGGTGGCCACCGTCAGTTCGGGCGAACCCGGCTTTGAACCGACCGGACTGGCCACAGACCAGGCGGGCGCGATCTTTTTTGCAAACAGCGCAGCGCATACCATCTTGCGGGCGCCCAGTCTGGAGGAGTTTCCAGGGATCTTTGCGGGCGTGCCGGCGACTCCTGGATTTCAGGACGGATTGAGGCTGAACGCGCGGTTTGACAATCCCAGTTTCATTGCTGTCAATCAGTCCATCGGCACTGTGTACGTCAGCGACGCAAACAATCACGTCATTCGGTCAGTGCAGGCTGCCGCCGGCGGAGAGGTCGTCACGCTGGCGGGAAGCGGCCAGCCGGGCAGCCAGGACGGACCGGTTCTACAGGCGCGTTTCAACAGTCCTCAAGGAATCGCTCTGGACGAGACGGGACATGTGTGGGTTGCCGATTCAGCCAACCACACCATTCGAAGAATCAATCTGCAAGAAGGTCTCGTGACAACAGTTGCGGGCCTGGCGGGCGCCGCCGGCTTGACGGACGGCGCCGGAGGCCAAGCTCGCTTCAACGGGCCTCGGGGGATATCCGTGGAACGGGAGGCGCTGGCCAGGCAGTTGGAACGGGAACTCAGCGGAGAGCCTCCTCCGCCCGTCAGCGTGATTGTGGCAGACACGGGAAACAACTCCCTGCGGCGCGTGTTTGAAGACGGTACGGTGGAGACGCTTCAGGCGGCAACGCCTTCTTCCAGTATGACCGACCCTATGGACGCGGCTCCGAGCTTCCCAGTGATTCGGCCCCGTCCTCAATTGTCCAACCCTACCGGCGTGGCGGTCGACACGGTGGGCAACATCTATGTGACGGAGGCCAGCTCCGGGCGCGTGAGAATCCTTCTGGCGACGGGCGTGCTGATAAATGCCGCCCAGCGCGGCTCATTCTCCAACCCGCAGGGTATAGCGGTCACGCCGCAGGGAAGAATTCTGGTCGCCGACGGCGCCCTATCATTCCGGGAGATCCGCTACGCCGGGCCGACCCTCACGGAGGTCGTCCCCTCCCAGATTTCGGCAGAAGGCGGCGCGATGGTGTTGATCAGGGGTCTGAATCTCGCGCCGGGCAGTCGGGTGTCGATCGGCGGAATCGAGATTGATGGAGTCGTGTTTGAAGACACGGAGACGATTTCGTTCATCGCCCCGCCTTTGCCGGGCGGGCGCCAGGTCCTGACCGTCCATCACAGAGGCGGTCTGCAACAGCTCGTCATCAACGTTATCCCGAAGCCCGCCGAGCAGTTGGTCGCAGGGCAAATCACCACGATCGCCGGGGGAGGCAGCTCCATCGGTGACGGTTTCACGGGTGGGCAGGCCAAGCTGCGGTCGCCGACCGATGTCATTGTGGACAGCAACGGCACGGCGCTGATTGCGGACCGGGGCCATCATCGAGTGCGTCAAAGCAATATCATCACGGGCGTAGTCTCCACCTTTGCCGGAAACGGAGTAAGCGGCTTTTCCGGAGATGGCATGCAGGCGCTGGCGGCGTCGCTGTCGAATCCCGAGTCGGTGGCTTTCGGCCCGGGAGGCTTCGTCTACATTGCGGACTCCACCAATCACCGAATCAGAAGGGTGGGGCCCTCCGGGCAGATTGAAACGGTGGCGGGCATCGGGACTCCGGGCTATTCCGGGGATGGCGGTCCCGCCACGGCGGCGCAACTGGACACCCCGACGGGCGTTGCCGTCGCCGACGATGGAACCTTCTGGATCGCAGATCGGAACAACCACGTCATCCGCCGGGTCTCGGGGGCCACTGGAATCATCACCAGCGTCGCCGGATTTGGGGAACCCGGTTCCTCCGGGGAAGGCGGCTCCGCCGGATTCGCCGGATTGGACAGCCCGTACGCACTGGCTCTGTTTGAAGGCAGTCTGATCGTTTCGGACACAGGAAACCACCGCGTCCGAAGAATCGATTTGAGCACGGGAATCATAACGACCCTGGCCGGCACCGGTTTCGCCGGGTTTAGCGGAGACGATTCGCTGCCGGGGTTCGCCGCTCTGAGCTCCCCCCGCGGGCTGGCCGTCGACGCCGACGGCTTGGTGTATGTGGCTGACAGCGGAAATCATCGAATCCGCCGCTTCAGCTCTCCGATGCTGGTTGATGGCCCTGGATTCATTGAAACGGTTGCGGGTAACGGTTTCCCCGGTTTCTCGGGTGACGGAATCGAAGCCGTGGAAGCTTCGCTGCGGAATCCGTTCGGGGTCGGAATCGATTCGGGGGGAAACATCCTGATCGCCGATACGGGAAACCATCGGGTTCGGAAGGTGGACGCCAACACCGAGACCATCACGACCCTGGTCGGGTCGGATCTGGATTTGACGGGGCAGGGAGGTCTGGGGGTCCTTGCCGCTCTGGCCGACCCCACTGGAGTGGCGACCAATGCCGCTCAGGAGTTGTACATCGCCGACGGCAGCGGCAATCGCCTCTGGAAGCTCAGCGGCGGCTCGACAACCGGGGCGACGAGCTTCTTTCAGTTCAGCACCACGGCCGGCGGAGCGATTCTGGACCTGGCGGCTGGAACGGGTGAGCCGGGATTCGCCGGCGAAGGCGTCCAGGCCACAGAAAGCCCCACGGATCAGCCCGTGTCCGTCCTGGTCCAGCCGAGTCAGGAACTGGTGTTCATCGAGCGCGGAAATCACCGTCTGCGAAGAATCGATTCGATCGGTCAGGTCAGAACCCTCGCCGGAAGCGGGTTGCCGGGTTACAACGGAGAGGGCACCGCCACCAGCCGCCGGCTCAACCATCCCTTCGGCCTGGGCCGAGACTCGTTGGGCAACATTTACATCGCAGACGTCGAAAATCATCGCATTCGGAGGGTCTCGCCTGGTGGGATCATCGTAACGGTCGCAGGCGACGGGCAAGCTCGCTTCTCAGGAGACGGAGGCTCTCCTGGCTCAGCCTCCTTCAACTTCCCGATGGACGTGGTTTGGGATGCAGGCGGCAACATTTATATTGCCGACACGCGGAATCATCGTGTTCGTGCAATTCTTACTCGAACTGTACCAGACGTTCAGGGAGCCCAAGTTAGCGTAACCATTATCGACACGATTGCGGGCGACGGCCAGGAGGGCTTCGGTCCTGACGGCGTGATGGCGACCAACAGCTCCCTGAATCATCCGTCCGCGATAGCCGTCCATCAAGGCCAGTTATACATCGCTGACAGCGGAAATCACCGCATTCGAGCCGTCGACCTCGCAACCGGCGTCATTCGTACCGTTGTCGGTATAGGGTCCCAGGGATTTTCCGGCGACGGCGGTCCTGCGCTTGAGGCCGAATTGGACAATCCGGTGGGGATCACTTTCGACTCGTCGGGCAACCTGATTTTCGCCGACCGCGGCAACAAGCGAGTCAGACTGGTCCGCGGCCCGCTGACGCAATGAGCGACAGGTTGCTGAAGGCTGGGGCATGGATCGCGGCGATTGCCTTTTTGCTGCCCGCGTCCGGGTTTGCACAGAGGGTGGAACTCCCCGATCCGGATCGCATGTGGGCGGTGGTGATCGGCATCTCCAATTACACCCATGCCGAACCGCTCTTGTTTGCTGCCTCCGACGCTCAAGCCCTGGCCGATTTCGTCAGGAGCCCCCGAGGCGGCGGAGTCCCCGAAGACCGGGTCATCACTCTGATTGAAGACCAGGCGAGCCGTTACAACATTCTAGTAGAACTCGAGGCCCTGCAAAGCCAGATTGAGCCCGGTGACAGCGTCTACATCTACATTGCCGGCCATGGCCACCTGACCGAGCGGGGCTTGGGGTACTTCATTCCAAGCGATGGCAACCTGAGGGTTCCGGCCGCTACTGCCGTGTCCTTCTCCGTCATCAAGGAGCTGGTTGAAATTGGATTGGCTCACGCACACAGAAGAGTGCTGGTGACGGATCTGTGCAACGCGGGCCGCATCGGTCCTGAAACGTCGGAACTGGCTGCACAGATTCAAAACGTCTTGAACCGGGAACTTTTGGAAATCGAGAATCCGGGGGGCACTTTCCTGAATCTTCTGGCAAGCCAGCCGACCGAACCTTCGTGGGAACGAGACGACCTGGGGCATGGCGTCTTTACCCATGTCCTGTTGGAGGCTCTCAACGGAAAGGCTGCGCCCGAGGGCGAGATCGTGCAGGCCGCCGACGTCGTTCGCTACGTGCTGGCGGAGGTTCCAAAGTACACCGCCAATCAGCAGAACCCCATGGTCAACGACGATTATGATCCCGAGCTCCCCCTTGCTCATCTGGCTCTTCCCGGGCCGGAGTCGCTTCCCCGGGCTCTTGAAACCCTGCTTTTTTTGGCGAATCTCGATCCGAGGCTGGTTCGCGTCGAGTGGCTGGATCCGCAGACGCACGCCAGGACCGTGCAGCAGATACCTGACGCCGCCACCGGTGTGCGGCTTACCGGACTCCAGCCGGGAACGCTGGAGCTGCAGTTTTTCGACCGCGATAATCAGTCTTTCGTCCAGGAAGTCTCGCTTCGCGAGGGAGAAAACCGGCTGGACTTTTCGGGCTCGCGCTTAGGGCGGATCAGACAGCTCCCGGACGAGCCCTACCGCGTGGCTTCCCTCGGGCCTATGCCGTTCACTGCGCCAGCCCTTTCTCTTTCCGCGGCAGCGCAGCAGCCCGGGCCCTCTGCCGCCGAGGTTGGCGTCTCCAGCCTGCTGCTGCGGTTGGACGCCGGAACCCAGGTGTACGTCGACGGTCGATTTTACGGGACGGGCGAGGGCGAGCACACGCTTTTGAGTCTGCGGGGGCTGGAGGCGCGCTCGCACTTGCTGCGACTCGTTCCCTCACCGGACCGGGAGCACCGGTTTCGCATCAATCTGTTTCCCGGGCCCCAGATGTTCGATTGGAAGACGGGGGAGCTGCAGCCGATCATTCGAGTGCAACCGCCGCCTGAGCTGCTGGGGCCGCCGGCAGGACTCCCTTCGGATCAGGAGGAGCTGTATCTTTCATTAAGGCGCGCGTTGTGGCAGGACCGACTGGTTTCCCAGGATGGCGATTCGGCATGGGATTTTTACCGCCAGCTTTCAGAAGCGCTCGGCGCCGACATCCGCCGGCAGATCGAACGGGACCTCATCGTAGCCATGGGCAACAAGGCCCAGAGAACCATTCTGAAGTATCTTCGCGGCGGGGACGTTCGCTGGCACGCAGAGACCTTCGAAGAGGGGGCGGAAATGCTCCAGCTTATTCAGGAGCTGTTCGTTGCCACTCCGGCCTTTGAATCTCAATGGCATTTTTTCGCCGGCCGGGCTCAAATCGAGCGAGGGGAGTACGAACAGGCGATTCTTCATCTGCAAACCTCCGTCAGCTTGGATTCGGAAGCCAGTCACGCCCTGAATGCTCTCGGTCTGGCACTGTGGAAGCAGAACCGTCTGCAAGAGGCGATCGCACCGCTGGAGCAGGCCCTTCTGCTGACGCCGAATTGGACCTACCCACGCAATACGCTTGCGCTGATTCATTTAGAGCTGCGAGACTACGAAAGATCCGATTCCCATTTCAGAAATTCCATCGAGCTGGATCCTTCCGACAGCACCGCCTATCACGGTCTCGGTCAATTGAATTTCCTGCTGGGGCGATGGGAGGAGGCGGAGGCGCTTTTGCGCCGTGCCATCGCAATTCATCCCGGCAACGCTTATGCGCATCAGACGCTGGGCGGGCTGTTTGTCCGGCAGCAGCGGCTGGAGGAAGCCGAACAGATGTTGCGACTTGCGATACGGCTGGAACCGGACGAGCCGGCCTTTTATGTCAGTCTGGCGGAACTCCTTGTGCAAACTGAACGGGGTTCCGAAGCGCGCGGACTTTACGAGGGTCTGATGGAACGCCATCCGGATGAACCATCCATTCACCAGGCCTACGCGCAACTGTTGGATAGGTTGGACGAAACAGTGGCGGCCAGAAGCCATTTTCAGAGATCCATCGAGCTGAATCCGCAGGACGCCAACCTGGAAGTTCGATTCGGATTGTTTCTTCTGGGGAAAGGCGAGACGGATCAGGCGATCGATCGCTTCCGCAGGGCCCAGCGCATCGCCCCGGAAAACCCCTATGCTCACTATAATCTCGCGGCGGTGCTCGCTGCCAGAGGCGCGCTGGAGGAAGCCGAAGATCATCTGGGCTCAGCCATCGAGTCGGACGCTCGCTATCCGGCTCCCCACCTCCTTCTGGGCCGCATTCGAATGGCCCATAATCGTCACCGGGAAGCATTAGCCTCGCTGGAAACGGCTTTGAGCCACTCCATCGAAGCCCATCAGAGACAGGAAATCCGCGACGCGATCGAAAACGTTCGAGACGCCATCGTGACTGAGGAAATCGCGAAGGCGCAAGACTTTCTGGACAGCGGCGGCATCGCCGACGCCTGGTCCGTGCTGATCGGCGCGCTGGACGTGCAGTCAGGTCATCTTGAGCTTCGCAACAGCATTCTGGAGGTCTTGCACCGGCACCCCGATCGAGTCGATCCAAGCGACCTGCTGCCATTCACTCTCGGGGACGCCGCGACAAGCGGTTTCTGGAGGCGGCAACTGGAGGCGGAGAGACTTTGGTCGCAACAGCGATTCGAAGATGCGTTGGCGAGCTTTGCCCAGGCTTTGGAGGAGCTTTCCCTTGCGGAGAGAAATCTGATGGGCGCGACCGCTTTCAATCTCGGGAATCCAGATTACGGGATCCACGGAACGGTCGTTCGCTGGGCCAATCGCTTGCTCGAGCGCGATCGGTTTCGCGAGGCGCTGGAGTTGATGGATTCGGCAGTGCGCCACTGGCTCTTTGCGCCGGTTCCGGACTACACCCCCTTGACGATTGACAGCCTTGCCGTTCCTGAAGACGCAGACGAGCCCGACAGATTTGCCGATTTCGAAGTGCTGCACCACCCGGACCGACGGGCGCATGCGATTTATTGCCGCGGGCACGCCGCGCTGGGCGAACCCGATCAGGTGCGGCGATACCTGGAGGGCCTCGAAACTCATCGAAAGGATCTGGCGCTTCGCGTAGAGGCCGCCCGGCTTCTGGAGCGCCATGGCTCGTCCCCGGAAGCGATGGCGCTCTTGGAAGAGGCATTCGACGTCTCCCCGGAAGCGTATGATGATCGCGAAGTTGCGGCCCTGTTTCTGACGGCGGCCGAGCTGCACATGAATCGGGGGAATCGCGCCGAGGCGCAGGATGCCCTCCGTCGCGGTCTGGAACGGTTGCCTAGTCACGAAGGGTTGAGAGTCAGGTTGAATGAGATTCGCCGTTGAATTTTCCTAAGAGTTCCCGCAAGTCGCGTGCATTCGCCATTTTTCTGCTGGGATTCGTCCTGACTGCCGGAGCTTCGACGTTTGCAGACACCTTGACCGGCGAAGTCCGGGGCACGGTGCTGGATGTGGAGAGCAGGCAGCCTCTGGTCGGGGCCGCCGTCACCCTCACCAATGTCGATCGGGGCTGGCAGCGAGTGCTGGAATCCGATGCAGAAGGAAAATACGTCTTCATTCAATTGGAACCCGGAAATTATACGGTTTCCATTGAAGTCGAGGACTACTACCCCAGCACCCGCACCAATGTCTTGATCCGCTTGAATCAGCCAAAGGTCGTAGTCCCGCCGTTCGAGATGCGCAGGACTGTGCCGACGCCAACGCAACAAGTCCTGCTGCGCGGCGAACAGACCAAGACCGCCATCATCGACCTGACCGCGCCGGGCGCCACTCCGGTGGTATTGGCCTTTATTGAAGAGCCTGGCATGACCTCCATGGTTTCGCTCCAGGACTGGGCGCACCGGTACAACTTCGAATCGTCGCTCATCCGGGCGCTTCCATTGCGGGATTCCCGGAGCTTCGATGAGATGGCCTTCCTGGCTCCGGGCGTCTTCCCCGTCCCCTTTTCGTCCGGTTTCGGTCCGGCCGTGGGCATTGGGGTCGGTGCGCCTGGACAATTTTCGGTCAACGGAATGCGCGGCCGAAGCAACAATTTCACAGTGGACGGCTCGGACAATAACGACGAGGACATCGGCGTCCGGCGCCAGGGTTTCGTGTCGCTAGTCCCCCAGAGCACCGAAAGCGTCGAGGAATTTCAGATCGTTACCGCCGGCTTTCCGGCCCAATTCGGACGAAGCGCCGGCTCAATCGTCAACGCGGTATCGCGATCCGGAGGGACTCGCCCGTTTCACGGGAGCGTCTACGGTTTCTTCAATCAGAATCGCTTGAACTCGAAGCCTTTTTTTGGAACCCCCTTTTCCGACGAGGTCAATTCACGGGCGCAGAGCGGCGGGAGCTATACGGGAGAAAACTCCTCATTTCAACAGTTCGGAGGTGTTGCAGGCGGAACCATCGCGCCCGAACGGCTCTTCTATTTCCTGTCCGCCGAAGGGAATCGGCGTCGATCCGATCAGATCGGTCACTTCGTCGTTCCGACGGCGTCGGAACGCGGCCTCCGAACGCGGGAAGGATTCGTTCCGATCGAACAGCTGGGCGAATTTTTCGCTTCAAGAAACATCCCTCATTCCAGTCAGGTCGGCCTGGGCGCATTCTCACTGTATCCGTTGCCGAATAATGCTGCCGGACCTTTCGGGGCGCACACTTACTCGCAGGTCAAGCCCCGGCGCGAATCGGGGATTATCTTGTCCCAGAAGGTCAACTGGTACGTCACGTCGGTGCACAGCCTGACCGCCCGCTACAACTTCACCGACGACGAGGCGCGGCTGCCCTTTACGGGAGAGGCCATCGAGTCTTCTCTGACCGCCGAAACCAGGACCCAGAATCTTTCTCTTTTTTTGAACAGCTCGACGCCCACGCTGGGAAGCGTTTTGAGGATCTCATTCGGAAGAACCGCCATCGGTTTTCCCCACCAGAAATCCAGCCCCTTGCTGTTCGGTTCCGCACCCGGGCCTGAGTTCCCATCTCAGTTCCTTTCTGCGATCGAAACCCCTTTTGGAACTTTCGGACCGTTCGGCTCGACCGGCCCCATCGGCCAATTGACGATCCTTCCTTACAGCTCGGTGGGCATCGATGTTTTCAATTTTCCGCAAGGGCGCGTGCAGAATACGTATCAGATCAGCGACATCCTGACATGGTTGGGCGGGAGCCACTCGGTCAAATTCGGTTTCGACATCCGTCATTCCCAGCTCAACAGCTTTTCAGACCGAAACAACCGTCCTCTCTTGATCTTTGGAGGAGGATCGATTTCCTCCGGCTGCATGCAGAATCCGTTCTGCCCATTTGCGACCGATGACGGGCTGCTGTATGGCTCAGACGCCGCGTCCCTGGGGGCGGCCGCCGGTTTCCTGCAGTCATTGAACGCGACCGAGTCTGCCGACTCTTCGATCGCTCTCGGAATGACACACTTTGACCTCTTCGTCCAGGACGATTGGCGGCTCGCTGACAATTTGACGCTCAATTTGGGACTCCGCTACTCCTACCAGACCGTTCCCAAGGAAAGACACCGAAAGATTGAAGACAGCTTTCAACTTCGGCCAGGAGATTTTCCTTTGATGGATCCTGCGGCTCACCCGAATTTTCGAGAATTGATTCAAGCCGGGAACGATTCCTTTCTGGGGGCGCTGCAGGCCTGGAACGAAGTTCTGGCAGACCGCAGCAGGATTTACAGTCCGGATCGGAACAACTTCGCGCCCAGAATAGGTCTGGCCTGGGATCCTTTCAAGGACGGCAGGACGGCCGTTCGAGCCGGCTTTGGGTTGTTTTACGATTCCAATCTGGGCTCGGTCACCAGCCAGTCCAGAAACGTATTTCCCGCCAATCTGCCGCTCAACCTCGATTCGAACTTTCGCCCGCCGAACGGGCTTTTTGTGAACAACCCGCGATTTTTCAGTTTTGAGCCAACCGGCGAACTGTTGATCCGCCCCGATTCGCTGAATGTCTATAACTTGAGTGGTGCGGAATTTGGTACGGGTCTGGGCATCCTGTTCACTCAATCTCCGCCTTTCCCAGGGGCAAATCTCAGCAGCAACGGGTTGGCGTTCACTCTGCCTGAAAAGGATTTCAAGAACAGTTACGCGCAGCATTTCACCCTTTCAGTGGAAAGGCAGTTGGGAGAAGACTTCCTGACTTCTTTCAGCTACATCGGTACAAGAGGCGTCGGGTTGACGCGATTCGTGACGCCGAACGGGGGCCTCATTTCAAATCCGGTACTGTTCTTCCTGCCGTCGGCGGCCAGTCCGCTGATTGTTCTGGACATCCCTCCTACGCTGCCGCCGGCGGAAGTGGGCCGCCCCGAACGGCGACTTGGGGCCTTTACCGTGTTCCAGAACTCCGCCGCTTCGACCTATCATTCCTGGCAGGCCACGGTGTCAAAGAGGCTGAGTCGGGGAATCCAATTACAAAGCTCTTGGACCTGGGCTCATGTCATTGATGAGGTTTCCGACCCTTTTGACGGCCGCGGATTTTTCTCATTGCCGCAGGATCACTCGCAATTGCATCTGGAGCGGGGACCCGCCAATTTCGATATGCGGCACCGCGTTTCCACTTTCCTGATGTGGGACCTGCCCGACTGGTCCGCGAACCGATTGTTTCAAGACTGGAGTCTCTCGCTGATCGGCCGCTTTCAAACGGGCCAACCCTATACGGTCAATACCTCCTTTGACGTCAATCGCGACGGGAACTTGACCGATCGTCTGGACACCGTTGAGGGCTTGTCGATTTTCTCGGGGAGCGCGCACCCAATTCGAATCGCCCCGGGATTCGTCCCCAACGACTTCGTAGGCAGCAACGGGCCGGGGAGCGTCGGACGAAACACGTTTCGCGCAGACGGCCAGGCTTTAATTGACCTGGCGATGCGCCGGGACGTCGTTCTGAGTGAAGGAGTCGGCCTCGATGTCCGCCTGGAGGTCTTCAACCTGTTCAACCGGACTCCCTTTGGAATTCCCAATCGAATTCTGGAGTCGCCGGGCTTCGGCAAGGCGTTCGATACGCAGGCGGATCCTCGGACGATTCGTCTAGCTTTTCGCGTGGCTTTTTGAGACGGCGCGAAACCGCGGATGAGTTCAGGAGGTGACGACGCGAGCCTTGGCAACGGCGAGCCGAGGGCGACCGCGCATGCGAGTTTGTAAATGAGCGACAATGGAAAAATGATGAACTCCTTCAAATTAGTTTTCGTTCTGATGCTTCTGACCTCAACGCATGCGTCGGGCGAATCGGAAGAACCGGTCGGAATGGTCCTTGTGGCGTCTGAAGACGCTTTCATCGAACGAAAGGGCGAGCGAGAACCTGCCCAATTGGCTGCGCTTCTCTATACGGGAGACCGAGTGGTGACTGCAAGCGGCAAGTTGACGGTCCTTTTCTGTCCGACCTCGGAGCAGCTCGAAGTAGCCGGAGGAAGCCGGGTCATGCTCAGCGACCTGTCCTGGAAGCAGGAAGAGGGCCCTCCTGTGATTCCGAAGGCCGCAGGCAGGTGCGTTCTGCCGCGCGTTGCGCTGGGCAAGGAAAGCTTGGAGCGCGTGGGGGGCCTCAGACCTCGCGGATACGCTCCGATAGCGATCTATTTGGGCGGACCGATTACGTCCGCAAATCCCTGCTTCGAATGGGATGAAGTCGACGAAGTCGAGGCCTATCATTTATGGATTCGTAACGATCAGGGAAGGGTCGTTTGGGAAAAGCGAACCTCGGAGAACCGTATTCGCTACCCCGATTCAGATCCAATTCTGGATCCGGGACGATACAGCTGGGAGGTTCAGGCAAGGAAGGGAACCGAAGTGCTGGGCCAGCAGACCGCTTGGTTTGAGATCAGACCAAACCCTGAATTGAAGGAACGGGAGTTCGAAGGGCCTGCCGACCTACTGATTCAGGCTGCTCAATTGGAGCAGGATGGATATTTCGCCGAAGCGGCCGCTTTGTTTCGAAGGCTGCGAGATGAAAACCCGGACGATGTGCGGTTGACGAGTCGCTTGGCGTGGCTGTATTGGAACGCCGGCCTGATGCGGGCTTCGGTAGAGGAACAGGAGAGGCTGGACCGGCTGGAAGCCGCGGGAAAGAGGCCGTAACAGCCGGCTAGTCCGCACATTTCACACGCCTCGCGACGGAGGCGCATGAAATATGCAGGGCGAGTGTCAAAGGGGCCAATGCAAATGA
>CAZAEY010000001.1:32920-51634 GCA_964484155.1 uncultured Acidobacteriota bacterium
GCGCCCCTTGAGGGCGAGTACCCGGCAGACGCGGCGTTATCCGTCGCCGCCGCAGTAGCGGTGCGAGAAATGCGGGCCGGGGATCGAATCGATGAAGCAGCGGACTTTATTCAAGTTGACCCTCTACGCAGTTCTGGTGCTGGCGTGCGTCTCGGTCTCCACCTGGTTTCAGCATTCCAATTTCGGCGACTGGATCGAGCAGCGAGCATACGATCTGCGATTCAGGGCGAGGGGACCCCTACCGCCGCTGGACGATCCGGGAATCGTGATCCTCGCCGTTGACGAAGAAACCTTTTCCGCAATTGAAGAGCCGCTGATCTTTTGGCAACGACATTTCGCCGCCGTTTTTGACGGAATGATTCTGGCGGGAGCGGACGTCGTCGGAGTCGATTTCCTTTTCCCGGAAGTCGTCAGCCGATACGACCCTGAGGGTCAGACGGCGATGCTGCAGTCGATTCTGCAAGCCCGCGCCGCCGACCTCCCCATCATTCTGGCATACCGGGCCCGCGGCGAAGAGGTCGATCAACCGGCGCCGCTGCTGCTGATGGCAGCCGGTCCAGAAAGTTTTGCGTTCATCAATCTGACCACCGACTCCGACGATTTCGTGAGGCGACAAGAACTCTTCTCGGAGCAGGAGGACGGCGAGGCCGCCCTCGGATTCGCCTACGCCATAGCCGCGGCATCCCGCCAATCCTCGCCTGAAATTCTGGAAAAAGTGCGAACTTCTCTCGGGCCGACGATTCTCATCCGATACCGCAGCCGCAGCCCATTCCCCGAAATCCCCTTCTGGCGCGCTCTGGAGGCGGTCGAGCAGAATGACGAAGCATTCCTTAAGGAGAATTTTCAGGATCGGATCGTTCTGATCGGAGTGATGGGCGACGAGGATCTTCACTCGACGCCACTTTACTACTGGCCCCTGGAGGATCCACGGAATGAATTTCGAAGAACGCCCGGCATAGAGATTCATGGGAATACGATCGCCACGATCTTGGAAGGGAAATTCATCCAGAGGATCGGGCCGGGCGGCGGGATTTTGGTCGCGCTTTGTCTGATTCTCGCGGTCGCGGCGCTTTGCTTCAAATGGGCCCCCCTTAAGGCGCTCGTTGGCGCCTTCGCACTTCTGTCCGCCTACCTGTTCGCGGCCATTTTCTGGGCGTTTCCGCAAGGACGGTGGCTGGAAGTCGTCTCTCCCGTGGTGGGAGTTTTTCTGGCGGCGGGAGCAAGCCAGACCATCAACTATTTTGTGGAAGGTAAAGAGAAATTAAGGCTCCGGGGATTGTTCCAGCGCTATGTCAGCGGCAATGTCATCGCTCAGATTCTGGAGGCGCCGGACGATTTGATTCTCAGCGGCGAAGTCAAGCAAGTCACCGTGCTGTTTTCCGACATTCGTGATTTCACCACTCGCTCCGAAGGCATGTCCCCATCCGATTTGGTGGATAGCCTCAACGAGTACCTGTCAGTCATGGTTCAAGCCATTCACGCCCGACAAGGAATGATCGACAAGTTCATGGGCGACGGGATTATGGCTATTTTCGGCGCTCCTTTAAAGGACGAGAATGCGGCGGAGAACGCGGTTCGCGCTGCGCAGGACATGCTGTCGGAACTGGGTCGGCTGAATCATCGGATCGAAAAGCGCGGCCAGGAAGCGATTCGAATCGGCATAGGAATTCATTCCGGAGAAGCCGTCGTCGGCAACGTCGGTTCTCCCGAGCGGATGGAGTACACCGCCATCGGCGACGTTGTCAACGTCGCTTCGCGAATCGAGGGACTTAACAAAAAATTCAATTCCGAAATTCTCATCAGCGAGGATACTTTGCTCGCTATTAGGGATAGCGTGCACACTGAGTTTCTAGGCAAGGAGTTGGTCAAGGGCAGGTCTCAACCGATCGCAATCCACAAAGTCCTGAGAGACTCTGAAGCCCCCGCCCCAGCCTCCCCTGTTGCGCAAAATGCGTCCGGCTCTATATGATTTCTTGAGATGGACGATGCCGCGCTGGTTGCCGACAAAGATCTTGCCCCTCGACTGGAGAACTGGTTCTGGTTTGACGCTCGGGAATCGAGCTATCACATCGAAGACCTTTCCGTCGAAGTGCCGGACTGGCTGCGAGGCTCCTATTACGTCAATGGCCCGGCCAGATTCAGCAGAGGGGATTTCAGGTATCGGCACTGGCTGGACGGGGACGGCATGGTGTGCGCCCTGAAGTTTTCAGATGAAGGGGTCCGGTTTTCAAATCGATTCGTGCGAACCGTGAAGTTGGAGGAAGAGGAACGGGCCGGACGGGTCCTTTTCAGAACTTTCGGGACTTCCTTTGCAGGAGACCGCCTGCGAAGGGGATTGCTTCTGGAGTCGCCCGTCAATGTCAGCGTGTATCCGTGGCGGGACAAGCTGTTGGCCTTCGGCGAGCAGACCCCGCCCGTCGAACTGGATCCTGACACCTTGGAGACTGTGGGAGAGTACGACTTTGGAGGCAGGCTCAATGAGGTCACTCCGTTTGCCGCCCACCCGAAGTTCGATCCCGAAAACGGGCATCTGGTGAATTTCGGAGTCGGATTCTCTTCGAGGCAACCGGCCATCCACATTTTCGAATTCGACCTGTCCGATAACCTCGTCGAACGCCGCCGTATTCGTCTGGATCATCCGTTTACCAACCACGACATGGCGATCAGTTCGAACTATTCCTGCTTTTTCCTCAGTCCACTGATGATGGATTTCGAGAGATTTCAACGCAACGGTCAGTCTGTGATCCAGGCATTGGACTGGAAGCCGGAACTGGGCAGTCGCTTGCTGATAGTCCCTCGCCCGCACCGCGGGTCGGAACGGGAGGCTTTTCAGGTCGAGGTCGGAGCCGGATATTGCCTTCACATGATGAACGCTTTCGAGCAGCAGAATCGCCTCGTTGTCGATGTGTTGCGATTGGAGCGCCCCATCTATCAGGAGTATCAACCGATTCCCAATCTGTATCAGACCAAGGGCCGCGCATGGCCTGTTCGTTTTACCGTCGACCTTCTTGGAGGCAAGCTGGCAGACCAGCGTGAACTGGATTTTCCGTTCGGCGCGGATTTTCCTGCGATGGTCTCGGAAAATGCCGGTCGGCCATACGACGATTTCTGGATGCTCGGAATTTCACAGATCGAGGGCGCGGGACGGAAGTTTTTCGATCTTCTAATTCACGGCGCCTGGTCGGATCCAAATTGGGACATGTATCGCGCACCGGCGGGCCAGTATTTGGGCGGCGAACCGGTGGTCGTCCGGAACCCTGAAATGAAAAGTGATGCGCGTCTGATTGTGCAACGATTTGACGCTGTGCGCGACCGCGTCGACTTTCTGCTTTTCGATCCCTACCAGGTCGCCGCAGGACCTATCGGATCGATCCCGCTACGGGAAAAGATCCATGCGGGTTTTCATGCAAGCTTTCGAAGCGAAGTGCGGGGTTGATGAAGAGCCGTCCTCGATGAAAAGTTTTCCGCCCCTTTGAGAATTTCCGAGAACTCGATCAGTTTTCGATTCCAACAAATGCATCGCTTGTTCCCCACTTGTCTGGTAAAGTGATTTTCTTCTTCGGCACTGAGCAAAAAAAAACGGAAGGCGCCTGTTCCTGATGTCACGAAAATCGCGCGTTATCATTTTCTGTTTTGTCGTTGTCGGAATTGCGTTGATTGCAAGCGTCGTTCTGGTCAATCGGATGAACCGCAAATCGCTGCAGTTTTTCGAAACCGGCAAGACGCTGGTCGTGATGCTGGAGGAATTCGCTGATTCGGTTGAGGCTAGAAATCCCGGCCGGATTTCAGAGGCGTACGCAGAAGATTTTTCCGGCCTGCCTCTCGGGCTGAATCAACTGCAAATTCTGGACGAAGTGGACGGAGTGCAGAGGCTTTCGATGTCGCCAAATCCGTCTCCAATGAATCGTGAAGACGCCGTTCGGGAATGGGAACGGTATCTGGATGGCTTCGCATCCATCGAGGAAGCTCGGATGCACGTTCACCGATTGGAGCAGTGGAATTCCAGCCGCGAGTGGATCGCCAGCGTTCGCTTCGAAGTCATCGGAACGCAAAGAGGTTTTTCCGACGACGGAATCGACCGAGCGTACTTTCGAATGACTTTTGCGCCGGACTGGGAACGACCTCGAATACTCAGCTCCGAGTTGTTGCGGGGCGAGCGTCTCATTTCTCGTCGCCCGCACTTCACCGACGTCTCCGCAGAAGCCGGAATCGATTTTGAGAATCGCTACTACCCGAAATTTCTGGAGCTGCCCTTGAAGTTTGCGATGATTCGCTACGGCCCCGCAGGGATTGCGACTGCCGACTATGACAACGACGGCTATTACGACCTGTTCATTCCCGACGGCGTCGAATCCAGGTTATTCAGGAATCGAGGCGACGGCACGTTCGAAGACGTGACGGAAGCCAGCGGTTTGTCGGGCCTTGACGGGGTCAGCGTCGCTGTATTTGCCGATTACGACAACGACGGTTACAAAGACCTGTTCGTCAGTCGGACCTTCAGGCCCAATCAGCTCTTCCGAAACAATGGAGACGGAACCTTCACCGACGTCACGGCGGAAGCGGGGATCGGCGAAGACTGCTGCACCACGGTGGCGTCCTGGGCCGATTACAACAACAGCGGATATCTCGATCTCTACGTCGGGCGATACCTGGATCCCAGACTCGACATTCCAACCACTTTTTACGCCCGAAACGGCGAGCCGAATCAACTCTATCGCAACAACGGAGACGGAACTTTTACAAACGTCACCGAGGAAGCGGGCGTTGGGGAAACGGGTCTCTGCCTGGGCACGGTTTTTGGCGATTACAACAATGATGGTTGGCCGGATCTTTACGTCGTCAATGATTTCGGTCGGAACACGTTGTACCGAAACAACGGAGACGGGACCTTCACCGATGTCACAGTCCAGAGCGGCACGCTGGACTACGGCGCCGGCATGAACGCCTCGATGGGCGATTACAACAACAACGGTCTCCTCGACATTTATGTCACCAACATCCGTTCCGAGGAGGCCTGGTTTGCGGAAGCGCCCACCATCCATCGATACATGTACAACTCCTGGGCGCAGGGGGTCTGGAAAACGGACATGCCGCTGTATTTCGAAATGTTCCGGCAGTCCGGATTCGATTTCGTCAAAATTTTTCAGCAAATGGCCTCCGGAAACAGTCTGCTGAAGAACCTCGGCGACGGAACATTTCAGGACGTCACTTGGGAAGCGGGCGCCAATCCGATCGGCTGGTTCTGGAGCGCCTCGTTCGCCGATTTCAATAACAACGGCTGGCAGGATATCTACGCCGCAAACGGTTGGGTCTACAGCAAAAGAGGAACGGAGATCGAGTTGGAGTTCCTCAACAATGTCGTGAGTCGGCAAGACGAGTATAAAACCGGAATCTTTTTCGATCCCGATCACTTCGGCGAGAATTCCTGGCACGGTTGGCAGCGCAATCGGTTGCTTCGCAACAATGGGGATGAAACGTTTTCGGAAATCGGCACGCCGTCGGGCGCCGGGTTGATTTTGAATAGCCGCGGAGTCGCCGTAGCGGATTTCTGGAACCGCGGCGTGCTCGATATCGCTGTAGCTGCTTCAACCGACCGTCACGCTTTGCTGCGGAACGATGTCGGCATCGGAGGGAACTGGCTCGCAGTCGAATTGGAGGGGACCCAATCCAATCGGGACGCTGTGGGCGCTCGGGTGACTGCCCACACAGGAGATCTGCAGCAAATGCGAGAGGTCGTGGCGGGGGACGGGTACAGCTCGCAGAATACGCAGCGGCTCCATTTCGGATTGGCTGACAATTCGCAGGTAGACCGACTGGAGGTGCGATGGCCGCGCTCCGGAATTGTCCAGACTTTTGAAAACCTCGCGGGCAATCGCATCGTTCGCATCGTTGAGGGCGAAGATCGATTCATGGAAAGAACTGCGGGGGAGATTCAGTGAAGTGGCTCGCGCCGGCCCTGCTTTTTCTTTCCGTAACGTTTCTGATTTCGACCGACGGGGATCCTCCATGGTTTCAGGATGTGGCGCGCGAGGCCGGCGTGTTTCATCCCCACCGTAACCGTTCCTTCGATAATGAGTACGCCGAAATCATGGAAGGCTATACCGCTTTGGGCGCGGCCGTCGCCGTCGCCGATTTCAACAACAACGGCTTCGAGGATGTTTTCGTCACCGATTCCCATGAGACGGGTCGAAATCGACTGTACCGAAACAACGGCGATTTTACCTTTACTGAGATCGCTGAAGAGGCCGGCGTGGCCGCTGGCAACGACGCCAATAACGCCTCGGCCGGCGCTCTCTGGTTTGACTACGATGGAGACGGTTGGCTCGATCTTTTTGTCATCCGTTTCGGGACCAGCCAGCTGTTCAAGAACCTGGGGAACGGCAGGTTTCGAGACGTAACCAAGGAGGCTGGGTTGGATCGTCACATGAACGCCATCGCGGCCGTCGCCTTCGACTATGATTTGGACGGAGATTTGGACTTGTTTATCGGGTGCTATTTTCAACCGGTCAATCTGTTTCAGCCCGAGACTCCGCGATTTTTCCCAGAAAGCTTCGAGTATGCCAACAATGGGGGAGGCGTCGTGGTGTTCCGCAATAACGGCGACGGAACTTTCACCGAAGCGACCCAGGAAATCGGCTTTGACTTGAGCGGGTGGACACTCGATCTGGGACACGCGGATGCCAACAACAACGGCTACGACGATCTGTACATCGCCTGCGATTTCGGCACCGATCGATTCTTCGTCAACAACGGAGATGGAACGTTTTCCGATATATCCGAGTCTGCAATCGGGTTTGACACCAAAAAGGGGATGAACGTCGACTGGGGCGATTTCGACCGCGACGGTTACCTCGACATTTACGTGACCAACATTACCGACGAGTATATGCGGGAAGGGAATTTCCTTTGGCGCAACAACGGGGACTTGACCTTCACCGACGTCGCTTGGGAAACCAACACTTACGACACCGGTTGGGGATGGGCGGGCAAGTTCTTCGATTTCGACCATGACGGGTGGCTCGATCTTTATGTCGTCAACGGGTGGGTCTCCGCCGGAGAAGAGAACTACGTGCTGGACATTTTTCAGGTGATTACGAACCCGGACGTTGATCTGGCCGACGCTCGCAGTTGGCCTCCCATGGGGGACAAGACGTTGAGCGGCTATCAGAGGAGCCGCCTCTTTAAGAATCAGCAGGGAGCGCTCTTCACCGAACAAGCGGCGCTTCATGGTCTGGACTCCATTAAAGACGGTCGGGGAATCGCGGTCGCCGACTTCAACAATGACGGGCGACTGGACCTGTTTGTGACCAATGCCAATGCGGAGCCGCATTTGTTTCGAAACATGCTCCCGCTGACGGCGGAACGCAACTGGGTGGCGTTTCAGTTCGAAGGGACTCGGTCGAACCGCTGGGCGATCGGGACCCAGGTCCGCGTTAAATCAGGCGATGAGTCGTTTCTGGGATTCGTCAACGGGGGCAACG
The DNA here is from genome assembly GCA_964484155.1 of uncultured Acidobacteriota bacterium. Lineage (GTDB taxonomy): Bacteria > Acidobacteriota > UBA6911 > RPQK01 > JAPXNP01 > DATKAT01. The sequence continues at coordinate 40,402 of CAZAEY010000001.1, forward strand.
GATTTTCATCGCAAAGCTCCCTGCGGGTGCACTTCGGCCTCGGGGCCGTCGACAAATTGGATGAAGTGGAGATTCGGTGGCCCTCCGGAACGAAGGAGACCCTTCGAGATCTGCACGCAAATCGGATTTACAAGGTCGTGGAAGGAGAAGGCCGCGCAAGGCCCTTTCAGGCGAAGCGGTAGGGCTTTTTGCAAGCCGTGGCGGCAGAGGTTCGATCCCGATCGTTGTGAGGTGTGAGGTGTTTAAATGGTTCTGACCAATTTCATCGTCGTTTTGTTGTTGCTGTCCCCGATCGCCAGCGATTCGGAAATGCTGTTTCGCGACGCTGTCCTGGCAGTGGAGCGGAGAGATTTCGAACGAGCGCTGGACAAGTTTGAAGCGGCCCTCCGACAGAATCCCGACAGCCTGAAATTTGCCAGCGAATACCGGCAGGCCGTGATTCAGGCGGAGGCCTACGATCGCTGCCTGAGCTTTTTCGAAGAACTGACGAACCGGCACCCCGACTCAGCTTCTGCCGCCCTGAATTACGGCTTCGCCTACGTCGACAAGATCCCCGCCTCCGGATCCATCACGCAGGTCATCCATGCGAATACGGCGTTGAATCATTTCACCCGGTCGATCGAACTGGAGCCGACTTGGATCGCCTACTACACCCGCGGGAACAGTTATCTATTCTGGCCGCGAATCTTCAACCGGACCCAACTGGGGATCGACGATTTGGAAAGAGCGCTGAAGATTCAGAAATCGGAGCCCCGACGGGCCTATCACCAACGCGTTTATTCCTCGCTGGGCGACGGGTACTGGAAAATGGATCAATTGGAGCGAGCCCGGGAAGTCTGGCGCGAAGGGTTCGGGCAATTCCCGGACAGCAGCGATTTGAAGCGACGATTGGAAGCGAGTCCAGACGAACTGGAGAAGATCATTGGCGGATCTTACGACCCCAATCAAAGGGTCAATACCGATTTGAGAGAAATATGGGAAAACCAGTAAACGCAAGGATGAGGAACGAAGGATTTTCGGGGTCCAGCCCGCATTTTTCGCTGCAGGCGGAGGGCGTAGCGGTGGGGAGCGTGGGATATGCGGGCTAGAGCTTGGATTTCACTCAGCCTGGGTCTTTCAGCGATCCTTCTAGCCGCCCCTTCCTTTTCGACCGACAGAAATGCGGAATCGAGAATTCGGTTCGACGAAATCGCGGAGCAGGCCGGAGTGCGTCACATCCATCGCGCTCGCAGCTTCGAGGGGAAACACGGGCAGGTTCTGGAAATGTTTACAGCCGGCGGGGCTTCGGTGGCCATTGGAGACTACGATAACGACGGCTGGGAGGATGTCTTTTTGACGTCCTCGGAACTTGGCGCGCCAAACCGACTGTTTCGAAACAACGGCGACCTGACGTTTACAGATGTGACCGAAGAGGCGGGCGTGGCCGGCGGCAATAACGCAGGAAACATCGTTTCCGATTCCCTTTGGTTTGACTACAACAACAACGGTTGGCTCGATCTTCTCGTCGTCCGCTTTGGAACTCCCCTTCTTTATCGCAATGAAGGGAACGGAAGATTTACAGATGTCACTGCGGAATCGGGCATCAACCGTTTCGGCAACAGCATTGCCGCCATCGCATTCGACTACGACAACGACGGTTATCTCGACCTGTTGTTCGGCGATTACTTTCCTCCGGTCAGCCTGCTGGAACTGCCGACTTTCCAGGTGCTGCCGAACGACCTGGACAACGCAATCAACGGCGGCGGCGTCCAATTGTGGAGGAATCTGGAGGGAAGCGGACGCTTTGCCGACGTGACGGAAAAGGCGGGGCTGGCGAACCACACTGGATGGATTCTGGATGTCGGTCATGGGGACCTTAACAACAACGGCCTGCAGGACATCTATTTGGCGGGCGACTTCGGAACCGACCGCATTTACTTCAACCGCGGAAACGGCGTCTTCGAAGACGCCACCGAGACCGCCATCGGCTTCGACACCAAGAAGGGGATGAACGTCGATATCGCCGACTACAACAATGACGGCTGGCTGGACATTTACGTGACCAACATCACCGACGAATACATGAAAGAGTGCAACATGTTGTGGCACAACAACGGCGATGAGACTTTTACGGATCTGTCCAGAGAAACCGGCACCTGCGACGGCCTCTGGGGTTGGGGAGCGCAGTTTGCGGATTTCGCCAATGACGGCTGGCAGGACATATATACGGTCAACGGGTTGCGATCCGCCGGCGAAGAGAATTACATCCCGCTGGTGCTGGAAATGATCATTACTCCGGGAATTGACTTCAGCGACATCCGGAACTGGCCCGATATCGGAGATCGGAGCTGGAGCGGCTACCAGCGGAGCAAGCTCTTTCAAAATATGGGAATGATCAACATCTTTAAAGAAATCGCAGCGGTGGCGGGAGTGGACAACGATCTTGACGGTCGCGGCGTTGCGATCGCCGACTTCGACCGTGACGGTTTGCTGGACATTTTTCAGACCAGCGCCGATCAGCCGGCACTGCTCTATCACAACCGGACCGAAGGAGCCGGGAGTTGGATCGGTCTGCATACGATCGGAACTCACTCCAACCGTGAAGGGATCGGGGCGCGGGTCACCGTGCGCGCCGACGATCTGACGATGATTCGGGAAGTCAAGGGAGGGAATGGATACTCGGCCCAAAGCTCCAAGAGGCTCCATTTTGGCTTGGGAACTTTTGAAAAGGAAGAGATTGAGATAGAGATTCGGTGGCCCAGCGGTTTGGTTGAAAAGGTTGCCGTTCCCGTTAACGAACTTTCATACATTCAAGAAGGAGAAGGAGTCGTAGACCCGCCTCATGAACGTTAGATTTTTACGCGGACCGATTGTTTGGGCGTTGGCCTTGATTTTGTGCTTCTCCATTTCGGCGGCGGCCGCCGATCTTGAGGAGAGGCTCTGGCACTATCGCAACCTAGGCAAGGCATACTACGAGAATCAGTTGACGCAAGATCAGGCTGTTGGGATTTTCGAAAAGGCGTTAGCCCTGGCGCCCGATTCCCCAAGGGAAATGATCAACTACGGGCTGGCGCTACTGTTGGTCAATCGGACCGATGAAGGCGTCGAACAACTTCAGAAGGCTCAGCGGCTGGACCCCTCGATTCCCCACACCTGGTTCAACCTGGGAATCCTTTACAAGAACCAGGCCCAATACGCGCTGGCTCTCGAGCAGTTTGAGCAAATGGTTCAACTGGATCCCCACGAGGCCATTTCCCAGTACAACCTGGGCGTCCTGTATAAGCTGACTGGGAGAGGGGACGAAGCCATTGAACGCTTCGAAGCCGCGGCGAAATTGGACCACAATTTGGCGGGACCGCACTTTCAGCTCTACACGTCGTATCGAAGCAAGGGTCGACAGGAAGACTCGCAGCGCGCTTTGGAAACTTTTCGCGAATTGAAGGCTAAACAGGAAGGTGCGCCGATTCCGGAGGATCTAGACTGGAGCTTTTATTCCGAAATCCTTGATGAAGTCGAGCCGCTCGAGCCGGCCGATCCGCCGATCCAAGTCCAGTTTCAAAAACAGGTCTTGAAGCAGGGTCTCGATGGCGAGCATTCCGGAATTTTGACGCTGGACGTCGAAGGCGATGGAAAGCCGGACGTCCTGGTTTGGACTTCCAGCGGCATCTCGATTTTCAGGAGGGGTGTGGAGCCCATTTCTACCACAGGATTGGAAAACGTCCGCGATATCACTGCGGTGGCCGCAGCGGATTTCAATAACGACGGTTTGGTCGATCTGTGCATCGTGGCCGCCGGGGAAGCGGCTCTTTACGAGAATCGCGGGGGGAAGTTCGAAAAGTCGAAATTCAGACTTCCCGAAGGAAGGTTCGCTGCGGTCGTCTGGCTGGATTTCGACCATGACAACGATCCGGATCTGTTCCTTTTCGGCGAGCGATCTTTTCTGATGCGAAATAACGGCGAGGCGGGTTTTTCCGACAGCACGAGTCAGTTTCCGTTTCAGTCGGGCCGGCCGCTGGCTGCGGTCGCATTCGACCTGGTCAAAGACACAAACGCCGTAGAGCTGCTCGTGACCTATCAAGACCGGGATGCGGTTCTGTATCGCGACCGCATGGGGGGTCGGTACGAGCCCATTGCACAGCCTCGGATTCCTCGAAGGACCGAAAGGCTGACCGTCGGTGACTTGAACAACGACGGCTGGACCGATCTGGTCGCTTCGAGTCCCGACGGCGTGATTTCGATCGTCAACAATCGGGGGGAGTTGGAGCCGGCTTCGGTTAGTACGACTTCTGAAGCGGCTATCCTGATTGCAGATTTCGACAATCGGGGCATTCCCCATCTGGTTGCGGGGAGGCAGGTGATTTCCAACCTGGGCAGAGGGCGGTTTCAGTCGGGGCGGACGCTGCCGGATGTCCCTTCCGCGAAGGCCCTTGGCGCCGCCGATCTGAACCAGAACGGAAAAATGGACTTGATCGTGTTAAGTCGTCAAGGGGACCTGATGCTGCTGGAAAATACGACTCCGTCTCCTTACAACTGGGTTTCCATCGGCTTGACGGGTGTGCGTAACCCGAAGCTTGCGCCGCTGGCTGAAGTCGAGGTCAAGGCGGGAGCCTTGTACCAGAAGAAGATTTACGCCGGTACGCCGCTGCACTTCGGCCTTGGATCGCGGGAACGGATCGACACGGTGCGGATTACCTGGTCGAACGGTCTGATTCAGAATGAAGCGGAGCAGGAGCCGAACCAGCTTCTCGTCTATGAGGAAAGGCAGCGCCTTTCCGGTTCGTGCCCCACTGTTTTCACTTGGAACGGGCGGAAGTTTGAGTTCATCACCGACATACTGGGAGTGGCTCCATTGGGCGTTCCCGCCGGAGACGACGAATACTTTCAGGTTCAGAATCAGGAGTACATTTGGATTCCCTCTGAATCGCTGGTTGCAAATGAGGGCTTGTATGAGGTGCGCCTGACTGAGGAGTTGCGGGAGGTTGCGTATCTGGACCAGGTGCGGCTGCTCGCAGTTGACCATCCGATCGGCGTGGATATCTTCACCAACGACAAATTCAAGGCGCCTCCGTTTCCCGAATTCCGCTTGTTCGGGGTGACGGAAAGAATCGATCCAAAAAGCGCTGCGGACCACCGCGGAAGGGATCTCCTTGAGAAACTTGGATCCCGAAACTCACGGTACGCCGACGGTTTCGAACGCGATTACGCCGGGGTGGCGGAATTTCACTATGTCGAACTTGATTTCGGTCGAAACGTCGCTGCGGACCATCGGGCAATCCTGGTGCTTCACGGCTGGGTGGACTGGCCCGACGGCAGCACGATCCTGCGGCAGGCACAAGCCGGTCAGCCGTTCGTGCTCCCTTACCTGCAGGTCAGGAATGAATCCGGCGAATGGGAAACCGTCATCGAAGACATGGGAATTCCGGCGGGCAAGCCGAAAACCATCGTCGTCGACCTTTCCGGAAAGTTCCAGGCCGCCGAACGCAGGGTCAGGATCGTGACCAACCTGGCTCTCTATTGGGATGAAATTTTTTTAAGTGAAGAGACTGCGCCGCCGCCGGCCGTCTTACATGAGATTCCTTTGAAGTCGGCCGATCTGCGACTTCGCGGATACTCGACCTTATTGATGCATCCCGAGCGAAAACAGCCGGAATGGTTCGACTACTCGGCCTGGACTTCCGATGCCATGTGGGATCCGATCCCCGGGAACTACACGCGGTTCGGGCCTGTGGAGGAGCTGCTGAAATCCGCAGACGACCGGTTCGTCATCATGGGCGCGGGCGACGAGCTCAGGCTTCTGTTCGATGGCGACGGATTGCCCGCGCTGAAAGAGGGGATGCAGCGCAACTTTCTCTTTTACGCTAACGGCTGGGTGAAGGACGGAGATCTGAATACAGGCTTTTCGCAGACTGTGGAACCGTTGCCTTTTCAAGGGATGAGCGGCTATCCGTACCCGGACGGGGAAAGCTATCCGGACACTCCCAAACATCGAACGTATCGTGAGACATACAATACCCGCCCCGCACTTCAATTGATGCACTCCCTTTGCGCGCGATGCGATTTTGCGAAGGCGAGAAGTCTTATAGAGAGTGATGATTAAGCCGGGCGCCCGAACGCTGGAGCGACCGTCAAACAGAATTTTGGAGGTAAATTTATGGGTCAGGCGCAAATGACAATCGAACAGATTCGGGAAGAGATCCGAAAGCGAGTCGCTGAGTTGACGGAGCGGGATCCTTCCGAGATTTCCGACACTGCCCGATTTGTTGAAGATCTGGATATCGATTCCTTGATGGCGATCGAACTGATGGTGACTCTCGACAAGGAGTACAAGATCGATATTGCTGAGGAGGAGTTTCGGAATATCAAGAATGTAAGCGAAGCCGTGGACATCGTCGTGGCGTATCTGGAAAAGGAGACGGCCTGACGTCCATGCGCAGGGTTGTGATTACCGGTATCGGCATCTTGACGCCGATCGGGGCCGGAAAAGAGGTTTTTTGGAACGGCCTGATTTCGGGCGCCAGCGGGATCGCTCCGGTGGACACGTTTGATACGTCGGAATTCCCGGTCAATCTCGGCGCTCAGGTGAGGGGCTTCGATGCGCGGGACTACTTTCTTCGACTCGATCCGAACGCAGTGGGAAGAGCCTCTCAACTGGCAGTGGCTGCCGCCCATCTGGCCCTGCAGGATGCGGGGATGGAGATGGACTCGCTGGACCGGCGCCGGACGGGCGTTTCCATGGGCACTACCTCGGGTGAGCCGCTGTTTGTGGAACAGTACAACGATCAGCGTAAAACGCAGGGACTCGACTCCATCTGCGGAGACGTTTTCCTGCGTTACCCGTGCCACGTGATCCCTACCCACATCGCCATCGAATTTGGATTGCACGGACCGAACATCATGATCCCCACCGCATGCGCGGCGGGAAATTACGCTGTGGGGCACGCTTTCGACCTGCTCCGTGCGGGATCGGCCGAAGTCATGCTTGCCGGCGGCGCCGACGCTTTTTCCCGAATCACCTACATGGGATTTGCGCGGTTGGGGGCGATCGCGCCGAAGCGCTGCCAGCCCTTCGACAAGAATCGAAAGGGGATGGTGCCCGGGGAAGGCGCCGCGGTGCTGGTGCTGGAACCGCTGGATTCCGCCCGCTCGCGGGGCGCTGAAATTCATGCCGAGGTGCTTGGTTATGGATTGAGCTGCGATGCCCACCATATGACGGCCGCCCATCCGGAAGGGGACGGCGCCATTCGCGCGATGACGGAAGCGATCGAGCAGAGCGGGCTAAATCCGCATGACGTCGACTACATTAGCGCCCACGGAACCGGAACGCCGACGAACGATCGGGTCGAAACAATCGCCGTACGCCGACTCTTTGGAAACGAGGCCGATCGCATTCCCATGAGTTCGATCAAATCGATGATCGGGCACACCATGGGCGCCGCCAGCGCCATCGAAGCGGCAGCCTGCGCATTGGCCGTTCGGACCGGGGTTGTCCCTCCCACTATCAATTATCAGGACCAGGACCCCGAATGCGACCTGGACTATGTGCCGAATGAAGCTCGCGTCGTCCACCCGCGCATCGTCCTGAACAATGCATACGCGTTTGGCGGAAACAACGCCTCTCTGTGTATGGCGAGGTTCGAGGGATGAGCGGCCGCATCGTCATTTCGGGCGCCGGCGTGATTTCCTCCATCGGCGCCGGAGTGGCTGCATTCGAAAAGGCTCTTTACGAGGGGAGCAGCGGCCTGACGGCCAGCAGTCTGGTCGCCGCGAATCCGGAGGAGACTTTCCCCGCGTTCGAGGTCCCCGATTTCAAGCCTCAGGAGTGGCTTGGTCCAAAGGGCATTCGCGTTTTGGATCGGAGCGCCCGTCTGCTTTGCGTCGCGGCGCACCTGGCCTTTGAGGATGCCGGCCTCGCACTCCCCCAGGAGGGCGAAGATGACGCGCAGACGCTGGGATTAGCCTGCGGGACGACCTTTGGAAGCATTCACAGCATCACGGAGTTTGACTGGAGCGGTTTGGTCGACGGGCCGAAATACGTCAACCCAATGGCCTTTCCGAACACTGTCATCAACTCGCCTGCAGGGCAGGCGGCTATCAAATTTCAACTGCGCGGCGTCAACTCCACCGTTTCAACCGGCGCCACATCGGGACTGCAGGCGATGCAGTATGCCGCCGATTTTTTGCGTCGGGGAAGAGGATCGCTGTTTCTGGCCGGCGGTGTGGAAGAACTTTCCCCCGAGTGCTTCCTCGGATTCTCCACAAATGGCTTCCTGTCCGAATCGAACCGCTTGCTCCCGTTTTCGACTAAACGCGACGGGACTCTGCCGGGGGAGGCTTCCGCGCTCTGCGTTCTCGAAAGGGCGGAGGAGGCGATCCGCAGGGAAGCTTCGCCACTGGCCGAGATCGCCGGTTACGGCTTCTATCACGACGCCAAGTCCATCAGCGGCTACGACGTCAGCGGCGAAGGCGCTTCTTCCGCTGTACAGATGGCTCTTGATGCGGCTACAATTGAGCCGCAGCGGATCGGTTGCATCGTTTCGGGGGCAGGAGGAAGCCGAGCGGGAGATCGGATGGAGTTGACCGCACTGTCGAGAGTTTTCGGGAAACAGCTTTATGAAATCCCGCTCTGCGCTCCAAAGGCGGCAATCGGAGAGACGCTGGGAGCTTCAGGAGCGATCTCCACGCTCGTCGGCGTATTGGCCTTGCAGCGGGGAGTGGTTGCGCCGACAGCTGGTTTGGACGCTCCCGAGGCAGGGGTTCAAGTGTCCAGAGATCCCCAGGAGTTTTCGGGAAATTTCGCTCTGGTCACGGCATTCGGGTGCGACGGCAGCAACGCATGCCTGGTTTTGAAACGGTATTCTTCGTAGAAGGGGGCGAAAAAATGTCCGACGAATGGGACCGGAAATTCATGCCGGATATGATTCAGACTGGTTTTCAAATCTCCATTGGTTGCGCTTACAAGGGGTTTGAGATGATGATTTCGCCGCAAAAGACGGCGAACCGGATGATTTCAGAAGCTTCTGAACTCTTTTCCGTTCCCGAAGACGCCGGCAAAGGCATTTCGGAGAAAACGAAAGCCGTGGCCGCAGTCTGGATGGAAAAAGGGGCCGGCTGGATCGAAGAGTGCAAGGAGGCCGGAACCCGATTTACTCAAGACCCCCCCGAATCCAAATCATAGCGCCCGGCGAGAATCGGAGCCCGATTCACGTTCCGCGGTTCGGTGGTTCCGAGGTTTCGGGGTTTCGCTGTTCGTTTCATGTAGTGCGTTCGGAGAGCCGGGGCCGGCATTGAAGGAAACGGAGAACCCGCAGCGCCGGATGTCAGAGCGACGGGCCCCGGGCCAGTCGAAACGGGTTCAGCGTCTCGGTCGCTGAACCAGACCCAGAGGATCAGCGCGTCCGCAACTGTGAAAAAAGGCGTCAAATCAGAACCCTGCGATTCCGAATTCAGAATTCAGAATTCAGACTCCTGACTCCTGACTCCTGAAAACCGGCGCAGGAGGTGCCGACAACATGCAGATCAGCATCGGCAAAGGGAAGATCGAGTCCATCCCGTTTCGCAAAACCGCCTGGCGAAAATTCGTCACTTTTCTGAAGGTCTCCCAGAAAGAAATGCCAACCGCTTTCACTCCGGAGACCTACACGCGTCGCGTGCGCGATTTGCACGCGACCGCGCAGGCCGACGGAGACCTGTCGGCAAAGACCGTCGGGCTCTGGAAGCTGGAGAGCGCCGGAGTGACTCTCGTTCGTCATGTCACGCCGGGGTTCGATTTGCGGGACCCTGCAATCCCTGACGCCCTTTACCCGATTCTGCATGTGGGCCTTGGGGCCGGGGCCGCTGAAAAAGCCGAATTCGACTGGAGCCGGATCCAGCAACTGGTGGAGTCGCTGGGTCGGCCCGAATATGCAGGCTTCGCATACGAGTCGCTGGGCGCAATGCTGGCGCTGTACGAGCCGGCGCGCATCCAGCTTCAGCGAGCCCTGCTCGGTCTAGTCAAACTCGAGCGTCCGGACCCCGCGGAACTGATCGATTCTGTCCCCGAAGACGTCGGGAGATTGGTCAGCCACGGATACGGACGCCTCCTGTACTTCAAATCGAAAAACATTCGAGCCGCCGTACTTGCGGCTGCCAAGCTTCCATTTCTCGACCTGAACGCAGCCGTCGAAGGCATTGCATTCGCCTTCTCCATGGTCAACAACCGGGACGTGCTCGATGTACTGGAGACCGGAGACGGGCTTCAGGATGAGGCCCTGGTGCGGTCTTTCCGCCTGGGGCTTCTCTTTGCCCTGCTGTTTTGGGAATGGACTTACCCGGGCACGCTGGACGCGATCCGCCCCCGCTCGGATGTTGCAACCGATCTGGTGCAACGCGCCGTCCGTATCATCGAATCCCGCCGCCAGACGTCGCTGCCCCCCTTCGGCCAGACCGGCGAAACGCTCTGATCGGAGGTCAGGTTCAGAGGTTCAGGGGTTTCGGGCTCAGCGGGTTCGGGGTTCCGAGGTTTCCCCGTTCCGGCGCTTCGTCGTTGGCGCGGGACGTAGCGTCCGGAGCGTCCGCGTCGCTCAGACAATTGCGCCGCCGCACACAACTGGAAACGCGGGGCGACCTTCGTCTTGCGTTGCGGGCCTCGCGCACCCGCCGTGCCGCCTCCCGGGGGGCGCAAGCCCCAGAAGCCCGCAAAGCGGCCGACGATCACTAGCCCAAGGCGGCAGCCTTGGGTGGCGAGCCAACAAAAGACCGTCCGATCCCGGAAACCGGGCGACGCAATACGGGGGCCAGCTCGCAACGCCGACAAAACGGAAAACTCGCCGGATGTCGGAGCCGACCGGCGGCGACCGATTTAAGGAAGCGAAACATCAGAGCCGCCGTCCGGTCAGATGCAATAAACGGGTTTCTGGAGGCGGTCAGTGGTTGCGGTTCCGGTCGCCGCCTGAGGCACCTTCCACTTGTATTTCTGCTCTCACATTGATCGGCCTCCCACATTCCTGGGGGGCCCTTGATCCGCGGCCCGCTTGCGTCGTCCGGTTTCCGGGCTCGGAGAATCTTTCGCGCGATGCCAACCCACAGCTCGCGCTGCGGGCTATCGATCGTCGCCCGCGTTGCGGGCTGCCGGGGCTTTCGCCCCCCGGGGCGCCTCGAATTCCCGGGGCGTCGCCCCGGGCTCTGGGATGAATGAGCGCCTTCAGCGCGCCGGACTTCGAGTCGTGTCAGGCACCCCGAAACCGCGAAGCCCAGCAGCCTCGGAACCCGAATCAGG
>CAZAEY010000001.1:51734-69201 GCA_964484155.1 uncultured Acidobacteriota bacterium
ACGCGTAAATGTAGCGAGCGAATTCCTTCAAGCTCCTCAAGTGGTCGTCCAGCAGGTCCTCGGCTTCCTCAACGTCGACTCCGACGTCGTAGAAGCTTTGAGCGGCCTTCTCCAGAGGGGCATGGTCCCGGAAGTCGAACAGAATCTTCTCTCCCTGGATTCCCTGGCTTTTCTTCCACCAGTAAAAGGCGCTCAAGAATCCCTGCAGATTCCGATTGATCGCGCCCAATTGGGCGAATTTGCGGAAGAAGCAATGAATGAAGCGCGGGTTGGTGAACAGGTCGTTAATGAAAGGAAACACGTAGAAGCTGAAATAAATCGCCAGCTCCCAACTGTACTTCAAGGTGAACACCTCCTGATCCCCCAGGGCGTCGTAGCTGACGGCGTAACTGGGCACGTAGGCCTCGTAAAAGACCTTCATCAGCGACTCGTACCGTTTGCATTTCTCCTCGAGAGCTTCCGGATCCGTTTCGAATACTGAATCCACGATCATCGTGTTGTAGAAGCTGATCAAGTCGGACCCGGGGCTGTAGAGCGGGTCGGTGAAGCGCCCCGCCATGCCGCTCATCGCCCATTTGGCGGGATCGATCGTCTGCTTGCAGTCGTAGGCGTAGTCGAGGAGTCGTGCGGCATCCAAGATCTTTCGGCGAGGCAGGTCTCTTTCAAAAAGCGGAAACTCCCGGCATGCCCACTCGATCAGTTTCTCGGGGGTCGAGACGAGTTCCGCGTCAAACAGGCTTTTTTCGTACACTAGGCCGAGACTGGTCAGGCCCTGCAGCGGGATGACCCAGAACCAGAAACCCTCCCCGCAGAAGTGGTTGGTGGCCAGCCACAGCGGAACCATACCCTGTCGGCGTCGATCGGGCTTGGTTCGCATCTCTTGGTGAGACAAGTCGGTCAGCTTCTCGATATTGACGAGACCGTCGACCCAGCACCAGGAAGCGCCGTGGCGAATCTGGCTCTTGACGGCCAGCTTCTGGCGCCGCTTTAGCAACTGTCCCCTTCCGGTTGTGTCGATGACCCACTCGGCGCGGACTTCTACCTGCCGATCTCCGTCCTTAAAGCGAACGGTATGCATTTCATCGTTGCCTAGAGCTACCTGCAAGTCTATCGCGGGACAGAAGAACGTCACGTTTTCAGCCTGGCGGTTCGACTCCAGCATGTGCTGTTCCAGGACATTGCGGTCCAGTTGATAGCTGCAGACGTTGGACAGTTCGCGAATGTAGGATTGGCTGAAATCCTCGAAATTTCGATTCTCCCCCTTCGTTTTCCAGTAGAATCGAAGGTTGTATTTGAGGTAGTGCTTCCGAAACAGATGTTCCTCGAGGTCGAGGACCTTGGAGAAATAATAGCCGCCGACCTGCACCAGGGATTCACCGACCTTCTGCTTCTTGCCGGGAACCACAAACTTGTTGTCGAGCAGCAGGATTCTTTTTGAATACCCGCTCATGAGCAGGTGGCGGCACAGGGAATTGCCGGCCAACCCGGCGCCCAGGATGACGATATCATATCGGGAAGAGAATCGAGCTGCTTGCTTCATTGAACCCATCGAGGCTTCGAGCGATTTCAGACCGTTTTCCAATCACTTCCGCGCACGCTCATATGCTAGCCTATTTTGGAACGATCTGGAACACGAGAAAGGCGTTCTCGATCACACTTATTCAAAGCCGACCCGTGTTCGCGGCCTGCTTCAATTGAGTTCCAGCGCATCGGCGATCTTCGTGAGACCCTGAATACCCGAAACGTTCGCCGGAATCTCCTCAACTTCCAGAATCGCTTCCAGCCGATCCCGAAACTGGCTGCGAAGCTGCTTCACAACTTGGGCGTGAGAGGCGGCGACGTCTTCGCACCAGTGGACCGTCTCGAGCACCTTCGCGGAGGCCTGTTCTGAAAGACCGAACTCGAATTTCGGCCATCGACGATTCAGAATGATTCCGTGAACCGGAAACTTGCGCTCCTGCAGCGCATCCAGAAAATAGCCTGAATCCTGAAGGGCTTTGGAGGGGAGCGTGACCAGAAAGAACTGGGTGCGGGAAGGGTCTCTCAGGATCGAAATCGTCGCCTTGGCCCGTTCCGCGTAGCCCTCGGCCACCGATCGAAACACTGAATAAAAATCGAGCACCTGGCGAACGAGAGCCCCTCCCACCATGGCCTCGACGTGAGTGTATAGTTCGAGCGTCTTTCTGCTGAGCTTCCACAGGGGAAATCGTTCCATCAGTCGAAAGCCTCTTCCCATCATCCGGACGAGCGGGAAGGAGACCAGTTCGGCGAAGAATTCCGGCTTGTCCAAAAACTCCAATGCATGTCGCGACGGCGCTGTGTCGATGACGATAGTGTCGAAACCGTCCCGGATCGCTTGATCCACCCGTTCAATGGCCAGCAATTCCTCCATGCCGGCCAGAGAGTCGACCAGCATCTTGTAGATGCCGTGATTGAGAATCGTCTCGGCCTCCATTTCAGAGGCGTAAGACTCAACGACGCGATCCAGCGTCATCTTGACGTCCAACAGAGCCGCCCACATTTCTCCGGAAGTCTCCTCACCTTCCAAAGGCACCTGCTGCTGAAAGGATTCACCGTCGAGTTTGAGCGCCGTTCTCAGCCGTCGGGCCGGATCGATGGTCAGCACAAGCGATCTGTGCCCATTTCGGGCGAAACGCAAAGCCACAGCGGCAGCGATCGAGGTCTTTCCGACCCCGCCGGTTCCCAGGCAAACGATGAGTCTCATCTGTCCTCTTTACACATGAATGGGCCGCAACTGCGACGCGATTTCCATCAGGAACTCCAAGTCCGCGCCTTCTTGGGAGATTCTGTTGATGGGATAGCATAAGCACGGAATTCTCGACTGCAGCACGGCCAATTGTTCGCGTTCGACCTGGCAGCGCCGTGAAATGAACCTGCGAGCCTCCTGATTCAGGACCTCGCGCTGGAGGGAATTCTCAAATGCCTCGAATTCCCGGTCAGAGAGGAATGCCGCTGGAGAAACCAGGTTGACCAATACAGCATTGGGCTGAAGCTCCGCCACCTTGGCAACTTGGGAGACCAGGTCGATCGTCTCTTCCACGGCCATTTCCTCAAGGTTGGCGACAGGAAACAAATCTATTTCGATGCTGGAAAAGAATTCTGCAACTGCCGCGGCCTTAACTGCGAACGGACCGGTCAGAAACAGTTCGAAGCTTTTCGTGACCTTCAGGGTCTCGATGAAATGGCCGGTAGCGGGAGCGTCCCAGACAACGTACCGGTAGGGATGCGGAGCTTCCTCCTCGCCTTCGGCAATATCTTTGAGTCTGCTCAAAAAGGCCAGCTCCTTCAATCCCGGCACGATCTCAACCAGGCTCTTATAAATACGGCTGGAGATGACCGCATTGGTCATCATTCGAGAAGAGATCTGCCGGCGCACCATGTCTGCCAGAACCCGTCTCGCGTCGATGTGGATGACGAACAGATTTTCGGCCGCCTCGGGGTCCGATTCGGAAAGTCCGTCCAGGGAAATCGACAACGCAAGCTCCTCCAGGGGGTGCGAGGTGACGACGAGAACTTTTTTTCCAGAACCGGCCGCAGCCAAGCCCCACGCCAATGCCAACGAGCTTTTCCCGACGCCTCCTTTGCCGCAGAAGATCTTCAGCGAAGGAACTCCTTCTGCGTGTGAACGAGCGGTCTTCGGCATGGGCCCTCAACAATCCGGAACGGTCGATTTCAGGAATTGGGAGTCTTCAATGTTCGCCGAAGCTGGCTGAAAAGCCAATTCGATCAGTCTCGACTCCTGGCGAAGTAGGTTTGCCCAAAGGCCCAGATCCGATAACCGTCTTGGATTCTCATCACGTGGAGAATCCTCTTCAGACGCCTGGGGCGATCTCGATCCGCAACGGCTTTGCCTTTCGTTTCGACTTTGAAGGGAACCTCCCCGATCCGCCTTCTCAAAGCGGAGACGGTTTCCTCGATCGCCTTTTTAGCCATCCGGGACACCATAAATCCAGGGACCATGGCCCCGGCGTCCATTTCAATTTCGCCGATGACCACCGTCCCGCTTCCGTCGGCTGCGTCCATCAAGCGCCAGGAGCCCTGATACGATTTCAGGTCCGTCCCCTTGATCATTCGAAACATCATCGACTCTACGGGCGCCAGTTCGAATCGGAGGCCCATCGTCATCGTTTTAATACTCTTGATCACAAACTCGGTCTCGACCACCGATCCCTGAGAAGTGATGATCTTGGACTGCTTGCAACCCGGTAGCCACAACTCGTATTGCGAGAAATCGGACAGCACCTTGAACACATGCTCCCGAGGGGCTTCGATGTTGATTACGGACTTAATCATGACTATTCATCATCCTCTACCGCCTGAATGACGTATTTCTTGCCCAAGACCCATAGAACCAGGCCGTCTTCGCTTTCGAATGCCTCGACGATTTTCTGACCGGCCTCATCCGTCACGGGAAACGAGCTGGAAAAGGTGAGGCAGCGGGACTTCAGAGCTTCCAGTACAGCCGCAGCGCGCCAGTAACGCGGGCGCCTGATTTTGAAAAGTTCTAAGAGTTCGCGCCTGGAATGGACTTGCAGCGTCACTTCGCACTTGCCGGGGCCTGTGCCTTGGATCGTCCACTCGATCTGCTGAATTGGCACGTCACCGCTGATTCTTCGTAGAAGCACGCCCTGATTCTTGGTATGAATGCACTCGACGCTCAGTTTCGAGCTGGGAGACTGCACTTCAAATTCGGCGATGGCCAGATCCTTTTCCTTAGCCAGGAGACGGGAATTTGATAGAAACGTGAGCCATTCGAAGTAATCGTCGTAATCGATCAAGATTTCGTAAACAAGTTCGACTTCACAGTCCAGGATCTGCGAAGCGTTGGTGATTTTGCGCATATTATCGGGCCACCCTCACGACAACGTAGATTAGACCAAGCAGTGCCATTCCGCCCAGCAAGCTGAACGCAACTTCCCATGGCGTTCCCGCGTTGTGCCATGCTACCTGTATCGCCAGCGGAATTAAAGCCAAAAAAAGGAGGGCGAGCAGCTTGCTCGCGAGGCGCCCGGACCAGGTTTTTCTACGAGATGGACCGGCCGGCGCTGCGAAATCGTTGTCTCTAAGGTCTTCCAGGTTTGCCGTCCACTGCCGTCCCGCCGAAAGGAGTACCAGAGCGCTGCCCAGCAGCCAATCCCCCGCCTTTTCATATGAGAGATTCTCGGAAACGCGCAGGCTGAAAATGCGGCCCATGACTGGCCAGACGGCTTCGGGAAGAAGATCTTCCTTCGGAGTCGCCCCATTCCAGAAGCCATTCAATAGCGAATAGCGATGGAATAGCTGGAGGAACTGCGGAGAGTCGGCGCCGCAGTTCCTCAGCGCCTTCCAGGAATAAAGCAGTTCGAGGGCGGACGCCGGCAGCCGATTCATGGCTTCCAGGTCGAGAGTTCCGGCCGCCAGCTCCTGTCGGAGATCGTAGGAGCTCAGCTCAGGGTTCAAGGTCTTGACCATTCGCAACAGGTGATGCGCAGCCCGGCTCCGGTCCTCGCTCAGCAGGCAGGTGACGTACCGCACGATTTCATGATGACGTTCTGGGGGGATGGCTGCCAAAGCCGGCCAGATTCGAAAGGTGACGCCTTCGGCGGCTGGACGCAGATCATCAAACTCGAATTCGACTGGAATTGCGGAAAAGAGAAACGGCAGTTCGATCAGCCCTTCCATCATTGATGCAAGAACCCTGGAATTCTTCCGTTCCGCATCCTCCTGTTTCGGCGGATCTTGGGGGATGTTGAAGTAGGCCAAGCCAAGGTCTTCCGAAAGCTCCAGCTCCGCGGCAATCTCCGGAAATCTCCAGCACGTGCTGACCGTGGAGCCGGACATTCGTTCCAGCGACTTCCGCTTGCGCGAGGGGTCGGCCTGCAGCTGCAGCCAGTAGCGAAAGCCCTCGAGAACGGAATCGCTGGCTGCTTCGCATTCGGGCTCTGCATCCAGCATTCGGATCCCATTGCAGAAAGCTTTCCAGGTCTTGTCAGGAATCTCGCCCCCATTGAAAAGGATTTCAACCACCACGGGGCGGCCCTGAAAGCGGCCCGTCCAGATGCCGGAAACCGGCGTCGACCTCTCGGGCTGCAGGTTTTCCAACCTTGAATCGAGTTGGAACCTTGCGCTATCGCCTGGATCGCGCGCGACTGGCAACCGCCCCAGTTCGATCAGATGGGAGACGGGAAGCAAGTCCCCCCGTCCGGACAGATATCGCCCGAAGAGGAGAAAGGGTCCGCCGAGCTGTTCCAAAGCCTGCCGGAAATGGCGTGCCTTGGCTTGCAGGGGTTGAGGAATCGGTGTTCGCAGCGAAAGCCTGCGCCGGGCCAGGCCGTGATCGGACCATACCGAACGCAGCCGGGATTCATTGAATTCGCCGGCGTTGGCGCCTTGAAAGACGCTTCTCGCCGAAGGGCGCTGTTTCAGGCCGGTTGCCATCCGGGGAGGCGACTAGCTTGCCTGCGCTTGGGTTGCCTTGGCCTTGGAGGCGCTCTTCGATTTTCTCTTTTTCTTCTTGGATTTGGACAGCGCGCTGGCAGCGGATTTCGGCTTTTCCGCTTCCTCATCCGCCTGCTTTTCCATCCAGTCCTGCATGGTCTCAGAGCTTCGCTGCACGATGTCGTTAGTGACCCGCATCCATTCCCGGGGATCCATCATTGCTACGGGCACCATATCGAAAGAGCGGTTGACAGTTTTTTCCGAGGCGCGGCTAAACGAGTCCACCGTTGACTTCTTGTCCTTGTCCATATTGGAAATCAGGCTTTCGGTAATGGAGTCGACGGACTTTCGAAAATTATCCATCGACTTCGAGAGGTCTTCATTACCGGTCACGGTGTCAAATCCGCTTTGCATCTGCTCCATTCCAAAGAGCGTCATTGCTGTGGAAAAGCGCATCATGGAAACGATTAATTTCTGCATTGGAACCCCCAGAGAGTTTTCAGTTGCCAAGCTTTTGACCCTATTGCGACAGTCAATCCTAGGTTAACTGTTTCCCGGGAGAAAGTCCAGCGACTTATGCATACTTTAAGCCGCGCAGGCGCGGGGCCGAAGCGCCCTGGAGGCGATGAAAGGCGGGTCACCGGCGTCGGGCCTGTGAGCGGGTCGTTCTTAGCCGCTGGAGCGCAAGCCAAACCAAACCGGTCATCAAGACGACCAGCGTCGCCACAGGCGGCCAGGCCAGGGGGTTTTCCAGAAACCGTTCCCAATTCAGCAGAACGACCGCGATGCCAACGGCCAGCACGGCGCCGGGCCAGAAGGGCCTCCTTCGCTGAGGGGACGCTTCCCGCCGATCGTCCGGCGTTGGACTCCGGCCTAAAGTCTCGCCCCGTGACACACGCTCCATGGCCCTCAGCAGGGCTCCCGGTCCGGTCTGCATCCAACTCAACCATTCGCTCAAAAGGGGGAGGGCGGTTTTGGAAGACAGGAGCTTTTTCCTGATATCCTGAAGCAGGTAGCTTTCGCACAGGCGTCGCAGTTGACTACCGTACTCCAGTTCCGGCGCCAGACGCGAGACCAACCCGTCGGTCAGCACTACGCTTCGGATGTACCGGATCATTTCCCGCTTGGGCAAAAGTCCGTAGGAGCGGCAAAGCCTGAGAAGATCGGTCATGGCCTGATTGACGCTGCTTTCAAGGATCGCCTTCCCGCCGATGGCAGGCTGGCGGTACCAGTCTTCGGCAAGCCTCTCCAGTTCCTCTCTAAAGCCGATCAGGTCGGCGTCCGGGGCCAGCGAACTGATGTCCAGAAAGCTGGAGTAAATCTCGCCCGTCCTGCCTCCCACGAAAGCGAGAGTCAACTGAATGACCTTGCTTCTGGCCTCCGGGCTGAGAGTTCCAATGATTCCAAAATCGACATAGCCAACCGTGTTGTTCTCCAGAATCAGCAGGTTGGCCGGATGCAGGTCGGCATGAAAGACGCCAAAGTGAAGCGCGTCAGTTATGAAATTGACCACCACGTTGGAGACGAACCTTTCCGGATCGAAGCCGATTCGCGCAAGTTCGTCAAGCTTCGCCTGGTCTCCGGACGCCCGTAGTCGCAAGTATTCGAGCACGCTCCGGCCATGCAGGAAATCCATGGTCAGAACCCGACGGGTTGTGAAATCCGGATAGATGCGGGGAACCTTTTCGGAGAGATTTCCTCGGCTGTTTCTTTCCAGCACCATCGCGTTGCGAGCTTCCCGGCGGTAGTCCAATTCGTCCCCGATCCACTCGTTGTACTCGCGCACGGGATCCCGCAGAAAATACAGGGATCGAATGCGGAACAGAAACACGACTCGAACGAACAGGTTTAAGAGCACCGCATCGCGGTGAAACACTTCTTCCGCTTCCGGCCGCTGCACCTTGACGGCTATTTTGGTCGAGTCGTGAAGTTCGGCAAGGTGGACCTGCCCGATCGATGCCGAAGCGAACGGCCGATAATCAAACCGCTTGAACAGCTTTTCGGGGAGCTTTTCGAATTCCGACTGAAAAACTTCAGCCACTTTTGCGGGAGAGAAGGGAGGCACGCGATCCAGCAAATCCAGTAACGCGTCGCAGTATGGCCGCGGCAGGATGTCGATCTGCAATGAAAGGATCTGGCCGAACTTGAGGAAACTTCCCCCCATTTCCTCGAAAGCCCTGCGGAGTCTGACCGGTCCGTCCGGCGTTGGCCGGCCTCGGACATGATTCCACATCAGGCTCCCCAGTTGACGGAAGGCGATTCGGGCGACGCGCAGGGCTCTGGAGAGGTATCGAACCGAGTTCATGGCTTACCCTTTCCCGTCCGCCGATCGGTCGAAGATGTTCCCAAAGAAGATATGCTTTCGACGCTGCAGCATTTCATCGATATTCCGCTGCATCAAGTGTCGAATCTCCGCTGAAAGCTGCCGCACGGCCTTCAGGTTTTCAGCATCCTCCGGTTTCAGATGGTCGACCGGCACCGGATCCAGGTACCGAATGTGCCATTTGGAAGGCAGGGGAATCGGAGCGATAGGGAATGTAGGAGTAATTGGCAGATAGGGCCATCCCAGCCAGCGGGTCACAAGCGAACTGCGGATCCGTTTCAGAATCGGAAAGATTTCGGCGTGCCCGACGGTCACGGCCGGCAGGATCGGAGTCTGATTCTGGATAGCGATCCTGGCGAAGGCGTTCTTTCCGAACGGCCCCAATTGGTACACCCCTTTGTAGAGACGGAACGCCCCGCCAATTCCTTCGGGAAAGATTCCCACGATTTCACCCTCGCTCAACAGGCGTTGCGCATTCAATTGACTGGCGACGACACCCCCTTGCTTTATCAGAAAGTCGGAAAGATAAGGGAATTTAAACAGCGAAGGAATCACCAGAAAACGAATGTGTCGTCCTCGGCGGTTCAGATTCAGGGAACGATGGATGACTCCGTCAAAGGGCATGAACCCTC
Source organism: uncultured Acidobacteriota bacterium (assembly GCA_964484155.1). Lineage (GTDB taxonomy): Bacteria > Acidobacteriota > UBA6911 > RPQK01 > JAPXNP01 > DATKAT01. Next base: position 61,128 of record CAZAEY010000001.1, read on the forward strand.
GATGGTTTGAAACCAGTACGCCGGCCCCGGTTTCCGGGACGTGTTCGAGCCCCTCGGCCTCCACCCGCCAGTAAATATCCCTCAGGAAGTAGAACCACGGCTCCCATGCTTTCAAGTACTCAGGATCCAGGCCGAACGGGTCATATTTTGCGGCCATGCGCCCGAGCCGGGATGAACCTCTCGCTTGCAGAAATGTTTTCAAAGCCTCCAGGCTGTTCTCTTCGGCCTGGAAGCCCAGCAACCGTTTGGATTTCTCGGAGGAAACGGTCCAGTTGAAGCGAATTTGTTCGACCGAATCCCCGGGAAACGAAGTCAGGTGGAGCCTCCAAAGCAGCGACCGGACGCGCTGCTGAATTTTGCCGGGTATCGGGATTCGAACAGGCGCTGCAGCGCGCAAAGCCTTCCGAAACGGTACGGCCCCGTCGCCGGCGGCATTAAAGATTCCGGTCTCATCGCTGACAGCCGCGGCGGCTAAAGCGCGGGCTGCATCGGACAGACTCAAGAATTGCACCTGCGGATCGTGGCCCGCCCATGGAAATACGACCTTTCGAGCGAACTGATGAGGGATGAAGTCCCCTTCTCCTGGGTCCAGGACTCCGGCAAGTCGAATTGCGGCCCCGGAAAGGCCCCCGCGGGCTCGCCAGAGTTGCTCTTCAGCTTGCAGCCATCGAACTGCGGAGCTTCCGGCAGGCAGCAGCGGGCCCCGATCCTCTTCCATCAGACCGTAATTTTTCCAGCTCGATCCGTACGCGAACGCATGGCTTCGGAGCACGACTCTGGAGATGCCTGTCTCTTTCGCTCTCTCCAGAAACCGCTGGAAATCGGAGAGGTCCTGATCCCACCGAAGGCTTTCCGCCCGTCCGGAATTCGGGCTGAAAGGAAAATAGATGCAGCGCAGGGACCGGGCCGGCTGGCGAACCAGTCGGTCTGCGGCGAACGCCGTAACGACCTGGAGCCCGGAACGCTCCAGCGTTCTTTTGGTTTCCGCCGCCAGCGTTCCTGGATATCCCGCAAGCAGGACCGGTGCGCTTCTTTGTTGGTCCCCGCCCGCGGACGGGCTCACCTGGAGCGGCCTTCCCGTTGAACTTTCCATTTTTCGTCGACCATCCAGGATTCGCGGGAGCCCTGTCGGCCGGACAAAATCAGTCGGGCCACTTTCTGGGCTGAGACAATGACAGGGGTGATGCCTCCGCCTGGCTGGGTCCAATGACCCACAAGGTAGAGCCCCTCGATAGGCGTGATATTGGAAGGACGGCCCGCGCCCAGTTGGTCCGGGGACATTTCCCAGCCCAGCATGGCGCCCTCGTGGTTCAACGTGAATCGATGGGACGTCAAAGCCGTCGCGCTCAGCTTAACGACCGTGAGGTCGTCCAGATCCGGAATCAACTGTCGCAACTGTTCCAGGACATAATTCTCGGTTTCTCGCTTCACCTTCTGCCAATCTTCGATTTCGCCGTACTTGGCATTGGACCATTTCTGGACGATCAGAATGTCGTGCCCAGGAGGAGCGATTTCGGGATCGAACAGGGTGGTGAAAAATATCTTGAAAAATGTCTTCGTCAAGTCCCGCACATCCCACGACTTCCAGTAATACCCCTCGATCTCCTCCAGCCGTTGCCGATCCATTCCCCGCAGGCCCGCATGGAGCATGAAACAGGCGCGCGAGGGGCGCAAGCGCTGCAAATCTTCCAGCGCCTTCGGGCCGATCAAATCCGCTCCGACTAATTCGCGGTAGGTTTGCAGAATGTCGGCGTTTGACACGACGACCGGCGCTCGAAAACGAAGCTGTTGGGGATCGCGCTTTCGCCGGGTCCGAGCCTCGATGCCCCGCGCCCTCCCATTTTCAACAATGATTTTGTCGACGCGGGCATACAGGAGAATGTCTCCGCCGCGCCGCCGAAACGCATTCCCGAGGTCGTCGGCGAAGGCCTGAGAACTTCCTTTCGGGTAGTAGTTTCCGAGAAAGTAGGCCAAACGCAGCATCGAATCAAACAGAAATGACGTCCTTTCAGGCAGCGAGCCCCAGTGGGAATGATCGGCAGTCAAGTTTGCGCGCAGTTTTGGATCCTGAAAGTGCTCCATCAGCTTGTCTTCCAGAGTGAATGCCCGATACTTCTGGGCCTTGGAAGTCTCGGCGTCCCGGAAATAAAAGAGCAACCCGTGAAGATACGCCTCTCGAACCTCGGTGAAGAAAGCATCGATCGCATTCGCCTGATGAGGGAAAGCGTTCTTCAACCGCTTGATGTAGGTCTCGTAGTCGGCCGGCACTACAAACGTGTCGCCGTCCGGAAAATGGAACTTGTCGACGGGGTCCATCTTGATCCAGCGGGTCGGGATTTCCAGTTTTTCCAGCAATCTGCCGGTCAAGGTCGCCGAATTGCCGAGGAGAGGGTAAAAATGCGTGGCCGAATCGAAAATGAATCCCTTTTTTCGGAAAGTGCTGCAATAGCCACCAAGCACGTAGTGCTGTTCCACCAACAGCACCTTCAACCCCTCGGCAGCCAGCAGGTTGGCGCAAAAGAGCCCGCCGATCCCCGCGCCGACAATGATCACGTCATAGTTCTCTCGGTATTGTTTTCCGAGTACTTTCATGGGCTAAGGGCTCAGCGTTCCGCGTGCTACGTTCTGGGTTCTGCGTTCAAAGAAATTCCTTGAATCTTGCACGTTCCTTATCCGGGCGTTTGGTTTTGAATCCGCCTTGCGGCGCCTGACTCAAGCCAACCCTCCATCGACGGGAATAACCTGGCCGGTGATGTATTCGGCCCCGCTTCCGGCCAGAAAAGCCACCAGGTCGGCCACCTGTTCGGGTTGCCCCGGCGCCCCCATCGGTACCTGTTCCAGCAACTTTTTCAGGGCTGCTTCAGGCATGTCTTGCAGCATTTCGGTTTCAATCAGGCCGGGCGCCACGGCATTGACGCGAATCTTAAATCGGGCCACTTCCCTGGCCAGCGCTCGAGTAAAGCCAATGATCCCGGCCTTGGAGGAAGAGTAATTCACCTGCCCCGGGAGCCCGATGATGCCGCTGACGCTTACGATGTTAATAATAACCCCTTGCTTCCGCTTGATCATTTCGTATATCACCGAGCGGCTGTAATTGAACGTTCCGGTCAGGTTCGTTTCGATCACTTCCCGCCAGGCGTCCGTCGACATGCGAAACAAGGGCGCATCCTTTTTCAAACCGGCATTATTGACCAGAAGCTGAAGGGAGCCCCACTTCTCCTGGACTTCGCGAACGACCTCCGCCGCCCGCTCGAAGTCCTTCACGTCGCCCTGAATCGCCAGCGCGGAGGCCCCTTCCTTCTCCAACTGGCTGACTAACTCGCCCGCCGCCTCCTGGCTTTGGCTGTAGGTGAACGCTACGCTCCAGCCGTCGAGGGCCAGGGTTCTAACAATGGCCCTACCAATTCCGCGGCTGCCGCCCGTCACCAAAGCGACCCGCGATTGCGTCTCGTCGCTCATTCCGACTCCCCCGGCCGATTGCGGCCGTACCTTTCATGGGCTTCGGCGAATTCACCTGAAGCGATTGCAGCGCCCATGGAAACCTCTCCCCCCAGAAGCGTGGCCGCCACGATCTCCGCCAGTTTCCCAGAATTCCCGGAGCCGTAGCAGCCGATCAACTCCAGGCATTCCCTCTGGGTACCCAGGGCCGTTCCGCCTCCTACGGTTGCAACCGATAACGCCGGCAGCGTCAATTGGACGTCCAATCCGTCTTCGTCCAATTGAAAATCGGTTACTCCGCAAGAGGAGTTGACGATGTTGGCCACGTCTTGGCCAAGGGCGATGAACATAGCTGCCAAGCCGTTTGCGAACATGCCATTGTAACCGACGCTTCCAGCAGCCAGATGCCCGATCAAGGTGGAATGCCAGACTTCGTACAGTTCCAGCGCGGAACAGTTCAAATAGGGTCGCAAAATCGACTCCGGAAGATGGGCCCGGGCGGTCGCCCACTTTCCCTTTCCTCGGGAGAGGAGATAACCTGAGGGCCTCTTTTCGGAACACATGCCGCTAAAAAGGAAGTAGCGGTCCGGCTTGACACGATCTGCGATCCATCGACACGCTTCGTCGGTGGCCCTGACAATCATATTCATTCCCTGCGCGTCGCCCGTTGCGTATTCGAAGTTGACGACCACCTGCGCGCCGTATTGATGGCATTCGATTTTGCGTAGTTTGCCATGGCGCGTGGTTTTTTCCGCAACATCGCGGATTTCGTCGATACGGCTTTCCACCCAGTGGACGAAATCCTTGGCTCTGCCGAGGTCCGGAAAAAAGAAGGAAGGACTGATCTGATTCCGATCGCGAACGACCGAGGTTTCCACCCCTCCGGCGCGGGTCAGCGCCACCACCCCCCTTTCATAGGACCGGATCAAGGCGCCTTCGGAAGTGGCCATTGGAACGTAAAACGTGCCGGATGCGAACTCTCCCCGAACCAGAAGCGGACCGACCGCTCCCAGCGGCACCTGCGCTACGCCGATGGGGTTCTCAATGTTGCCCCGCATGCTTTCCGAATCGACGGAAAAAGATCCGGCGTGATGCAAAGTGGCTCCAGTCCGCTTCTCCAGCCATCGTCGACGACGCGCCACTCTTTCGCGGTCATAGCCGCCCTCACGCAGGCGAGGTAGAAGTTGGGATGTTTGATCGAATTCGGGTTTTATAGACATCTTTCAGTTTCGACAAATCATAAATGCGCGAGGGGTTCTCTTCAAGGACGGGCGATCCGACAAAGTGCAGTCGTCTCGCCTCGACATGCCCGATTCTCAAATGAGATCGGCTAGTCGCTGGTAGCGAAAAACTGCGTCAAGCATCCCGGCCCGCATCAGGCCGGGATGGTAAGTCTCGACCGCCGCATGCATCGGTTCCGAGACGCAGGAGGACCAGATGGAGGGATCGAGTCGAGCCGGATTCGGCCGGTAATCCCTGAATCGACTCAGGCTGGGCTCTTGCGGTGAAATGTCGAATCGCATCACCGTGGCGGAAGCCACGCCGTTTGCGAAAGCCGCCGTCGGAAGTTCGGCGTGATGTCGCTGCAGAAACTCCTCCACGACCTCGGGGTGGCGCATATTGACCAGAGTGACCGCCCAGGCGAGCCCCGCAATAAGATTGAAGCGAGCATCTTCTCGGGGCGCCTCGCTGAGCGCCATGGCCACCGCCCGCCACGGACTTCGAAATCCAGGAATAAAGTTTGGCGGAGAAAAGTACAGGGCCCTTCCTGCGCCGTGCCAGAAATATCCAGCTGCGGCCTCGTCCAACGCCGTCAGTTCCGCGTCCAGCGACTGCATCCATTTCGCCCCTTTCACAAATCGAGTCACTAGCCCCAGCGACTCGATTGCAGCGCCCGAATAACCGTCCTTGGAACCCTGGCGACAGTCCGACAGGAACTCTTCCATCGCTTGCCTTCGGCTTAAGGGTTCCTTTCCGCCCAGCTTTTTCAGGCAGTCTTGCGCAATCGCCATACCGAGCCCCGCATGCAACATCGTCAGGCTGCTCTCGGCAACGCGATCGCCCTCCTCCCCTTTCAGCAGCGCCTGCGGCGGCCGGCCCTCACTTAAATAGGTTTCGCCCCACTTGTGCCCGATCCCCTCGATGGCCCACAACGCGGGGAACGTTCCCAGCCCGTACGCCTTCTCTACGGTTTCGGTCAGCGAGTTGGAACCGCCGGGCCCGGGCAACAGCGATTCAACCCGCGCGACCAGATCCATGATGTAGATCTTGTTGCGACACTCCTGGAGACTCACGCCAGTCGCTCTACTTGGATTCAAGATGGAAAATAAGGCCGTCGTCGGCGGCATCAAGATCTTCACCGGTATGAGCATGAGTTTGGGATTCATCTCGGCCGCTCCTCCTTTACCGAGTCTTGGGGGCCTCAGCGGCCCCTCGTTGAAAGGCTTCGGCAAGTCCCTGCAGAAACGCTTGATGCACCCGGCAATGGTGCGTCAGCATCTGTCCATCTAACCGATCGTGCACTCGCCCGTCCAGATTAAAGCGCCTCAACGTCAGCAGATCAAGGAATCGGGAGAAAGAGTAGACGGGATCGAATCCCCACAGATTCAGCACCTTCTCGCTGCGGGGCGTAACTATAAAGGATAAACGAATCTCGACGCGACCGTTCTCGAGCGCAGCAACGTCGAATTGTTTGACTGCAGATCCGAATCGCCCGGGGCCGAACCCAAAAAACGAGGGATGCACCGCGCAGGGCAAAAAGCTGTAGCCGAAGCAGTGTCTCGTCAGAGTCCCAGCAGTCTCTGGAAGCGCGGGAGTGGAAAACTTCGGATGAATCAAGATGTAAGCGGACTCCTTGATCAAACCTGACAGCAGCTTGGCGAAGCGGCCGACTCTTGGAAAGCTCCGAATAAAATCAAGAATGTCGACCTGAAAGACCACCCATTCGAACTCAGGTCCCACTCGATCCAGCGTCATCGCGGAGGCGTCCTGAAGATTCCGAATCCCTTCGCGGTCTTTTCCGAAAAGAGGTCGATAATGGAAACCTCCGGACTGGCCGTCCGGTCGCAGCCAGACCGCCCGTTCGAAGTAGTCTTTCCGAACCAGGCGATCGAGGTGTTCACTGAGTTGAGCGGTTGGAGTCCGGGCTTCGAACGAGTGCCGTTGCAGGCATCCCATCACCGGGACCTCGTTTCCATCCAGCGGCAGCAGGTCGAAAAACGCGCGCATCTGAACGGACTCGCTCTCTTCAGCCAGCTTGAATTTCTTCAGTCGACCCGAAGATTCACTGGCCCTCCACCATTCGAACAGGATCGCCCCCCGCTCAGCCGCGACTTCCGCACCTGCCCGAAGTTCCGCCGGTACCGATTCGACGTCGCTCCTCGCCCCTGGAGATCCTTTGGAAGCCATCATGACTGTCTTGACTGGAAATTTCCGAACTTCGAATTAATCCGCCAGCTTTCCGAGGATACAGTATTTCAGCTGCCGGGCGAAATCAAAGAAAGAGTAGGAAATCCGCCGATCGCCGGAGGAGTTCCTGCGCGTCTGCCGGTATTTAAAGAATCCATTAAAAGGCGATTTGAATCTACGCAATATTTTTAGCAAAAGTGTGGTAGCATTTCGTTTCGAAGACGTGGATACCTCAAAAACAATCGATCTGCTTCACAAAACGGACTTTTTTCAGGCGCTGCACCGGCGAATTCTTAAAGAGATTGCCGCCGTTTGCGTCCCGCGAAAGTATGTCGAAGGGGACTTCGTCATCACACAGGGAGGCACCGGACTCGGCCTTTTTTTTATTCTGGACGGAAAGGTCCAGGTGGAAGTTGAAAAGGACGGCCAGAAACTGGTCGTAGCCCAATTGGGGAAAGACGCTTTCTTCGGCGAACTTTCCATCATCGACAATAAGCCCCGATCGGCCAGCGTCGTCGCGCTCGAAGACACCAATTGCCTGCTCTTGACCCGAGACAGTTTTTCGAAACTGATGAACAGGCATCCGGTGATTTCGATCGAGCTGGCTAAAGGGCTGGCGGAGCGACTTCGGATTACGACGGAGAAGTTGACGGCGCAAAACGTGAGCACTGCCCCGATTGCTGATGAGCCTGCGAAGTCGTCCAGCGGGCCTTCAGTTTCGGACAAAGGGCAGGCTCCGGTTGATGAAACAAATTCCGGGTCGCAGCTTCCTTGGAGTTCTTCGAAGAAGGACGTCCAGAACTTTCTGGTTGACACCTTCAGTCGGTTCTACACAATGAAAGCCATGACCCGCTTTTCAGCGGCTGTCATCGGATGTCCCGTTTCGGTCGAAGTCTCCAACCCCCGCCAGGTTGCGCGGAGGAGATTTGGAGAAGTCGAAGTGCTTCTCTTTCCGATTTCAGAAGCCCACGACCTTCACTTCAGCGCCTACGCCGACGGCAGCGTCTCCGCAACCGTGCTCATGCCGTCCGAAAGCTCTGAAGGCGTCCTGATCCGGAGCTTTCAGTTTCCGGTGGCGGAGAGGCAGCAGTTCCAGCTCCGCCTTCCGAGCCAGGGCGATCCGGAGTTTCTCTTCGAGCCTCCCGTAAACTTTCAGGGCGCCGGGTAAATCGCCCCATCGCATCAACGGGCGCCGATGGCGCCCGTCGCTCCGCCATCCGGCGGTCGC
>CAZAEY010000002.1:0-17790 GCA_964484155.1 uncultured Acidobacteriota bacterium
ACGACGGCATCTCCGTTACAGAAGCCAATGGTCGATTTCAGAAAACTCGGAACCTGGAACTCGAAACTCGGAACTCCGAACGCGGAACGCGTCTATGCTATGATGCCCCTCGATTCTGATTATGGGAACTCGCTATCTTCGCCAGATCATGTCGGCTCAGGAGATGGACATTGCTCTGACTCGAATGGCTTCTGAAATAGCCGCCGACCATCAGGAACTCGACCGGTTGGGCTTAGTGGGGATTCGCCGTCGCGGCGTTCCGCTGGCCGAAATCCTGCAGCGCAAGATCAAGTCGCAGACCGGGCGAACGGCTCCTCTGGGCGAACTGGACATTACGTTTTATCGAGACGACCTTTCCATGGTGGCCCATCAGCCGCGAGTGGAGGCGTCTCGGATCGAGTTCGAAGTTGCCGACATGGAAATCCTGTTGGTGGACGACGTGCTCTACACTGGGCGGACCACGCGAGCCGCGCTGGACAGCGTGCTCGACTACGGCAGGCCGAAACGAATCGAGTTGGCCGCGCTGATCGACCGGGGTCGCCGTGAGTTGCCGATTCAGGCGGATTATGTCGGCCAGTACGTAGAAACGGCCGAGAATGAAGTGATAGAAGTGCGCGTGCAGGCGGTGGACGGCGAAGAAGGGGTCTACTTGACGACTCGCGAACTGCTGTTGGCGGACGGCGCTGATTCCAAGTAGGCCTGCCGATCGGGACGGACCCCGGATGGGACTGAAGTTCAAGCATCTGCTGGGGATACAGAATTTAGAGCTCGACGATATCGAGTTGATTCTGAAGACGGCGGAAAGCTTTCGCGAGATTTTTTCACGCCCTATTAAGAAGGTCCCAACCCTGCGGGGGCGCACCGTCATCAATCTGTTCTTCGAGCCGTCGACGCGAACGCGCTCCTCATTTGAAATCGCCGCCAAACGCCTGAGCGCCGACGCAATCAACTTCAGCGTCTCCAGCAGCAGCGTCGTCAAAGGGGAGTCGTTGATCGACACGGCGCTCAACCTGCAGGCTATGAGGCCCGACGTGATTGTGATCCGTCACAGCGCCGCCGGGGCGGCTGAGCTGCTGGCCAGACACTGCGGCGACTGCGCGGTTGTCAACGCCGGCGATGGAATGCACGAGCACCCGACTCAGGCGCTTCTGGACGCGCTGACCATCCGAGATCACAAGAAGAAGATCCAGGGCCTCAAGGTGGCCGTGGTGGGGGACATCGCCCACAGCCGAGTGGCCCGATCCAATGCGCTGCTGCTCGGGAAAATGGGCGCCGAAGTCTGGGTCTGCGGCCCTCCCACGCTCATCCCGTTGGAAATGAAACGGTTTGGCGTCCGCGTCACCCATCGCCTGCAGGAAGCCCTGGAGTCAGCGGACATCGTAATGATGCTGCGGACCCAGAGAGAGCGCCAGAAGGAAGTATTCTATCCGTCCGTAAAGGAGTATTTCGCCCTGTATGGCTTGAATCGCAGACGGCTGGATTGGTGCGCCAAGGAGGCTCTTGTGATGCATCCGGGACCGATCAATCGCGGAGTGGAGATCGATCCGGACGTGGCAGACGGAGACCGTTCCATTATTCTGGAACAGGTGACCAACGGGCTTGCCGTCAGAATGGCGGTTTTGTACCTGCTGATCGGCCGCAGTCATCAGGGACAGATCCCGACCGAGGAGCCGGCGCTATGAAACTCTTGCTGAAAGACGGCCTGATCGTCGATCCGTCGCAGGATCTGGAAAAGAAGTGCGATTTGCTGATCGCCGACGGTCGAATCGAAGCATTGGGAGACTCCCTGCGGGCAGATGACGCCGAAACGATCGAAGTCGGCGGCTGCATTGTCACCCCCGGCTGGATCGACATGCACGTTCATTTGCGGGAGCCGGGCCGGGAGGACAAGGAAACCATCGAGACCGGATGCCGTGCCGCCGTGGCTGGCGGTTTCACCAGCGTCGCCTGCATGCCGAACACCACGCCTGTCAACGATTCGGAGACCGTGACCCAGTACATCGTCAGGCGGGCGAAGCAGGTGCGGCTGGCCAACGTATTTCCAGTTGGAGCGATCACCAAGGGGTCGCTCGGGGAGGAGCTGGCCGAGATTGGCGAAATGGTTCGTGCCGGCGCCGTCGCCATCAGCGACGACGGAAGGCCAGTCCATAACAATCAGGTCATGCGCCGGGCCATGGAATATGCAACCATTTTCGACGTCCCGGTCCTGGACCATTGCGAAGACCTGCACCTGGCCGCAGGAGGCTGCATGAACGAAGGGGCCGTCTCCACCGAACTGGGGCTGGCGGGCCTAAGTCGCGCCGCCGAAGAACTCCATGTGGCGCGAGACATCATGCTGGCCCGGGTGACCGGCGCCGCGGTCCATATCTGCCACCTTTCCACACGCGAGTCGCTAGAATGGGTTCGGCGGGCCAAGGATCAGGGGATTCGGGTCACCTGCGAGGCGACTCCTCACCACTTCCTCTTGACTGAAGAGGCTCTGCGTTCATACGACTCCAACTTCAAGATGAATCCTCCCTTGAGGGAACCGGCAGACGTCGAAGCCATGGTGGAAGGTCTGATCGACGGCGCCATCGACTGCGTCGCCACCGACCACGCTCCCCATACCCGTCTGGATAAGGAGGTTCCCTTTGAAGAAGCCGCCAATGGAGTGGTCGGGTTGGAGACCGCGGCGGCGCTGGTCTGGCATCACCTGGTTGGGCCGGGACGGATTTCGCTTCCCCGGGCGGTGGAGCTGATGAGCCTGAACCCGTCCAAGATCCTGAAGCTGGACCGGGGCACGCTGAAGGTCGGGGCCGTCGCCGACGTCACCGTCATTGACCCGAATCTCAAATTGGAAGTGCGCGGGGAGAGCTTCCACTCAAAGGGCCTCAACTCCCCATTCCTGGGCCAACGCCTGACCGGCGCTCCCTGCTGGACCGTCGTCGACGGCGAAGTCGTCTGGAGCCGCCGGAACGGACCTGTGCGGTGAATGTTCGTTTATAATAGCGTTTGGATTTTGAACGTTAGGCAATTCGAATAGGAGCCGCTATGATGTTTGCGCTGGTCTTGTTGAGTTTGACTTTCGGATCGGTTTCGCCGGAGAAGGAAATCACCTTCCAGCTGGCTCCCAGGAATCAGGAAGTGAAGACAGGAGAGTCATCGGTCGCAATTCTGACCGCCAAGCTGGGCGAGGGATGGCACCTATATTCGATGGAATTGCCGGAAGGCGGACCGATCGCGACCACCATCGCGGTCGTCGAAGACGACTCGATTGAACCGGATGGACCCGCCACGCAGCCTTCCCCGATCGTATGGTTCGACCCGAATTTTCAAATGGAGACTAACTATTTCAAGGACCGGGTCGAATTCAAAGTCCCGTATCGAGTCCGCGAGACCGCTCCGAAGGGTCCGGCCCGCTTGCAGGTTGAAATACGATATATGCTGTGCAGCGAAACGGTATGCTTGCCGCCGCGTACCAAAACCTTGGAAACCCGGGTGGATGTAAAGCGGTAGCCGGCGAGCAGTCGGTAACCCGGCTGCTAGGGGACGTTGACGATGATGTCGCCTTGGCGTGCGAAATTATAGCGCTCCCGGGCGATCCGTTCGAGTTCCTCCGGGTCGGTCCGGATCTTTTCGATCTGCTCCTGCAGGCTCTGGCGCTGCCTTCTCAGCTCTAAGTGATCCATTTGCATCTGGTGCAGCTCCTCATTCAGGCTCCGCAGTTGCAGGTAGCCGCCGTCGCCGTATATTAAGAGGTACAGGAAGGGAGCGCAGGCGAGAATCAACAGAATCCAACTCAGTTCCCGTTTTGCTTTGCGGCTCATTCTCATCGCGGAGTTCCTATGGACGGCATTTACATCCTGTTTTCAACCATCAACGATCTGAAAGAGGCCGAAAAGATTTCCGGCGCCCTTCTCGAGGAGCGTTTGGCCGCTTGCGTCAACATCTTACCCGGTCTCCTCTCCATCTATCGATGGAAAGGAAACATCGAGCGGGACCAAGAATACCTCATGATCCTGAAAACTTCTGAAGCGAAGCTGCCCCAACTGATTCGGCGACTGACCGAGCTGCACCCTTACGAAGTTCCCGAAGCCGTCTCCTTCCCCATCGAGCAGGGCCACGAACCCTATCTGGACTGGGTCCGCAAGCAGACCGAGTGACGGCTTCGTCCGACGGCCTGTGCTTGCGTTCGATTCTGCTTTCAGCACAAATCGGATCGCCCGTCGCCGACCTGGGGCTGGGCTCTTCGGGCTTGCCCCAGGTTGTCGATTTGTACGGTGCCTTCAGCGCCGGAAGCGCCGCCCGGTTCCCGGGCTTAAAGGTCCCTGAACGCCCGCCGACCCCCGCGCTCCCGCGGGAGGCTCAATCACGCCGCCGCTGGACGGGCTTGCGGGGCTCACGCCCCACCGCGCACGCCACCTCCCGTAAAGTGGGAGCGCGATGGCCTGCGCGTATCTCACGCTGCGCCAGTTTCTCGCCGGCTCAACCTACTCTGACCTGACTGTCATGACAAACGTATTGACATTTTGGACGCCCGCAGGTGATAATCGACCCATGACGAACCGATCCGAGCAGATTCAAATCCGGGTGACGCCCCGTCAGAAGGCGGCGCTGAAGCGACTGGCCGGAAGATCAGGACAGAGTCTTTCCGCATACGTGCTCTCGCGCGCCCTGCCCAGCCGTCAAGCGGAATTCGATCGAATCCTCCAGGCGGCTGGAAAGGCGAAAGTTCGGCGCTGGGCGCTGGCGGAGCTCAACGACTTTCTGACCGGGCTGCTTCCGGAGGAGTTCGAAGAGGCGGTCGCGCAGGCGGACGTGACGGGGCTTTCGCCGTTGTGGCGGAACTACGTGGCGGCCATGATCGAGGAGGCGGCGCGGCAGAAGGGTGTCCCGCCGCCCGCTTGGGCCGGAAAGACGCCGCCGCTGAAGCGGCCTTATTTCGCGGCGCCGCTGAAAATCCTGCGGCCCCACCTGCTTCGGGCCTCCCCGGTCGCCTTCAAGCGCCGCAATATTTTCGTCGATGCGACGATCGGAGACCGTGTCTGAAAGGGAGGTCCGGTGCCGAAGCTGAGCCGAGCGAAAATCCTGCGCCTGTTCCAGCTTCTGAACGCGGAGCTGGCCCGCCGGGGCGTCGAAGGAGAGGTCTGCGTGGTTGGAGGCGCCGTGATGTGTCTGGCTTTTGGGTCCCGAGAATCCACGCAGGATGTCGACGCCGTCTTCGAGCCGGCCGAAGCGATCCGGGCAGCGGCGGAGCGGGTGGCCTCGAAGACGGGCGCACCGACCGGATGGCTGAACGACGCCGTCAAAGCCTACCTGGGCGCGCGTGCCGAGTTCGAGCCGTTTCTGGAGCTTCCCAACTTGCGCGTCTTCGTGGCGCGACCCGCTTACCTGTTGGCCATGAAATGCGCGGCCATGCGACTCGGCGAAGAGTTTCAGGATCTGGACGACGTGCGCTTCCTTCTACGTCGCCTCAATATCGAAACCGCCGAGGAGGCGCTGGCCGTCGTGACCCAATACTTCGACGAACCGGAGCTGCTGCCCAAGACGCGGTTGGCGCTTCAGGAGCTTCTGGGGAAGTAGGCTCGGAATAGCCGCCGCCGATCGGCCGAATGGCCTGTCCCCCCGATGTGAAAGCTACCTCAGGTTGCGATTCCAACCCCACGGGGGACGTCCCGTAAGTCGCTGACCCTGGGGCTGGGCTCTGCGGGCTCGCCTCAGGTTGTCGATTGCCTCGCGCTTGGCATCCGAGCCCGGTGCTCGCGCGGTCGGTTTTGAATTTTGCGTCTCTCCGGAACGGTCAACCGCCCCCGGAATCTCGCGGGGATTTGGCAAGAATTGATATGCGCCGGGGGCGGTCGCTCTGGCAGTTGTGCTGGGCCGGTCAGGCGCCGGGATATGGAACGGATTCGGGCTTTGTTCGCGCCGCACGGTTCCCGGGCTTGGCTTTTTGGTTCGCCGGCTATCCCACGCCTCCGCGCGGGGCGAATGCACGCCGCCCGTACAGCAACTCGGGGGGCTTCCGCCCCGTCGCTCTGGCATCCGGCGCTTTGTCGGGTTCGCTTGCTTGAACGCCTCCCTGCGTTCTGATCTGAAGATTCGCAGCTGCTGATGGAAATGTCAGGCCACGCGCGCAGCGACGTGGGGGGGGATTCGCAGAGAAGCGGGCCGAACGGTCATCGATCTGCGGCGCAGCGGAAGCCGAGGTTTTCCTGCCGGGCGTTTGGGGCGGTCAGGGTGCGGTTGAAGGTCAGCATTTCGTTGTAGCCCCCCTGAAACGATCCGCCACGGACCACCGCCAGATCCTGTCCCGAAGCCGAAACCTGTGTGGAGGTCCACTCCGAGGCGTTTCCTCCCAGGTCGTAAACCTGGTAGGGCGAGACGTCTCCGGGACGATTGCCGGCCGGTTCGAGCCGTTCGGAGGCGGCGTTGGCTTCGTCTCCCGATTCGATTTCGTTCCCCCAGGGAAAGAGGCGTCCCGATGCCCCGCGGGCCGCTTTTTCCCACTCCTGCTCGGTGGGGAGGCGGGCCCCCCGCCACCCGCAATACGCCTGAGCGTCTTTCCGAGAAATCCACACCACCGGAAATGGGCCGGCCCATTCCGGGTGCCGCCGGCCTGGAAGGTCCCAGTGTTTCAAGTAATCAGCGTCGGAATCCGGCCGATAGGAGGTTGATTCGAGGAAGGCCGCAAATTGCTCGTTAGTGGTTTCGAATCGGTCGATGGAATAAGCGGGAAGTTCGAGAATCTGCTGCGGAACGATGAAACGAGTTCGAATCGCGTCCAACATTCCGGGAAAGGAGACTCGCATTCCCGAAACGTAAGTCTGGAATCCTTCTTCATCCGTTCCGAAAATAAATTGTCCCGCTGGAACCCGGGCCATTTCGTCCGGAACCGAAGCGGCTGCGGCAGCAGTTTCCCGCTCCTGCTCCTGCAGTGCGGAAGGGCCGGCATTGCCGCTGCATTGGATCAGGACCGCCATCGAACAGCAGGCGAAAATGGAAAATCGGATCAGGGGAGGTCGGCGTGCGCGCGGTTCCGATCTCACTGGATCTGATCCAAGGCGCCGCGTAGATCCTCGATGATGTCTTCCACGTCCTCGATGCCGACCGAAATTCGGACCAGACCGTCGGTGATTCCCAAAAGCTCGCGATCCTCTTTCGGAACCGAGGCGTGGGTCATGCTGGCGGGATGCGAAATCAGCGTCTCGACGCCGCCCAGGCTTTCGGCCAGGCTGCACAGCC
Organism: uncultured Acidobacteriota bacterium; assembly: GCA_964484155.1. GTDB lineage: Bacteria > Acidobacteriota > UBA6911 > RPQK01 > JAPXNP01 > DATKAT01. Next base: position 7,222 of record CAZAEY010000002.1, read on the forward strand.
TGACATGGTTCAGGACGGCGCCTGCGTTTTCCAGCGACCCCGTTTCAAAGGCGATTAATGCGCCAAAACCCGACTGCTGCCTACGCGCCAGCTCGTGCTGCGGGTGATCCGGGAGACCCGGATAGTAGACTTTTCGGACCTTCGGGTGTTGCTCCAGAAAGTCCGCAACGGCGTTTCCGTTTGCCTCGTGCTGCTTCATTCTGACGGCGAGTGTTTTCGTTCCTCGCAGGACCAGCCAGGAATCGAATGGACTCAGGATGGCGCCGGCGGCGTTCTGAACGTACAGGATGGATTCTGCCAACTCGGAATCTCGCACGACCAGAATTCCACCGACGCTGTCGCTGTGCCCGTTGAGAAACTTGGTCGTGCTGTGGATGACCGCGTCGGCCCCCAGCTCCAAGGGGCGCTGCAGATAAGGGGACAGAAACGTATTGTCGACGGCCACGCGGACGCCCCTTTCGCGAGCCACGCGGGAGGCTTCGGCAATGTCGGTCACCGCCATCACCGGGTTGGTCGGACTCTCCAGGAACAGCAGCCGGGTTTCCGGGCGCAGCGCGTTCTCGATTTGCTTCAGATCGGTGGTGTCGACCCAACTGAAGTCCAGACCGAATTTCGCAAGGATGTTTTCAAACAGGCGGTAGGTGCCGCCGTAGACATTGCGCGAGACGACGAAGTGGTCGCCGGCCTGGTGAAGCGACGCCAAGGCGTTGATAGCAGCCATCCCCGAGGAAAAGGCGATCCCGAAGCGCCCCTTTTCCAGAGCGGCGACATTGGCTTCCAGCGCTGCGCGCGTCGGATTCTGGGTGCGGGCGTACTCGTAGCCCTTGTGTCGACCCAGCGCTTCCTGGACGTAGGTGGACGTCTGATAGATCGGGACCGTTACCGATCCGGTGGTCGGATCAGGCTTTTGTCCGGCGTGTATGGCGTCTGTGGAGAACCCCATTTTCCCTCGCGATCCATTCGAAAGCCTTGGCTGCAATTGCGCCGGCGAACTTGCGAAATGATTCAGTTAAAAGAACGATTTGTTCGCTCAAAGAGCGTCCTCGGACGTTTAAAGACGAAGAGGAATATACCAGATGCTCTTTCAAGATGTCGACGCCCTCAGGAGCTACCTTGAGAAGCGGAAAGTCGATGTCAAGCGTCTGCGCTGGAATCCGCCTGCGGTCTTCTGGCGCGGGCGGTGGCGGCGGATCGCGGGATTTCGATACGCGCAGGGAGGAGTGGAGCTGCGCTTGCGTGGAGGCGGCTCCTGCAAGCTGTTTGGAAGCCGTACGGCGCCGGGGAGGCGAAAGGAGCAGACTCCTGCGTTGCTGAACTTGGTCGGGCGGCTGTTTCGACCGCTCCAACCTCTCCGGGTGCTGAGCGGAAACGATCGCCGGCGCCATCAGAGCGGCGCTTTCCTGAGAATTCTGATGGGCCGAACGCGCCCCGAGATCGCCGTTGCTGCTGTATTTCCCGGAGTCGGTCAGGTTCTCGTCCACCGGTTGCTGGCGTCGGTAGCGCTCTGGTGGGACAGCCTGCAGGGGCGCGGGCTGGACAGAGTCGCCATACTGATTCCAGGAGACTGGGGGGAACGCCTGGTTCGGCTCCTCGATCATCTGGCGATTCCGCTGGAATGCTATCGATACCGAAGCCTCCAAACGCCGGACTGCAAGCAGATATTTCCCCGCGCCGTTTCCGTCTCCGCGATCGACCCTGCTTACGTGGTCTACCCATTTCAGGGACAAGGAAAGGCGGAGCTTTCGGAGATTCGAGATCGCTTTCCGGATCTGGACCTGTTGTTCCGCAGCAGTCGCTGGGAGCTTTCATTTCGCGGGCTTCCTGTCGCCTGGGAGGACGGCGGCGCCTGCTGGTTTGACTTCTTCCAGCCGGCGGAATGGTCGGGGAGGGAGTGGAGCGAATTTGAGCGGCACCTGGCGGATGTCGTCCGTTGCAGGAGCTTTCCCCCTCCGGACCCGGCGTCAGCCTGGTATCGCTTTATGCCGGAACGCTGGCTGGAATCCGAGATCTTGAGGAGGCGGCTCGAAATCGACGCCACGCTTGGCGACGCCTTCTACTGCCAGGTCCCGTCATTTCTGGACGGCGAACGGGGGATTCTCGACATCTTGACGGCAGACGTTTCAGGAATCCCGGTGGTCATGGAAATCAAGGTGGAGAAGAGCCTGGAAATCGTCTTTCAGGGCCTTGAATACCGGGACCGGGTGCAGGAACACGTGCGGAGGGGCGATCTGGCCAGATCCGGCTATTTTCCCGACAGCCCGATTGCGGCGATCGCTCCGAAATTGAAGTTGGTGACTCCTCTTTTTGAAGTGCATCGCGTGGTTCCGGTGATTCGAAAACACCTCAGAAGGGTCGAACCCATGGAGTGGATCGGCGTCAATTCGAACTGGAAAAGGCGGTTGCGAGTCTTAAGGAAGATGTCGATCTGAACTCGACCTGCGACGGCCGATTACGAATCGTTGTCCGGCTTATTGTCCTGGCCGGCCCGGAGCGACCGCTTGAAATTGCTGATGCCCTCGCCTAGACCCTTTCCAATCTGCGGAAGGCGGCTAGCGCCGAACAAGACGATCACAATCACGAGGATAATGACCAGTTCCGGAATTCCAAGGCCGATCGCAAGCAAGTTCATAAACTGTTCCACCCGAAGAGAATCATACTCCCCCCGAAGTCAGTGTGTCAAACCATTCCGGGCGGGCCGCGCTTGGATCGGAGCCGCAGGCGGTTCGGAAATACGGGCTGGTTCACTTTGCGGGGAATAGTGTCGTCCCGATGCGTCCGTATCGGGAGCGTCAAGGAAGTGTTGCTTTCGAATCTCCACCCATCGCCCCTTTCTGGTAACGGCGGCGTCCACTGCGGCGTTTCGCAATGTGCCCGACGGCCCTCCCAGATCTTCGTCGGATCTCGGATGCTTCCTACGGAGAAGGTTGCTGTACGCTTCCTGAAACTCGCCGGCGTCTTGTTCGCTTTCCCACAGGGTGCGCCATAACAGCATTCGGTTTCCGTTGGAATCGGTCAAAACCTCATATCGGTCGCCGTCCCACCCGCGGGAGCCGGTCAGCGCGACGGCCTCGTCCAGGTGCAGCGCGAGCAGAAGATAGATAGTGAACTGCCCGAGAGTGTTTTCGTACACCGAAGTCCAATCTGCGTCCAGTCCGACGCGGAACTCATCCAGCCGCACAGGGGTCGGCACGTGCGGAGTTTCAAGGAAGTCCTCAGGGTGGAGGATCTGCCGGGTGGAGCGCGGCAGGTTTTCGTACAATCGGTCGACTTCTCCCCAGGGGCGATCTTTCAGGAAAGCCTGCAGAAACGCCGCGCCGTAGACGTATGGGAACAGCAGCGTTTCGCGGATATAGAAGGGGGCTTCCGCGAAGGCTGGGTACTGAGCGTTCATGCGCGACAAATCAGCCTTCAGCAGCTCCAGCAGCCCGGGGACTTGCGCAAATTTCTGCCCGCTGGGCCGCATCGTATACTCCAACATCATAGCCAGGCCTTCACCTTCGACGACGGCGGCGCGCGCCAACGTCTCGTCGTCGCTGTCTTCAACGCGAGAAAGAAACTGCGTCAGATCGAAATGCTGGTCTTGGAGTGCGTGGGTCAACTCATGCGCCATAATCGCTTCTTGGATTCCGATCGGGATCCAGTCTGCTATGTAAAAAGTCTTCTTGAAAGGGTCGTAATAGCCTGCGATCTGTTCGGTGAGCAACTCGACTAGCGCTTCCATCAAATCGATCTCAGCGGGGAGGAGTCCAAGCGTCTTCAAAGCGGTCTCTTCGGCCAGTATTTGATCCGGGGGGTACTCCTTCTCAATCCGCTCCAGCAGGTAGCTACGGACCTGTTCGCGCGAGCGGATCCCGCGGGCCACGGGAGTCTTGATTTCCAGCTGCCGGATCTGCGAAATCCTGTCCAAAACGGATTCCGAAAGGGCCAGCAGCGCTTCACGTTGCTGGCGGGTTGCGGAGCCGGCAAGCCAGGAAAGCGAAGCCGTGGAAAAAAGAGCGATTAGAAGCAGGATGCGAACTCTCATGTAGCAAACAGATTCGACGTGGAAGAATTCGTTTCAGTTTTTTTCTTCATCGGGTGGAATCCTCGGGAAAACTGTCGGTTCAGAAGCCGACCAACCGCCGTTGCTCTCCGGCCCGGCGAGTGACTTTTTCGCGATCCAGGAATTCGAGCAGCGGGATGGCGTATTTTCTGGTCAAACCGAAAATCTCCTTGAAGTCGGAGACAGAGAACTCCGGCTTTTCGGCCAACTCGGCCCGCAGGCGCGTCTTCATCCGTTCGATCTCGGCCGGGGGCAGATACAAGTCTTCGTGGACACGCTGCAGCTTTCCACTCGCGACCAGGTAAAAGAAGACTTCCCGAATTTCAGCTTCCGAAAAGGACGACTTTCTGGACAAATCGTCCAGGGAAGGACTCTCCAGTCCGGAGCGTTCGAAGCGCTGCATGATTTCGGATCGGATGCTCTCCTGGTTTGAGGTGAGCCGAACCTCCCTTCCGGTCAGCGCGAGGATGCTGGCGTCTGCGCGGATCCGGCCTTCGCCAATCAGCCGCTCCAGAAAATGCTGAAACGCGGGGGCGGAGGCGCGATCCAGAAACCTGCGCTTCAATTCTTCCTTGGAAATTCCTGGGGAAAGGGGGTGTTGCTTGTGGTAAGTCTTTAGGAATTCGATCACCTTTTGTCCCGTTTCCTCCAGGCTTGCGATGGAAATCGCCATAAGCGGATCAAGGCTGACGATTTCGACGCCGGGCACGTGAGGCAAAGTTTCCTGCAGGGCCTCCCGATTCCAGCCGGAGCGTGAAATCAGGTAGGATTCGTCGGCGCCGGCCGTCCTCCTTCGCTCTACCAGGTGCTTGAGCTGGGCCCGGGCCGCATCTTCGGGATTCGCTTCGAACGCTCGCTGGAGACGTTGGAGAGTCGGCAGAAGCGTCTGGAGTTCTTTCTTTCGATGGCGGGATGGGTGGGCGTCCAGCACCGTGCCGCCCCCGATCGTGACCGCCGGGGAATAGCGTCTGATGATGAAAGAATCCATTGGAAAGGCCAGCGCCGGGGCATCCAGGCGGAGCTGAGCCAGCGCCTGTTCGCCGCGTGCGATTTCGGATCCCTCCAGCGGAAAGACTCTTCCGATCAGCTCGGCGCTTCCTATGTGGAAACGAACCGGACTGCCGGCTTTGATCGGGTCCGGGGAGGTCGGAAGCAGGCGCAGCAGGACGTCCAGGGCCAGACTGGAATTCAGAGAGGGGTGGGCCGCCAGAACCATCCCCCGCTCCAGCTCGCTTCGGTCCGCGCCCGCGAGATTCAGCGCCGTACGCTGGCCGGCCCGCGCTTGATCGGCATGCTGATTGAAGATTTCGATCCCTCGCACCTTGACCCGTTTTCCATTCGGATAAACTGTCAGCGTCTGGTCCTTGGAGATCTCTCCGGAAACCGGCGTCCCCGTTACAACGGTGCCGAATCCCTTGATTGTGAAAACCCGATCAATGGGAAGGCGAAAGATGCGGCCGAAATCGCGATTCAGCAGGCCGCGCTTCTCCAACCCCTCAATCTGCTGAAGCATCGCCTCGCGCAGGCGGTCGATCCCTTCTCCGGAAAGGCTGTCGACGGCAACCACCGGACTCCCCTCCAGGAATGAACCGCGGGCCAGTTCCCGCATCTCCTCCTCGACCAGGTGCAGCAACTCGCGATCGACGCCGTTGATCTTGGTGATGACGATCAGTCCGGCCGGGATGTTCAACAGGCGGCAGATTTCGAAATGCTCCCTGGTCTGCGGCATCACCGACTCCTCGGCGGCCACGACTAGCAGGAGCAGCTGAATTCCTCCGATTCCCGCCAGCATGTTCTTGACGAATCTTTCGTGTCCCGGTACATCGATAAAGCCGACGCGGTAATCGCCCAAAGGGCAATGAGCGAAACCGATGTCGATCGTGATTCCGCGCCTCTTTTCCTCCTTCAGGCGATCCGTGTCCATACCGGTCAGTGCTCGAACCAGCGTAGTTTTTCCGTGATCGATATGACCAGCGGTGCCCACGATCAGATCCTTCATATCGGCTCCATTGTAGCTTGCTTGGCGACGGCGATAGACAGTCGCGGATTGTCGGGACGGCTGACCGCAGCCGAGGGCCCGGGTTTTGACACGGCTTGCGAAGCCTCGATAAAATAAAAGTTTTCGAACCTCGAAGCCATTTTCCTGAAAGTTCCGTGTGAATCGTAATGTTTGACAACTTGTCGGATCGACTGCAGAAGGTGCTTCGTGACCTGAAGGGAGAAGGCCGCGTCACCGAGCGGCACTTGGAGGAATCGATGCGGCAAATCCGTATCGCCCTTCTGGAAGCGGATGTCCATTTCAAGGTCGTCAAGGAATTCCTTCAGGGCGTTCGGGAGCAGGCGGTCGGACAGCAGGTTTATCAGAGTCTGACCCCCGCCCAGCAGATCGTCAAGATCGTTCGAGACGAACTGATCCGGATGCTGGGCGAAGAGCCGGAAGGGCTTCGCTTCGCCAAGAGCCCTCCATCGACGTTCCTGATGGTCGGTCTGCAGGGGAGCGGAAAAACAACCAGCAGCGGCAAGCTTGCGTACTGGCTGAAATCCAGGGGCCGGCGTCCATTGATGGTCTCGACAGACGTGTACCGTCCGGCAGCAATCGAGCAGCTTTCCGTCATAGGCCGGGCCATTCAGGCGCCGGTTTTCGAAGCCGACCACGCCGATCCCATCCTGCGAGCCGAGCAGGCGCTGAGCCACTGTCGCAACATGGGCTACGACGTGTTGATCGTCGACACCGCCGGCCGCTTGCACATCGACGAGGAACTGATGGAGGAGTTGAGCGCCCTGAAGGAAAGGCTCCAGCCGCAGGAAATTCTTTTCGTGGCGGACGCCATGACCGGTCAGGACGCCGTCAAGTCGGTCGATCAGTTCAACCAGCGGCTTCAACTGAGCGGCATCCTCCTGAGCAAGATGGACGGCGATGCCCGCGGCGGCGCCGCCCTCTCGATTCGCCGCGTCACGGGTACTCCGGTCAAGTTCATCGGCGTCGGAGAGAAGTACGAAGCTCTCGAGGTCTTTCACCCGGAGCGACTGGCCGGGCGCATCCTGGGAATGGGGGACGTACTTTCCCTGATCGAAAAGGCCGAGGAGGCTGTCGACGAGCAACAGGCAGAGGAAATGCTGCAGAAGATCCGGCGCGACGAGTTCACGCTGGATGACTTCCGCCAGCAGTTGCGACAGATTCGAAAACTGGGCCCGCTGGAGCAGTTGCTGGGCATGCTCCCCCAGATCGGTCCTTTCAAAGGGGTCAAGGACGTTCACGTGGACGAAAAGCAGCTTTCCCATTTCGAGGCCATCATCAACTCGATGACGCCGCGCGAAAGGCTGCACTACAAAATTATCAATGGCTCCCGGCGAAAGAGGATCGCGAAAGGCAGCGGGAGGCCGGTCTCGGAAGTCAACCGATTGGTCAAGCAGTACATTCAGGCCAGAAAGATGATGAAAAAGATGAGCAAGGGCTTTCCGGGCGCGGAAGCGCTGTCCAAATTAAACTTCCCGTTCAAATCGTGATTTTGATAACATGAATTGTTTACTAGGAGGATCTTCAGGTGCTTAGAATTCGTTTATCTCGCAAAGGGGCCAAGAAGGATCCCCATTACAGAGTCGTAGTAGCTGAAAAGGACAGTCCCCGCGACGGACGCTTTGTCGAAATAGTCGGATATTACAACCCCGCGCTGAATCCGATACGGCTTCACCTTAAGCTGGATCGAGTCGATCATTGGATCGAACAGGGCGCTCGACCGACTGAAACGGTCAGAACGATTATCAGGAGATTTCGAGAGCAGCAGGCCGAACCGCCCGAACAGGAAGAGGCTGTGGAGCAGAATGCATAGATAGAAGTTCGCGGATCCAGCATCCCGATTCCAGGAGGATGTATGAGAGAACTGGTCGAGAACATCGCCAAGGCGCTAGTCGACAGTCCTGATCAAGTCCAAGTGACCGAAGTGGAAGGCGAGCAGACCACGGTGCTCGAGCTTCGGGTGGCGCAGCCGGATCTGGGCAAGGTGATTGGGAAGCAGGGCAGAACCGCGCGCGCCATCCGGACCATTCTGGGGGCCGCCGGAATGAAGCTTCGAAAACGATTCGTGCTGGAAATTCTCGAGTAATTGAAGCCCTCCGTCGCCATCGCCAGAATCGTGAAGACGAGGGGAGTTCGCGGGGAGGTCGCGGCAGAACTCCTCACCGATTTCCCGGAGCGTTTTTCAGGGATGGAGACTGTCCGGCTGGAGTCGGATTCCCATAGTTCGCAGGAGCGGCTGGAGGATTTCTGGTTCCACCAAAATCGCATCATTCTGAAATTCGCCGGGCGCAACCGTCCCGAAGAAGTCAGCGAATTGATCGGTTGTGAGATCCGCGTGCCGGAGGAAGAGCGCATAAAGCTGCCAGCCGGCACCTACTATAACGACGATTTGAAAGGCTGCGCGGTCTGGGAGCGGCAAGAGCTCCTCGGCCAGGTCGTCGATCTCTTCAAAGCCGGCGAGGCGGCCGCCAATCTGGTGGTGCGGACGCCCGAGGGCCGGGAGCTGATGATTCCCATGGTTTCCGAAATTGTTCAGGATATCGATGTGGCCGAGCGACGGATCCGAGTTGTCTTGCCCCGCGGCTTGCGGGAGCTGGCCTCCGATTCGATCGGAAAAAAAGGCTCCGGCGGGGACGCGCGGAAGAAATGAAGATCGGGATTTTCACGATTTTCCCGAGTTTCTTCGACAGCGTCTTCCAATTCGGCATCGTCGGCCAGGCCCGGACAAAGTCGCTTCTGCAGATCGAAGTCATAGATTTGAGGAAGTTTACGGAGGACAGTCACCGAACAGTCGATGATCGCCCTTACGGCGGCGGCGCCGGGATGGTGATGAAGCCGGAACCCTTCTTTCGCGCTGTGGAGAGCTTGACTCAAGCCGAGCGGGAGGCGTTTCACGTAGCGCTGCTGAGTCCGTCGGGCGCCCGGTTTGATCAGAGAAAGGCAAAAGAGTTATCCTTAAAGACCCGACTGCTCTTGCTGTGCGGCCGTTACGAAGGGGTCGACCATCGGGTGGCTGAACACTTGGTCCACGAGGAAATTTCCATCGGGGATTACGTGCTTTCAGGTGGAGAATTGGCGGCTGCCGTCGTGGTTGACGCCGTCGCGCGACTGATTCCGGGAGTTGTCGGCGAAGGAGAGTCGGTCTTGAAGGATTCCTTTATGGATGAAGCTCTGGCGCACCCGCAGTTCACCCGACCGGCCGATTTTCGGGGATGGAGGGTTCCGGAAGTGCTGCTTTCGGGAGACCATGAGGCGATTCGCAAGTGGCGGGAAGAGCAGGCTTTGCAGCACACTCGTCGAAGGCGCCCGGATTTGTTGACCGAATCGAATGCGACTGGCGAAGGAGAACAGTCATGAACATGATCGAGCGAGTGGAACGAAAGTATATGGAGAAGGAGTTGCCTACTTTCAAGGCCGGAGATACGGTGCGGGTCAACGTCCGTATTCAGGAAGGCGACAAATTTCGAATCCAGGCGTTCGAAGGCGTCGTCATCGGCAGAAAGAATAACGGCGTCCAGTCCACGTTTACGGTGCGGAAAGTCTCTTTCGGTTACGGCGTGGAACGGGTCTTTCCACTATACTCCCCGATCATCGAGAGCGTCGAGAGGTTGAAGCGCGGAAGGGTTCGGCGCGCCAAACTCTACTATCTGCGCAAGAGAAAGGGCAAGGCGGCCCGCATCCGCGAAATTCGGTAGCCACAGCCCGCGCCGCCCTGCGCCCGTTTTTCGCCGCCGGTTAGAAAATAGAGTCCAGGACTGATTCCGGCGACTCCCGAATTCGGAGGAGTCTGATAAAGGATGTGCCCGCGGTGACCTGGGTCACTGCGAAATCACCCCCGTCCTGATGGATAATAGGGGCGTGGACATTCGGATGCAGGATAAATACGAGACATTGCGAAATGCCGAGCGAATGGTGGTGGGTCGAAAGCTCGGCCAGGCGATTCGTGAATACGAGAAGCTGCTGCAGTCTGCTGGAGACGACCCCGGCATACTAAACACCCTGGGCGACTTGCTCTTGAAGGACGGGCGCAGGGACGACGCGCTGCGGCGATTTCGCAGAGTCGCCGACATATTCGTGCAAGGAGGCTACAGCGCCAAGGCTGTGGCGGTCTGCAAGAAGATCCTTCAGGTCAATCCCGCGGACGCTGAAACCAGCGGCCTTTTGGTGGAGCTGTACGAGCGTCAGGGACTGGTTCCTGAGGCGGTCCGTCACCTGGAAGGATTATCGGCCCGGTTTCGAACGTGGGGAAAGCTGGAGGAGGCGCTTCGCGTTCAGGAGCGTATTCTCAAGCTGGATCCGGATTCCACCCATCACCTCCTGGAGGCGGGCAGGCTCTGCTCTCATCTGGGCGAAAGCGCCCAGGCCGGGAAATTGTTTTCAGAGGCCGCTGAAAGATTTTTGGCCGAAGGAAGGCTGGACGAGGCCGAGAAGTCTCTGCACGAGGCCCAACGTCTGGAACTGGGCGGACCTGAGATCGATCATGCGCTGCAGTCTCTGGACGACGCCGCAG
>CAZAEY010000002.1:17890-53146 GCA_964484155.1 uncultured Acidobacteriota bacterium
GGGGAGGCCGGCAATGCCCCAGCCGAAAGCGATCGTTCGCCGGAAGAGACGCAGTCAAACGGATTTGAGCTTTCTCCCGAACCGGTTCAATTCGGCTCCGAGGAGGGCGATTCGGGCGCATCTCGAAAATCCACGGTCAACGGATCGGATCGAGTCGAGTTGCAGCGCTTCGACGATTTTCTGCGTTCGGCTTCCGGGGAAGAATCTCCATCCGAAGACTTGAGTCAGGAGGGCGTGTCGGGCTTGTGGAGCGCCGAAGAAGCCGACGAAGACGACATGGATTTCGCTCAAGAGGAACCTCACGAGGCTCCGAAAAGAAGCCCGGCGGAGCAGGTGGAAGCTGGCCCGTTTGAAGGTTCGTTGGACGATGCGCTGCAAGAGGCTGATTTCTATTTGAAGCTGGGGTACGGAGAAGAGGCGCGTAGCCTTCTGGCAACTCTCGTCCGGGAATTCCCTGAGGACGAACGAGTTCTGCGACGAGCGGAAAAGGCGATGGTCCCCGTGCCGCAGTCGGCAGGGAGAGAAATTTCCGAGGTGTCTGCCGATGAAGGAGAGGACGTCTCCTTCGACCAGCAGATCGATCGTGCGCTCGATCAGCTTTTCACCGACGAGGGGGAGGATAAAACGGACGAGATTCTCCGATACGACGTTTCCTCCAGCGATGAAGAACCGTCCGAAGAAGACCCCAAGGCGCACTACGAACTGGGTTTGGCCTACAAGGAGATGGGCCTGCTGGAAGACTCGATTGAAAAATTTACGGAAGCGTTTCGATTATTTGAAGACGATCGCAACATCCCGCACAAGATCCTGTGCTGTAGTATGCTGGCGAGTTCCTTCATCCGTCTGGGCGAATATGAAAAGGCCAGGGATTGGGCCGATTGGGGCTTGGAGCTGCCCGAATTGAAGGATTTCGAGTGGAAGGCGCTGCGTTACGATTCCTCATTCGCCCGCGAGAAGCTTGGGGAGCTTGATGAGGCGCTGAAGGGTTATCGTCAAATTCTGGAGAAGGACTCCAGCTACCGGGATATTGAAGAACGAATCGACATGCTTTCCGTTCAGGTCGATGCTCAATAAGGTTTTCTTTTCCGTATATGTTCTCTTTTGCTTCGAAATTGGAATCTTTCTGGTCATTTTCCCTTGGATGGAAGTGTGGCGGCACAATTCACTGCTGCAGCTTTACCCGGAACTTCAGTCGATCTTTCTGAACAACTTCTTTCGAGGGGCCGTCACAGGACTCGGCCTGGCCAACATCATCCTTGGAACCTGGGAAGTCGCGAATTTTCGATACTATTTTAAAAAGGCTTGAGCTTTGCTTTCCTCTTCGATACGCCATCTCCGACAAGGCGTCGTTCCCGGATCTGTCTCCCCCGGAATATCTAAGACTCCTGTTCGAGACGAGCGCACACCTGATTCAACTTAGGGAGAAGGATCTGACGATCCCCCAACTCAGGCCCTTGGTCCAACTGGGCGTCAAGCTGGCCTCCGAAAGCGGAAAAATCTTTCTCGTAAACGGCAACTTTGCATTGGCTCTTGAGGAAGGCGGGGACGGGGTCCACCTGACTTCCTCGCAGCCGGTCGCCGAAGTTGTCCTGCGGCGACGCGAAGCCGGCAGGGCGGAGTTTCTGGTGGGCCGCTCCGTGCACTCGGCGGACGCGGCTCGGCAAGCGGCCGAAGAGGGCGCCGATTACCTTTTGCTGTCTCCGGTGCTGCGGCCCTTTTCCAAAAAGGATCGCAGGGCCCCGCTGGGAATCCGGATGCTGCAGTCAGTCGTGCGAGAAGTTCCAGTCCCGGTATTTTCGCTGGGAGGGATGACGATGGAGCGCCTTCCCTTGATGGGATCGATCGGCGCGGCCGGCATTGCGGGAATTTCCTGGGCGTCCCGGGAGGCGCGAAGCAGGCTCCAATCACCAGCGCAGGAGTGAGAGCTCGGAACTGAACCCGGGGCCGAACGCTGCGCAGAGTCCCCAGTCGCCGTTCTGCGCTTCGGCGGCTTCCAGAAATCGTTCCAGCACGAACAATACCGTTGGCGCCGACATGTTTCCGAATCGCGCCAGAATGTCCCGGCTCCAGCGAAGCTGCGCCCTATCGATTCCCAGGCATTTCTGATAAGCCTTCAGAATCTTGCCTCCCCCCGGGTGCAGGACGAAGTGGCGGATTCCGCTCATCGTGAGGCCATTGTTCTGTAACAGCGGGTCCATCGTCTCTCGGAGACGCTGCTGGATCATGAACGGAATTCTCTTGGAGAATACAACTTGAAGGCCGCCGTCGGTAAAATTCCAGCCCATCGCATCCAGGGTGTCCGGCCACAGCCAGCTCCGGTCATCGACCAGCACAGGTCCATGGCCGAAATCGCGCGAGGTGATCAGAGCCGCTGCGGCGCCGTCGGAGAAGAGGGATGCGGCCACGAAGTTGCTTTTGCCGAAATCGTTAACCTGAAAGGTCAGAGAGGAAATTTCGACGGCTACCAGCAGCACCGTCCGCTCCCGGGCGCGGCAGATTTCGGCTGACCGGGCTAGTCCGGCGGCGCCGCCAGCGCATCCGAGTCCGAAAACGGGCGTTCGGTGAACCGTAGGGGGTATGTTCAAGGAGTTGATCAGCGAGGCGTCGATGCTGGGAGTCGCCATTCCACTGGACGAAACGAACACAAGATGATCGATGCTGCGCGAGTCGACGTCGGCCTTTTCCAGGCAGCGAACGATCGCTTCGCGGCTCAGGCGAAACGCCCAGCTTTGATATTCCCGATTTCGTTCGGCAAAGGAGTGAGAACTGCGCAGCCAGTTGAGCGGTACGCAGAAGTGACGATTCTCGACTTCGACATTGTCGAAGACGTTCAACAAGCGGTCCACCTCCGAAAGCTCACGAGAAAAGTGGACTCGCGCCGCCTCCCGCAGTTCCTCCTGCGAGACGGAAAACGGAGGAACGGCGGCGCCGATGGAGACGATTCTAGGAGCCGGTCCTGAGTTTTCTTTCATGGGCTGCTAAAGGGCTGGTCGACGCAAGAACGCGGCCGCAGCGTTTCTTCTGATGTCCGTCAGCCTGTCATGGCGCTTTACGGTTCCACGGGGGCCCCAAGTCCGTACACAGATCCCTGGATGGCTGTCTCAGTCGCCTTGACCGCGTCCCGATACTTCCTGGTGAGCTCCCCGACTTCCCGCTCTCGAACGAATTCCTCCAAGGCTTTCAATTGCGGAAGAAACTGCTGAACTTTTCGATTCAACTCTTCCAGAGACTTGTGGATGTCCTTCTGAGTCGCCGTGTTGCGGGTGGCCTGTTCGTCGATATTGACCATCGCGCTGTTCAGGGCACGGGAGTACGCGTGCAGCAGATCGGGGTAGGTGAAGTATTCGAGAGGGTTTGGATCCTTTTGATTCCACTCCCTTTCCTGGAGACGCCGCTCAATCTCTTCTAGTCGATCCGCAGCAATTTCCATCAGGACCTCGACCCGCTTGGTAATCTTCCTGGCGTCCTGAACCTTCTCGAACTCCTCGAGCGTGAAGCGGTCGATCGCTTCCAGCCCCTGCCCGCGGAAAGCACTGGACGGAACGAAGCCGTACGCGATCGGCAGCAGAGGATCTTCCGCGTCCGCCTCGCTGATCGCCTCGCCGAAAATCTGGCTCAACAGGCGGGCTCGCAACTCGATCAGCTTGTCCCGGGTCTCCTCGAAAGGCTGCCGCTCGTCAAAGGAAAATACCAACTGCATCCTTTCCAGATCGTCTATGGTTTTGCGCAGCATGATTTCCAGCCTTTTGACCTCACGGTGACGCAACTCGCGAGCGTTTTCCTCATTTTCGGATTCCTCGAAGGCGGCGTCGCAAAGGATGCGAACCTCGCTCAAGAGCCGGAGCATGTGCTCGCGTTCTGCGTGTTCCAGAAAGACGTCAAGCTGCTGGAGCTTGTGCTCCATGGCTCTGCGCAGAATCCGAATGCGGTTGCGGTAGCGGGACTCTCCGACGAATCGCTCGTACTCGGAACCAGGCAGAACCATTTCGAGGTTCAGCTCCTCTTCGCTGGCCGACGTGGCGCCTGCAGGCCCCAGAAATCCGAACAGGATCGCAAGAATCAAATTCATGCCGATAGGGATCACATCCTTTCAGGCGCCTCGATTCCCAACAGATCCAGCACTGTGTGCAGGCCTCGCCTGGCCGTGTCCGCGACGGCCAGGTAATAGTCTTTCCGCAGAGCGTCCCGCTCGTTGAGAATATGATGGCGGTGATAAAACAGATTGAACTGCTGAGCCAGAGAAAATGCGTGTTTGGCCAGGTTTGAGATTTCCAGAGTGGAAATGGACTGCTGAACGACCTCTTCGATGCGGGCGACTTCCAGCAGCAGCGCCCAGATTTCGTGGTCCGCCTCCAACTCCAGCGTTTTCGAATCGAATGGCCACGACTGGGAAATTGAGGATCGCCAATCATCAAGATTCCAGTCGTGGTTCTGCTCTTGAAGCCGTCGAAAGATGTTTCCGGAACGGACCATGGAATATTGGAGGTACGGGCCGGTCTCCCCTTCAAAGCTCAGCGCTTCCTGGAAGTCAAAGGCGATGACGGAATTTCGGGTAAACCTCAGCATGAAATACCGGAGCGCCCCGATGGCGACCTGTCGCGCGATCAACTGCTGAGCCTGCTCTTCCAGATCGGGCTGACGCTTCTGGACCTCCGCCATGCTCTTTCGCTCCAGAGCGTCGATCAAATCGTCCGCTTTGACTCCCAGGCCCTTTCTTCCCGAAACCTCAACGTAGGGACGCTCCTTTTCTTCATCTGAAAGCTCGATGTCGAGCGCTTCGCAGCATGCTGGCGAAAGGGCGACCATTTCGTAGGAGAAGTGGACGGATCGATCCGCCTGCTCGCGGTAGCCGAGACTGCGCAGCCCTTGGACGACGACCCTCTGCAGATAAGACTGACGGACATCGATAACGTTGTAAACCAACTCGCCGCTGCCGAATTCAGGCGCCTCCGGCTCTCCCTTCGTCGTCGATATCCACACTGAAGAGCCGTTCTCGTACTGGTAGAAGCGCCTGTACTGAAAAGACTTCGTCATCAGCCCGAACTTCCATAGCTGGTAGGCGATGTCCTTGCCAACATAGGTGACCGTTCCATTGCTGCGTACGATGATTTTGTTTTCGTCCTGCCGTCCGTCCTCGCCCGGAAGGCGCATCACCCAGCAGCCTTGCTGCGGACCGTCAGTGACGAATTCGATCGCCTCCCGCTGCTTCAGTCGTTCGAAGGCTTCGTCCCAAAAGCGGAGCTGCAGTATTTCGCTTTCCCGCGGCAAGACGTCGTAATGAACCCCGAGGCGCTTCATCGTCTTCAGGTGGCGGCAGACGATTCGATCGGCAATGTGCTCGGCCAACTCGGCGGCAGGACCGGTTCCGCTCTCGATGGCGTGAAGCGTTTCCATGCGGAGATCCAGACGGGACGGGTCCTTGCCAAACCAGTCCGAGACTTCGGCGTACAGATCCCAGCAGTAGTAGTCGAACGGGTCGGGGATCGATGCCACTTCCTGCAGGGTCAGATTGCGCAAGTGGCGAAAGCCGACGACCACGTCGGCGACCTGGACGCCTGTGTTGTCGATGTAGTTCTGAATCTCCACCCGATGGCCGGCCGCCTTCAGGAGGCGAACGAAACTGTCACCCAGCGTGGAGTTTCTCAGGTGGCCGATGTGGGCCGCCTTGTTTGGATTGATGTTGGTGTGCTCGACAATGATCTTTTTGGAATTTTCCCCGTTGACGGTAGTGCCGACCCACTGGAACAGGCTCCGAAAAAGCTCCCAGCGATCGAAGAAAACGTTGACGTATCCTCCGCCAGCCGCTTCAAATCTTGACACCTCGGGCGGAACGTCTATTTCGGCGACGATTTGTTCGGCGATTTTTCGAGGCGGCAGACGCAGTTCCTTGGCCAGTTGAAATGGAAAGGGAAAAGCCAGATCTCCAAATTCAAGCCGAGGAGGCTTTTCCACTGTCAGTTCGCCGAGGTTCACGCCGAAATGAGCGGCGGCGAAAGTGCGCAGGTGCTCAGAGATCCGACTAACCCGCTCCAACAGCATATCGTTTCATGATACCAAATCCGAATGGAGGCTCCGGCGGCGGATGAAACGCTTTCATTGCCCTGAAGGCCGTGGCGCCGCTTCGCATGCGGGGCGATTCCTCCATGGGCTTCTCGCGCAACCCGCTCACTTCTGTAGAATGGTGCGGTCGCTTCGCCCGCGCGGCAGAGCGGCAGAAGCGAAGCTGAAGTCGACCTACTCGAAATAGGAACAAAGCGATGGCGAATCTCATTTACTTTGACGCTTTCAATGGCGTGGCCGGTGACATGGTTCTGGGAGCTTTGATCGATTTGGGCCTTCCATTGAAGCATCTTGAAGCCGAGCTCGGCAAGCTGGATCTAGCCGGATACCGCCTGCAATCCAAGCGAGTCGAAAGACAGGGCCTGAGCGGCGTAGACTTTCGCGTTGAATCGACGGAAGATCCAGTTTCGACGCACCCCCCTCATGAGGAGGATCATCCCCATCATTCGCACCAGGAGCATCGTACCTATCGAGCCATTCGCAGCATGATCGAGCAAAGCATGCTCTCCGATGCGGTCAAATCCCGTTCGCTGCGCATCTTCAAGGTTTTGGCCGAAGCCGAGGCAAAAGTGCACCGAAGTCCAGTCGAACAAGTGCACTTTCATGAAGTCGGAGCTGTCGATTCCATCGTCGACGTGGTGGGCGTCTGCATTGGTTTCGAATACTTCGAAGTCGAGGAATTTTACGCATCGCCTCTTGCCTTGGGCGGGGGGACCGTGACCTTCTCTCACGGGACCTGGCCGGTTCCCGCGCCGGCGACTTTGGAGCTGGTTGCCAACCTTCCGACTCGACTTGGTCCGGTCGAGTCGGAGTTGACTACTCCCACCGGAGCGGCGATCGTAGCCGCGCTGGCCACGGTTGCCGATCGCCCTCCCGTCCTGGCCTCTATTCGCAGCGGCCTGGGCGCCGGAGATCGCGAGTTTTCGGAGATTCCCAATATGCTAAGATTGTTGCTCGGACACCGCCGGTCCGACTCCGCCGTACAGAATTCGGGCGGGCTTCCGGTTGAAATGGATGAAGTCTGGGTCCTTCAGGCGAATATCGACGACCTGGACTCGGAAACGATCGGATATTTTATGGAGGCGGCGTTCTCGAAAGGCGCATTGGATGTCTTCTATTCGCCAGTGCAGATGAAGAAGGATCGGCCCGCCTGGCTCCTTTCAGTGATCTGTCGACCCGAAGACGGCGAGCGTTTTGCGAGGTTGTTCTTCGAAGAAACCACGACGTTGGGAGTCAGGATCGGGCAGACCCCCCGCTGGAAGCTTACACGCACAGTTGCGATTGTTGAGACTCCTTGGGGAGTGGCCCGGGTCAAGGTCGGAATGCTGGGCGAGCGAGCAGTCACCGTCTCGCCGGAATTCGAGGACTTGAGGGAACTCGCGCAGAAGAGCGGGCACCCGCTCAAAGAGGTTCGACGAGTCGTCCTGCAGAAGTTTGGGGAAGAGAATCAGGAATGAGCAAGAAGTTCTATCTGACCACTCCGCTTTATTACGTCAACGGAGTGCCCCACGTCGGACATCTGTACACGACCGTCATCGCTGACGCGATCGCCCGTTACAAGCGAATGAACGGTTTCGAAGTGTGCGCCTTGACCGGCACCGACGAGCATGGCCTGAAGATTGAAAGAGCTGCCCTAGAGGTGGGGCTGAAACCCCAGGAACTCGCCGATCGGTACAGCAAGGCCTTTCAAGTCGCCTGGAAACGGTTTGGATTGAACTTCGACGAGTGGATTCGCACCACAGAGAAACGGCATTTCAAGGCGGTTCGCCAGCTCTTTCAGAAAATCGAGCAAAACGGATTCACCTATCTGGGAGAATACAGCGGATTCTATTGCGTCAGTTGCGAAGCCTACGTTCCGGAGGACGCCGAGACCTGTCCGGACTGCGGTCGCCAGACCGAGTTTATGACCGAGAAGTCGTATTTCTTCAAACTTTCCGCTTTTGAAGAAAAACTGCTCAACTTTTTTGACGATAACCCGGATTTCGTCATTCCGGCGACCCGCATGAATGAGATTGTCAGCTTCGTCAAAGGCGGACTCAGAGATTTCAGCATCAGCAGAACGTCGTTCAAATGGGGAATTCCGGTTCCCTCGGATCCTCAGCATATTTTCTACGTCTGGTTCGACGCACTGACCGGCTACCTGTCCGGAATCGGCTACGGCTCTGATGATGCGGCCTTTCAGGAGCGTTGGCCGGCCGACGTTCAGTTGATCGGCAAGGATATCCTGCGCTTTCATGCGGTCTACTGGCCGGCCATGTTGATGGCAGCCGGTCTGGAGCCTCCGCGCCACGTGTTGTCCAACGGCTGGTGGACCGTCAATGGACAAAAGATGTCAAAGTCGAAGGGAAACTTCATTACGGCTGACGATCTGGCCGACATCCTGCCGGCCGATTACATCAAGTACTTCCTGATCCGTGAGATTCCGATCGGGGGTGATGGAGACTTTTCCCTGCGCGCCGTAGTGCAGCGGGTCAATAGCGATCTGGCCAACGACATCGGTAATCTGACAAGTCGAACCCTGAAAATGATCGAGACTTATTTCGACGGGCGGATTCCCCAAAAAGGGGATGTGGAGGGCGGCGCAGGCGAGATGATTCGATTCTCCCAGGAAACGATCGAGCTTTACCGTCAGAATTTCGATCGGCTGCACATCAGCAAGGCGCTCGATAACGTGTGGGAATTGATTTCAGCCGCCAACAAGTACATCGTGGCCAACGAACCTTGGGCCCTTGCCAAAGAGCACTCGAAGCGGGAACGGCTGGGGACGGTTCTCTATTGCGCTGCTGAGACGGTCCGGGTCGTCGCTGTCCTGCTGGGGCCGATCGTACCGGACGGAGCCTCCGCAATCCTGCGCCAGCTCGGCGTCAAGAAGCCGCTTTCCAAACACGGGATCTCCGATTTGAGTTGGGGCGGGTTGACGGCCGGAGGAAAAATCGGGAAGCTGAAATCTGTTTTCCCGCGACTTGACCCGGCCAAAATCAGCATCGGAAGCGAGTCGGCCGCTGAGGAGGAGACTCCCCCGGTTGAAACGGGCGGAGAAGAGGACGCCTCAACGACGGAGGACGGCCTCAGGATCAGCCTTGACGACTTTGCGCGGGTGGAGATGCGCGTCGGCCGGATCCTGTCCGCCGAGCCGGTTCCGCGCTCCTCTAAACTGTTGAAGATACAGGTAGACCTCGGAGAAGAGGAGCGGCAGGTGGTGGCCGGCATCGCGAAAGCCTACCGGCCGGACGACCTGAAAGGCAAGCTGGTGGCTGTTGTTACGAACCTGGAACCCGCCAAGCTGATGGGCGTCGAGTCCAACGGTATGATCGTCGCTGCCGCGGAAGGGGACCGTCCGGTGCTGGTGACCTTCACCGAGGAAGTTGCTCCCGGAACCCGTCTCAAGTGAGTCCGATAATCGTAGATTCCCATGCTCACTTGGATTCGCCCGTCTTTGCAGAAGATTTCGATCAAGTGCTGCAGAGGGCGCGAGAACGAAACGTCAGCCGCATTTTGAGCATTGGCTGCCTCCGTCAGGACGCCGAATCGGTGCGGCGGTTGCTGGAAATTCTTGCCTCGGTTCCCGGCGTGTTCGCCGCCTTCGGAGTTCATCCTCACGACTCATCGGAATGGTCGGATTCAGTCGCAGAAAGGCTGCTGGAGTTGGCTTCGCATCCGCGTGCTGTGGCTGTAGGCGAAATCGGGCTCGACTTTCATTACGACAACTCTCCCAGGGAGATGCAACGCACGGCGTTTATCCGGCAGATCGAGCTTGCCAGAGAGCTGAGCGTGCCGATCGTCATCCACACCCGCGAATCGGAAAACGAAACCGCCGAAGTATTGAGAAGGTTTTTCGAAAAAGGGGACGAGCGGTCCGGCGTCTTGCACTGCTTCAGCGGAGATCCGGCGCTGGCGGAAACGGCCCTCGAACGGGGCTTCTATTTTGGAATAGGAGGAATCCTGACCTTTAAGAACGCGAACGCGCTGCGCAAAACGGTGAAAACTTTACCTGAGGATCGAATTCTTGTCGAAACCGATTGTCCCTATCTGGCCCCGGTTCCATACCGCGGCAAGCGCAACGAACCCGCTTACGCTGCCCGCGTTGTTGAAGCCTTGGCGGAAGTGCGCGGCGCAACCGCTCAACAAGTCGCCCAGCAGACTTCCAGCAATTTCTTCACCCTCTTCGAAAAAGCCGACCCGGGATCATAACGCCGCTGGAAAGCAATCCCGCAGAATTCTTGGACACACTCCTAGGGAAGGATCCCGGAGCGCACGCTGCTTTCCAGATCCGGGCTCGGGTTCGCTCGTTCGAGGATTATGGCCGGCAGGTGTTCGAGGGCGTCGCGATAGAGAGACTCGGGGAGGGAGGCGAGCTGTTCCTGGGCGGCTTCAGCATGTTTTCGGGCCAGCTGCAACACCGGCTCCAAGGTCTGGCGGCGATGCACCATTTCCAGAATCCGCCGCTTGTTTTCGGGGCTGAAGTCCCTTCGCTGGACGAGGTCTTCAACCTGAGCCCGTTCGGTTTCCGTGGCCCTCTGCATCAGGTAGATGATCGGGAGCGTGATTTTGCCCTCTTCCAAATCCTTTAGAACCGGTTTGCCCAGGAGCTGGGAGTTTGAAGCGTAATCGAGCAGATCGTCGATCAACTGGAAAGCCAGACCCAGATTTCTGCCATATTCGGCCAGAGCCTCTTCCTCTTCGCTGGGAAGGCCTCCCAGGATCGCCGCCAGTCGTCCGCAGCCGGAGAAAAGATGAGCCGTCTTCAAGCCGCTGATGGCCAGATGCTCCTTTTCAGTGATATCGACTCTATACGTGCATTCGAGCTGGATCAGCTCTCCTTCCACCATCTTGCGCGTGATGTCGATCAGGACGTCCAGAATGCGAAAGTTGCGTTCTTGAAGAGCAAGCCAAAAGGCGGTCATGTAGAGCCAGTCTCCGAACAGCACCGTCATCTGGTTGCCCCACCGGGCGTTGATGGAAGCCTGGCCCCGACGCAGACTCGAATTGTCGATGATGTCATCGTGGACCAGCGTGGCCACATGAATCAACTCGACGACGGTCGCCAACTGCAGGGAAGGCTCCCCACTGACCCCACATGCTTTCGAGGAAAGTAGAAGCAGCGCTGGTCTGAGGCGTTTGCCTCCGCCGTCGTGCAGATATTCGTTCATCTCATTGATCAGGGGAAGATGGGAGGTCGCTTCCGTCTTCAGTCGCGATTCGACTTCCCGAAGCTCCGGTTCGATGAGACGAAAGATGTGTCGGTTTGCAGCCGGTGATTCGGAAGCAGCCTTGATCTGCACGGGCGTTATTATATCAACTGCCGGCCTTGCTGCAGTTATTTCAGCCGGCCCTCTCCGCGGGCGAATTCCGACAGGCCCCAAGTCTGCGCAGCGGGCGGAACTCAGCGAGTGGGAGGGTTGGGGGTGATGTCTTCGACCTCGATCGAAGGCGGGCCCGCGGGCGCGTCTTCTCGGGGATCGAGCTCAAGATTCGGAAAGGGCTCCGTTGTGCCGCCGGAATCCACTATCTGCGTTGAGAATGGCTCGCGTGGCGGCCGGTTGCGGAAGTCTTCCGGTGGAAGGTCCTGAAGCGCCTCCTTCATAAAATCGACCCAGATGGGCAGGGCCAAGGTTGCACCGTAGACACGGTTTCCAAGGGATTTCTTGGTGTCGTGTCCGATCCACACGCCGGCCGTAATCTGGGGAACGAAGCCGACGAACCATGAATCGGTGAAATCGTTGGTGGTGCCGGTTTTTCCGGCCACGGGGCGGCCGAGCTGTTGGGCCATGTGGCCGGTTCCTCGCTGGACCGCGCCACGCAAGAGATAAATCATCTCGTCGGCAATTTCCGGACGCATCACTTCAAAATGGGCCCTGGGGCGATGTTCTTCCAGCGTGACTCCGTTGTAGTCTTCGACGCGCTGAATGAAATACGGCTCCGTGCGCACGCCGTTGTTGGGGAAAGCGCTGAAGGCGGAAACGATTTCGCTGAGCGTGACTTCGGCGGCGCCCAGCGCCAAGGAGAGGTAGGGCGGAAGATTCCGTCGAATCCCGAACCTTTGAGCGATGTCGACAACCTTTTGCGGTCCGATGGCATTGGCCAGCCGGACGGTCGGAATATTGCGTGATTCGGCCAGGGCCTGGTGGATGGGGATCAATCCCTTGAATTCGTGATCGGAATTGGAAGGAGCGTAGGGCCGGCCCAGCCCGTCCCTGAATTCGACGGGGGCGTCCAGAACGCGGTCAAACGGCGAGTAACCGGCCTCAAGGGCGGCCGCGTAAGTAAACGGTTTGAAGATGGAACCGGGCTGGCGCAGCGCCTGAGTGGCGCGATTGAACTTGCTTCGTTCGAAATCGAAGCCGCCCACCATCGCCTTGACCGCGCCAGTTCGATTGTCGACGGCGTACACGGCGCCCTGAGCCTCCGGGATCTGCTGCAGCGACACCGCGATCGTCCTTTCGGCGCGGTTGATTCCTTCCAAACGGAAGACCGCGACGTCTCCCGGCTTCAAGACTTCATCGACCCTCTTTTTCCGGGTCCACTCAATCTCGTCCAGGCCTACCTCGGCGATGAAGCTTCCGAGGCGGACAGTGGCCGACTCAGCGGATGATTCGAGCGTCAGGCCGTGAATCAATTGTCCTTCGTAAAATAGCAGCCGCCAGGCCGGATGCGCGTATTCGGAAAGGTCTTCGCCTTGGTCGAGAATGTTGAATTCGGCGCCCGCCCATCCCCGCCTCTGCCGGTCGAAGGCGATCAGGCCTTGCTGCAGCGCTCGTTCGGCTGCAGTCTGCATGTCGTAATTGACGGTCGTATAGACGCGAAGCCCTCCCTGCCAGATGTCGCTGGTCGGATATTTCGCAGCCAGGTACTGTCGGACCCATTCTAGAAAGTAGGGGGCGGGAGAGTCGTCAGGCCGGCTGTCCTGCACGACGATCGGTTGCTGGACGGCCTCGCGAAACTCCGCCTCCGAAATGAAGCCTTCATCTTTCATCCGTCCCAATACCCAGTTGCGGCGCGTGAGGGCGCGGCTCGAGTGCAGGATCGGCGAGTAACGCGCGGGCGTCTGGGTGATTCCGGCCAGCAGAGCGCTCTCGGCCAAGTCCAGCTCGTCCAGGGTTTTGTGAAAGTAGAATTCGGCTGCCGCAGCGATCCCGTAGGTCCCGTGTCCCAATGGGATTTGATTGCAGTAAAAGGTGAAGACCTGTTCTTTGGAGTAGTTCTTCTCGATGTCGATGGCGTACAGGATGTCCTTGATCTTCCGTTCCAGCGTCTTTTCCGTGCTGGTGAAGCGCATTTTGCTTAACTGCATCGTCAGCGTCGAACCGCCCTTGCCGTCCCAGTGGATGATGTTGTTGACCGCAGTCGCCAGCATCCTTCGGAAATCGATGCCGGAATGGGAAAAGAACTGGGCGTCTTCCGCGGCCAGGATGGCTTCTTTAATCGTTTGCGGAATTTGTTCGTACGAGATGAGGATTCTTCGCTCCAGCGCAAACTGACCCAGTACGCGCCCGTCGTCCGCGTACACGTAGGAGACGACGCTCGGCTGATTGGCCTCCAACTCCTGAACCCTGGGCAGATCGACCGAATAGCCGAAGACCATCCCCACCAGCCCCCCCAGAAGGACGGCTCCCAGAAAGAGAAGGCCGTAGGCGCCCCAGAAAATAGTGCGCCGATCGTAATTTCTGTACTTCAACCAGTCATTCATGGATATCTGCATGCTTATTTTACACGATCCCTCGGACTAGATTCACACGGGGCGCCTCCCGCCCGCCCGCTCCAAAAGTGTGCCGCGGCCTCGACGGAGCGGCGGAATCTCTTGCGGAAGATCGCTTCAATGGAACCGGCGTGATTCATGTCACACAATCCTGTTCGGCATCGAATACAATGGTATTCAGAATGCGAAAACAGCGCCTGATCGCCGTCTTGATTCTGCTTGGATGCCTCAGTGCAGGCTGGTCCCAGCAGGGATGGGTATATGTCACGACTGTTTCCCTGGACGCCTCCAAGGGCGAAACGATCTTGCACGTCACAGACGAAGGGGTGGTTCAGGAAGGTCGCAGCATCCTGGTGCGCACGCGAGACGGCAGTCGTCAGGACACCTACGAAGTGCTGCACGTGCTGGACGGCTACCACGTCATTCTGGGCGAGCGCCTGAAAAGTGACTACCTGGCCGGCTCGGCCGTTTATCAGACGGGCCCCTGAGCTGAACGGGTCAGGCGGCCTCTACGAACCCGCCACATCGTGAATCGTTCTCAGCTTGACGATTTCGAAGCGTTTGACCCCCCCTGGAGTCTGGATCTCGACTTCGTCGCCTTCGACCCGCCCCATGAGACTGCGCCCGATCGGAGATGTGGTCGAAATCAGCCCGCTGGAGACGTCGGACTCTTCGCTGGTGACCAGTCGATAGGTCACTTCCTGACCGGTATCCAGATCGTAGAGAATCAGGGTGGACCCGTAGGAGGCCTTTCCTGTGGGGATCTTGCCCAGATCGATCATGGATAGGGAGGACAGGCGGGCGCGAAGGTTTGCCAGTTCCGCCTGCACGATCGACTGGCGCTGCTTGGCGGTCTGATATTCGGCATTCTCGCGCAGGTCGCCGAGAGCGACCGCCTTTTTTAACGCCTCTGGAAGTTCTTCTCGAAGCTCCCGATCAAGTTTTCGAATCTTTTCCTCAAGTTTCTTCTTGACGTCCTTCAAAACTGCATCGCCTCGCTTGCAAGTCTGAGAATGCTGCCGGGGAAGATGCCCAGAATCAGCGTACCTGCGATCATCACGACCAGAAGGACGCGGGCGGCCACAGGCAGGTCGACGGGTGCGATCTCTCCCGGAGCTTCCCGCATATACATCAGGACCATCACTCGCAGGTAGTAATAAACGCCGATGGCGGAAGCCACGACGGCGAACACCACAAGCCAGTACATCTGGCTCTGTATGGCGGCAGCAAAAAGGAACAGTTTGCCGGCAAATCCGGCCGTCAGCGGAATTCCAGCCAGGGAAACCAGAAAGACCGAAAGCGCAAGGCCGAGGAACGGAAAACGGAAACCGATGCCGGCGTAGTCTTCGATCTGAACACTGGCTTCATTCTTGCGCCCGATCAGCTGCACGACTGTGAAAGCTCCCAGGCTCATCAAGGCGTACGCGACCAGGTAAAAGAGGACGCCTTGGGCGCCCAATTGGTTGTGCACTGTCACGCCGATCATCAGGTACCCCGCATGGGCGATCGACGAATACGCCAGCATGCGTTTTATATTGGTTTGGGCCAAGGCGGCGACGTTGCCGATCAGCATCGTCAGAACCGCAGTGACCCAGAGAACCGCATACCATTCCGAGCCCAATTCGGGAGCGACCTGGTAAAGGATCCGCAGAAATGCCACGACGGCAGCGGCCTTGGAGGCCACCGCCAGGTGCGCCGTAATAGGTACTGGAGCGCCCTCATAAACATCGGGAGCCCAGATGTGAAAGGGAGCCAGAGCGATCTTAAAGCCGAATCCGACCACCATCAGACCGAGGCCCAGCAGCAGGCCCGTCGGGAGCGCGTCGAACTGGGAAATCGCCTGGGCAATTCCCAGGTATTTTGTGGTCCCGGTTGCGCCGTACACCAGAGCAACCCCGTACAACAGGAATGCTGTGGAAAATGCTCCCAGCAGAAAATATTTAATGGCGGCCTCCGTCGATTGCATCACCTTGGTGCGGTATCCGGCCAGCACGTAGGTGGCGATGGACAGCGTTTCGAGGCCCAGGAAGGTGACGATCAGATCGGCGCTGGCCGCCATCAGACACATTCCTACTCCGGAGAAAAGCAGAAGCGGGAAATATTCGGCTCTCAGCAGCTCTTCCTGCCGCAGGTAATGAATCGAGATCAGAATGATGGAGCCGAGGGCGGCCAGGAAGAGAATCTTCGAATACTGGGCGAAATCGTCCTGAAATATCGTTCCGTAAAAGGCCACATCCCGTGCGCCCCACTGGAGCATGCTTGCCGCAAGTGCGAGGACGACGCCGGCCAGCGCCAGATACCCGAGCTGCGCCTGTCGCGCCCGGCCCACGGTCGGAATCAGCATCATCAGAATGATTCCAACGACTGATAGCACGATTTCCGGAGCGACCGAGAGAATGTTAATTTCCACGATTCTCCACCCGGAAGATTTGATCTTGTCGACTGTCTTCGATGCGATCCACTATGAACTGCACCGACGAATCCATTTTTCGAAGGAAGGGCTGCGAGTAAACGCCCATCCATACGGCCATCACGATCAGCGGCAGAATGGTCAGAATCTCCCTAAGGTTTAGATCCGGAACCCCTTGGTTGGCCTCGTTTTTCAGCTCTCCGAAAAATACTCTCTGGTACATCCAAAGCATATAGACGGCGGCCAGGATAATGCCTGAGGCCGCAATTACGGCAAACGCTGTGCTGTTCAGGAAGGTCCCTTGTAGAATCAGGAATTCTCCGACGAATCCGTTCAGTCCCGGCAATCCGATGCTGCTGAGGGTAATGACCATGAACACGGCGGCGTAGACCGGCATCCGGTGAGCCAACCCTCCGAAGTCTTCGATCCGGCGGGTGTGGCGGCGATCGTAAATCATGCCCACCAGGAGGAAGAGGGCTCCAGTCGACACGCCGTGGTTGAGCATTTGATAGGTCGCGCCTTCGATCGACTGCAGATTGAATGCGAAGATCCCCAACACGACAAACCCAAGGTGGCTGACCGAGGAGTAGGCGACCAACTTTTTGACGTCGGGCTGGACCATGGCCACAAGAGCGCCATAGATGATTCCGATGACGGCCAGCACGGAAATCAAAGGGGCCAGTTCCACTGAGGCGTTTGGAAACATGGGCAAGCAAAAGCGAAGGAGGCCGTAAGTCCCCATTTTTAGAAGGACGCCGGCCAGAATTACTGAGCCGGCGGTAGGCGCTTCCACGTGCGCGTCCGGGAGCCATGTATGAAACGGAAAAATGGGCACTTTGATGGCGAACGCCAGAAAGAAAGCCAGAAACAGCAGCAATTCCGCCCTGAAACCGAGCAAAATCTCCTCGGAGGCGAGACGCTCGGTAATCTGCACGATGTGGAAGCTCTCGGCGCCGTTATAGAAGTACAGCGCGATGAGAGCCGCCAGCATAAACAGGGAGCCGGCGAATGTGTACAGGAAGAACTTGACTGCGGCGTAAATTCGGTTGGCGCCTCCCCAAATGCCGATCAGGAAGTACATCGGGATCAACTGCACCTCCCAAAAGACGTAAAACAGAACCAGGTCCAAGGCGATGAAGACTCCCAGCATCCCCACTTCCAGAAGAAGCATCAGGATCATGTAGGGTTTGATTTTTTCCTGGATGCTCCAGCTTCCCAGAATCGACAAAGGCATCAGGAAGGTGGTCATCACGATCAGGAACAGGCTGATCCCGTCGATTCCCACCGAGTAGTTGACGTTGAATCCGCCGACGCTGAACCAGGCGACCTCCTGCACGAACTGCATGCCTTGGACCGATGCGTCAAAGCGAAACACCAGCGGCAGAGATGCGATAAAAGCAAGAATGGTGACGGCCAGGGCCGTGAATCGAAGAAGCCGCGCGTTTGTTGCGGGCAGAAACGCAAGCAGAAAGGCCCCCGCGAGGGGAATCAACAGGATAATGGTCAGCAACGAATCAAAGCCAGGCATACGATCAGACCGTCAGATAGTAGTAGGAGAGAATCAAAATAGCGCCAAGCAGGATCCATGCGGCGTAGACGCGCGTGAAACCGCCCTGCATCTTCTTGACGCGATGGCCCCAGTTTTGAAAGACGGAAGCCGTCCCGTTGACGACCGCGTCAATAACTCCGACATCGATCCCTTTCCACAGAAATCCTCTGGAAACTCGCTCGATCGGCCGAACGATCAGCGTGTCGTAGATTTCGTCGATAAAGAACTTATTTACAATCAGCGCGTATGCCGCCGGGTACCTTTCGGCGATGCGGTCCGGGGTACCGGGGAAGCGGACGTAAAATCGATGCGCCAGCCAGATTGCGAAGGCGGCCAGAAGAACGACGAGCGCCACCAGGGCGATCTCCAAGGCGTAATTGTGTGCGCCGTGGTCGTCCCCCGCATATGCATGGTAGAAGGCGGGCTGGAGGAATTCCTCAAAGGAATTGCTTCCCAGCCACGGCGGCAGGCCGATCAGACCGGCCGCGAACGAGAAGACGGCAAGAATCAGCAGCGGGATGGTAACCAGTCGGGAAGGCTCATGCGGCTTACCGTGTCCCCTGTCATGCTCCGAGTGGCTGCCGCCGCCTCCTGCCTCCGAGAAGCGCTCCGGTCCGTAAAAGGTCAAATACATGAGGCGGGCCATGTAAAATGCGGTCAGGCCGGCCACAGTCACGCCGACTGCGTAAAACAAGATGGAGCCGTGATCGCTGCTAAGCGACTTCCACAAGATCTCATCCTTCGAGAAGAAGCCTGAGAAGGGCGGAATTCCGGCGATGGCCAGCGAAGCGATCCCCATGGTGGCCCACGTAATGGGCAGGTACCGTTTCAACCCGCCCATCTTGAACATATCCTGTTCGTGATGCATTGCCAGAATGACGCTCCCCGAGCCCAGAAACAGGAGCGCCTTGAAAAACGCATGAGTGTATAAATGGAAGATTCCGGCCGCCCAGGCGCCGACGCCTACTCCGAGGAACATGTAGCCCAACTGGCTGACGGTCGAGTAGGCCAGGACCTTCTTGATGTCCCGCTGCCCTAACGCTATCAGAGCGGCCAGCAGCGCAGTCAGGACGCCGATGCCGGCGACGATTGCCAAGGTCTCCGGGGAGCGGCTGTACAGAGCCGCGGAGCGGGCGATGATGTAGACGCCCGCGGTGACCATTGTGGCGGCGTGAATCAGGGCGCTGACAGGCGTCGGCCCGGCCATGGCGTCCGGCAGCCAGACGTAGAGCGGGATTTGCGCGCTCTTTCCTGTGGCGCCAACGAAAATGAGCAAGGTGATGGCGCCCAGTACGCCGAATCCTTCGACCGGAACCGGGAACCGGTCCGCCGTTGCTGCAAACACTTCCAGATAGTCGACGCTTCCAAAGGTCTGGAAAATGAGAAAGACGGCCAGCAGGAATCCGAAGTCGCCGATGCGGTTGACGATGAAAGCCTTCTTTGCAGCGTCGCCCGCCGTCCGAGTTCCAAAGTAATAGCCGATCAGCAGGAAGGAGCAGAGCCCGACTCCTTCCCAGCCGACGAACATCAATAGATAATTGTCGGCCAGCACCAGGACGCTCATCATGAAAATGAAGAGGTTTAGATAGGCAAAGTAGCGGTAGAAGCCGCTCTCCCCCCTCATGTATTCGACCGAATAGACGTGGATGAGAAAGCCGACGCCGGTGACGATCAGAATCATGACTCCCGACAACGGGTCTAGCAGGAACGAAGCGCGGCTGGAGAAGCTGCCCGATTCGATCCAGGTAAACAGGGTGTTTCTGGCGATCCGGGCCGCGGGGTCCAACTGCAGTAATTCGTAGAAGGCGGCGACGGCCACGGCGAAACTCAGAAATACCGATCCGCAGGCCAGCCAAGAGACGCTTCGCGGGGAGAGCCGGGGCCCCAGTATTCCGCAAATCGCGGCGCTGACGAGCGGAAACAGCAGCAGGATGGAAAAGTACTCTAACATGCGCCTACCACTTCAGAGTATCCGCCTGGTCGATGTCGACCGAGTGCGTCTTCCGGGACAAAGAAACGATTAAGGCCAGCCCGACAGCCGCCTCCGCCGCCGCCACCGTCATGACGAAAAAGACGAAAATCTGGCCGTCCACCTGATCGAAGACGCGCGCAAAGGCCAGAAACGTCAGATTGACCGCATTGAGCATCAGCTCGATGCACATGAACATGGTGATGACGTTTCGACGAACGATCACTCCCAGGGAGCCGATTGAGAAGAGAATCGCGCCGAGTATCAAATAGTGGGTCGTGGGTACCATAAAGTCTTTCTAGTCGGCGCGCTTTGCGAGCACCATCGCGCCCAGGATCGCCACCAGAATCAGCACCGAAGTCACTTCAAACGGGAGCACGTAATCTCTAAACAGGCTGCGCGCGATCGTGCCGACGTCCCCGGTTACGGCCAGACCGGTCTCCCCCGGAGGTTCGTAAAACTGCCGGGCTGTCCAAAGCAGAAAAAAGCCCAGCAGCAGCGCCATTGGAACTGCGATCAGAGAAAGCCGGGTCAGCCGATTGACAGCGAAGAATTCGGACTCAGGATCGATCAGCATGACCACGAAGACGAACAGGACCATGATTGCCCCGGCGTATACGATCACCTGTATGGCTGCGATGAAATGGGCGCCGAGCTGAAAGAACAGAACTGCCATGGCGCCGAAGCAGACGATCAACGCCAGGGCGCTGTAGATGGTTCTCCTCTGAAATACGACGACGAGCGCCGCCGCGATCGAGGCTATCGCGCACGTATAAAATACTATGTGCTCCACAGCAATGATCCGTCGAAATCGATCTTTTCAGGTTAAGATTTTCTTCCGTTCCCGGCTCTTCCAAACCGCTGCGGCTCGGAACCCACGGAAGAGGGCCCGGCCTCCCCCGAATCAACGGCCTGCTGTCGTCCCCGGATGCCGCTCCGTGAGCGTTCGCGGCGCCGCCAGTTTTGATCTACAGTTCCGTGAGAGCAGAAATGTTATTGAACGCCCCCGATGTTGTCAACAAAGGCGGTCGCCCGCTTCCGAGACATTCGAATTTTAGTTGCGTAGAACCCGACCGAGCCTCTCGACTCGATTTTTGAGACCGCTTGGACCCTGTCGGATCGACAGGCAATCTTTTGGTGGGATGCCTTGAGAGCTTCCTCGGCGATGGCTCTGAAGTGTGGCTATTTGCTCACAGGAGATTTTCAGGACGGCCGCGTTGTTGACCGGGGTGAAGCGCTCAACCCGTTTTCGCACGATCCGCCTTCGCGAAAAAAGGCGCGCTCCGGTCAACGACGCCTGGGGTCGGGCTTCTGAAGTCGCCTGAGCAGTCGAATCTGACCGGCGTGGTAAACGTCGTGAAAGGCGATTCCCCGAATGAAATCGCCCAGGTTCTGGCGTCCGAAACCACGGGCCAGATCTTCGGAGGCGAGGGCGCCGACCGCGTCTCGGAGCTGCAGGTGCTGGTCTTCCAGGAGCCGAAGATCTTCTTTCCAGGCGCTCGCGGTTTTCTTGACGGGCCTTTCAAACCAGTTGCTTCCCGGAAGTGGAAACGAGTTTCTTTTTTCCCCGGTGATCTTGCGCCGGACGACGTACTTCCAGTAGGCAGCGTGTACGGCGATTTCCCAGATGTTGTGCCGCCCGGGCGCCGGTCTCCACGCCGCTTCCTGCAGGGTCAAGCCGCGCAGGGAGTTGCGCAGGTTCGGGCCATGCCACGCGCTTCGGTCAAAAGCCGTATCGATTGAATGCAGCAATTCCGTGATTCGATCCGCTGAATGGTGCGTTGAGTTGACTTTCATCTGCGAAGGCTCCTGGTTTCACTGAGAACACTTCTGCCTGAATTCAATCTCACAGCGTGACTCAGGTCGCCGCGCGACGGGGGGGTTTGAGAAAGGCCGGCTAGCCGGCATCAGTAGACCAGAACCTGCTGGGGAACGGCGGCCAGGTATCTAAGGTCGGGCGCTCCGAACAGCGCGAATCCGAAAATCGGGTGGCTGGCCCGGACGCGGATGAAGCCGCCCCCTTGTCTTTCCAATTCGGGAACCCATTCGTGAACCAAGCGGGCCAGCTTCTGTCCGGCTCGCAGTTCGCGCAGTGTCGTGCCGACCAGCGCCCCCTGGGGATCGAATACCTCCAGCGCGATCAATGCAGGCGCCGCATTAGGGTTCAGCAGCGCAACGCCGGTGAAGATTTCGTCGGTGTGGGCCACATGGCTGAAGATGAATTCACGGGCCGGGCGATGCTGCAGAGGGAGGGAAGCAAGAAAGCGCCCGTCCGGGTCTTGGAACGAAACGCTGCCCAGCAAGCGGGCGTCGGCGGAGTGGACGCGAAGCCAGCCGACCAGGCTCTGGCTTTGCAGTTCGAAGAATTCTCGAGCCGAAACGCGTAGCTGCTCTCCCTCCTGCAGCTCGATCTGTCGCAAGGCCAGGACTACGCCGGATTCGTCAACCGCTTCCAGGGAAACCGCACTGTCCGGGCCCAGATTGATGATATTCATCAGAGTATCCATTGCCGGGGTGACGGCCAGTTGAGCCCCGAAAAGTTCGTGGAACGCTTCGGAAAGCGGAATGCCGGCCAGTCCGCCGATCGATTCCGTGGTGCCGAACAGCTGGATCGCCCCGAGACGGAAGCCGGCGGCGGGAATCGCTTCTACGAAGCCATTCAGTCCCGCGCCGAAGGACTCCCTGATCGAAATCCGCGACATCCCGTTTGGCGCCAGCGGCGTCGAATGCTCGTAAACTCCGTTCGAGCTGACAAGGCGGATGACGGCCGTTTGCGGTTCGGACTCGGGGTTGACCATCAGCAGTACGGTGTCTTCGCCCGCCTGCGTTCGGATTTCGGGCAGCAGCAGCGTTTCCCCTTTGAAAGTCTCCAGGATCGCCCCGTCGAGATAGCGCAGGTCGGAGGTTCCCAGCAGTGTGAAACCGACCGTATCGGGGCCGCTGGAGGCGATTTCAACCCAGCCGTCCGTCAGGTTGGGAAAAAACTCGGCAAGCAAAGCGGCTTCCTGAATCAGGCTGCCGACAGCCAACTGGTGTTCTGCAAACATTTCGCCGGACGGAAGGAAAGCTCTCATTCGAATGATTTCCTGGAATGCGTGCTCCTCCGATTCCGAAGAATCGAGAGGAGCGGCGGGACGATGGGCGTTGGTGAAGGCGATTCCAAGAAACTCGTCGGGGCGGGTCGACAGAACCGGCAAATGAATCGGATGCGATTTCTCCGACGCAAACTCGAAGGCGCCCAGATCCCCCCGGGGAATTCCGTCGCCCGTTCCGTCAACGGGCCGAACCCGCGAAAGCAGATCCAGCGAGGTGAGAGACAGGTCGTCGTCCCCCGCATCAATTGCGGGAGAGCCGGCCCGAAGTGAAAAGTCCAGATCATCAACGGAAGCGAATTCCGGATCCGCTGCAAAGTTACCGCTGGTTCCGGACAGCGAGCCGTCCTGGATCAGATTGGATCGGATATCATCTCCCTCCCGGACCCCCTCCAGATCGCCCGCAGAATTGGCGGAGAAAATGGAATTGGCCGTCAGGACGGATCCGCTGCCGGCCAGCAGCAAGCCGGAGCCCCGGTTGCCTGCAACGGTGGCGTGAACCAACTGGAGCGCGCTATTTTGAGCCAGGATCCCGTGTCCGTGAGCCGCTGATGTGGAGAAGGCGATTACGGAATCGACGACGGCCGCTTCGGAATCGAATAGGCCAACGCCTCCGGCATTTGAAAAAATCCGGTTCGCCTCAATCCAGGCTTGAGAACCTGCATGGATCGAGATCCCGAGATCGGAGTTGTCGCTCAAGACGTTTCGGCTCGAGCGGGCCTTCGCCCCATCGAAGATGCCGATTCCGTGGCGTTCGTTGGACGCGATCCAATTGTCCACCATCCAGGCGGAACCTTCGGAAGCGCGAATCAGGATGCCGTCTCCCTGCGGCCCGCCCTGCCAGTGAATCGAATTGCCTTTGACCAGAGCCTGGCCTCCGGAAACGCGGATCCCTTGGCCTTCGACCGAAAGGCTGCGACTCCCTTCGATACGGTTGTCGAAGATCGAACTGTGGCTGCCGGCCGAAAGCAGGATTCCGTGAGACTGACCTCCCTCGGGATTGCGCAGACCGCGAATCCGGTTGCGCTGTATCAGGCTTGTGGACTGTAGGCTGGCGATGGCTGTGGCGGAGGTGTTTTCAATTACGTTGTCATAAACATGGACCCGGGAATCCGCCATCGTGAGGCCGAATCCGTCTTCGGTTTGTCCCGTCCCTTCCAGACGACTTCGCGTCAAAGTTCCGGAAGCGGTCCGGAAGGCCACCAACTCGCCTTGTCCCCTCACATGCAACCCTTCCAGCGTAACCCGTTCCAGCCCTGTGACAGCGATCGTCGGCAAAAAAGGGGAATCGGCTTCGAGCACAGGCGACGCGCCCGAAGCGGCGCGAAGCGTCAAGCCGTCGAGCGAGATGCCGAACCGGTTGAACTGAAGCGACAAATTGGTCCTATATATTCCGCTGTCGACGATTTCGACGACGCCACCCGGGACCGCGTGCAGAACCGCCTCGCTCAGGTCCGAAAAATCGCCGCCCTCCTGCGAAACCTTCAGAACGACGGAATCGAACTCGACGGAGGCTCCTCCCCAGTATGGAATGGAGATTCGGCGCCCGCTGGAAGTATCTTCCGCTATGATCCGCCCTTCAAACGAACCGATGGAGGCGGCCGGGCCGCCAGTCGCCAGAATCAGTACTTCCTGAGCCTGCCCCGCCTGCAGGTTCAGCGCCGGCGGAAAGACGGAGAGCTGGAGCGAAGGGACGGTTTCCCGCTGCTCCACTGTCAGCGAAAAAGTTCGCGGCGCGGCCGATGCGTTGCGGATTCGAACGCTCCGGAAGCGGCCGTCGCGAAGCTCCTCCGCACTGTGAAAGATACCGAAGTTGATGCTTACCGGATCGGCTGTAGCGGTCGTCGCCGAGGCGGCTTCCATGTCGAGTCGGCCCGCGCCGGATTCAAAGACTTTGGCCGGACTTCCGTTGACTGTCACGATCGACTGCGACGAATGAACCAGAGCCGACTTTACATCGGCCACGGTCCAATTGGGATGCAGTTGTCGAATCAGCGCTGCCGCTCCCGCCACGATGGGCGTTGAAAAACTCGTGCCGCGGGAGTCGAAACTGAAGGCGCCGGTGTTGGATGCGCTGAAAATCGCATCGCCGGGGGCGGTCAGATCCGGTTTGACGGCGGAACGAAATCCGGGCCCTCGCCCGCTGAAGTTCGTCAAATGATCTCCGAGACCCGGCAAGAAATAGGCCTTGTTCTGAAAGGCGGGCGCCAGGGAAATCCACAACCTCTCGCCGCCGGCCAGCCGTCCCGACAGTTCCAATCCGTCCGGCAGCGAAATCATTCCGGACGGACGGGCTGAAGCCTCGCACTGCGCTCCTCCCTGGGGGCAAAGGTTCATCACGATGGGAGGTCCCCCAACGTTATTGAAGACGACTATCGCGGCGGCGCCCGCTGCGATCGCGTTTTCCGCTTTTACTTGGAACAGGCATTCGCCCCTTTCGACCAATGCCGCTCTTCCCAGTAGGGAGCCCGCCGGCAGTGGCTCGCAGGCCAGGGCGGAACCTGAAGTCGAGACGTCAGAGACCGGAAGAGCTTCGAAAGGCCCCGCTCCAAAAGGAAGATTCACCTGGTCGCCCTTGATGTAGCCGATTTCTTGAGTCTCGCCGCCCGGCGGCAGTGCGGTCGCGATCTCCAGCGGGGCTCCAATAAAGCGGGCGTGAGTTACCGCGCCCACGGTCAAGGCGTCCGGACTGGTTCCCGGCGAGCTGACCGTCCCCGGAGCCGGCCCGGCGTTTCCTGCCGCGACGACGAAGACCACACCCAGTTCGGTTCCAAGCCGTATGGCCTGCTGCTCCGGATCGGATTCCGGATCCGTCGGCGTCCCGCCCAGGCTGAGATTGACGATGTCCATCCCATCGGCTACGGCATCGTTGATGGCAGCCAGGATCGCCGAAGAGGTGGTGGTGGCGTTGGTCTGCGGATTTCCAAAAACCTTGTAGTTGCCGATAAAAGCGCGGGGCGCAATCCCCTCCACCATTCCCATGGGTGATGCAACTCTGTTCCCGGCGGCGATTCCCGCCACCCGCGAGCCATGACTGCGTTCGTCAGCCGGTGTCTGGTCGCTTTGCGGATTTGGAAAAAGGTGATGGTAGGAACGGGCCGCGATCACCTTGCCGTTGGTGAATGCAACCGAACCTTTTGGAAAGTCTGCCGGGGCTGAAAACCCTTCGCCCCGGAACATGGCGTGGTCGTGATGAACGCCGGAATCAATGATGCCGATCTTGATCCCGTCTCCCGCATTTTCCACTCCGCCGACGGCCTGCCAAAAGGCTTCGGCCCGCACGACAGCCGGCACCGAATCGATAAAAAGGTGCCGTTCTCGAGCCGGTGTCGCGCCCAGCACATCGGGGTCGCTTTGAAGTGACGCAACTGCCTCCGGCGATGCCTTGACGAAAACGCCGTTTAAAAGGTAACTGCAGGCGCCCAGCATCTCGAACTCGCCCTGGTCCGAGAGCGCAGCCGAAAATCCGCCGAGGCTCCTGCCTCGGACCCGATCCAGGAATTGCTGCTGCCGCGCGCGCACGTCCCCCTCGTAACGAACCGCCCATTCCGAAGCCGCTTCTTGCCGGCGCCGCTCCACAGGCGCGCCAGGCGTCGACTCGATCACCAGCTGAGCTACCGAGGGCTGCCGAAGTTGAATGAAATACAACTGCCGGCCATCGGATTCCGACTGGCTTTGAAACCCAAAAAGGCTGTGGGATAAGATGGATAAGCAAGCGATGAGGATTCCAAAAAAGCCTGCCCACGTCCGATTCCAGCCCCTGAGAAGAATCGGCTTCGGACTCGTCGCTGCTTCCCTCATCATTCTCAGCGTCATGGGCTCGGCGCCCGAACTGAAGTTTCCGCTCCTGATCGCCCTCGGGTTTACGCTGCTCGGAGGCGGCGTCGCATCTCTGGCTCTTTACAACGGCTTCAAGATTATACAGTATTCGTTTTTCAGAAATCGGACGGCGTTTTGCATGGGCTGCGGGTGGAAGGGAAAGGGCGCCGAGTGGTTCGCGGACGGATGCTGTCCTGAATGCGAATCGCCTCAGGTCGCGTTGGGAAGTTGATGGAATTTGGGATCGTTCTGGACGCACGCTTCTTGCAGCACGAAACCCCGCGCGGGCATCCGGAGCGTCCGGAAAGGCTGCGCGCCCTCCTGGATGCGCTGGGGAACTGGGAAAAACGAAACCGGCTGCGGTCCATCGAGCCCAGACTCGCCGAGACTGAGCGCCTCTCCAGGGTGCATTCGCAGGATCACGTTCGGAGCATCGCCGCAACCGCCGAAAGACCCTATTCGAGCCTGGACCCAGACACCCACGCCGGACAGCGTTCCTACGAGACGGCGCGGCTGGCGGCGGGGGGCGCCATGGCCCTAGTGGAAGCCCTCTCCAGCGGCAAAATCGACTCGGGAATACTGCTTGCCCGGCCGCCCGGGCACCACGCCGAATCGGATCGGGCCATGGGCTTCTGTCTCTTCAATACCATCGCCGTGGCAGCTCAATTCGCTCTGGATGAAGGGTGGGCCCGCCGAATCGCCGTCGTCGACTTCGACGTTCACCACGGAAACGGAACCCAGGAAATCTTTTACAATCGGCCCGATGTGCTGTTTCTTTCCAGCCACCAGTATCCCTTTTATCCGGGTACCGGAAGCTTCCGCGAGAGAGGCGATGGGAACGGACTTGGCACGACGGTCAATCTTCCCATGTCGGCCGGCGCCGGCGACGGATTTTTCGCTCCCCTGTATCAGGAGTTCGTGGCGCCCATTCTGAAGCAGTTCCAGCCCGACCTGATTCTGGTCTCGGCGGGATTCGACGCCCACCGCCAAGATCCGCTGGGCGGAATGAACTTGAGCGCGCAAGGATTCGGAAAGATCG
Source organism: uncultured Acidobacteriota bacterium (assembly GCA_964484155.1). Taxonomy (GTDB): domain Bacteria; phylum Acidobacteriota; class UBA6911; order RPQK01; family JAPXNP01; genus DATKAT01. Next base: position 45,525 of record CAZAEY010000002.1, read on the forward strand.
CCTTCCTGTTGAATGAAGCCGCCGCCGATGTCTGCAATGGTCGAATCCTCTACTTGCTGGAAGGCGGCTACGACCTGCAGGGACTGGTCTCCAGCACGCTGGAGGTCATCTCCGCCTGCCTTGATCCGTCTCATGCCGCGACCCGGTCCTTCGAGGAAGAAGATCCCTACGCCGCCTACAGGGATCTGGCCAAAAGCCATTTAAAGGAGTTTTGGTCGGTATAGGCTCGGCGAATAGCGTTCCACGCGATCTGGGAGCGCAAGCTTCCAGCCCGCTCTTTTATCGCGCGGAAGCGCGATCTCGTCGGCCGCCGATTCTTGAGCGCAGCAGTGTGCGCTCGCTATCGCGCTGTCGCGCGATGCAGGGGCGGGCTGGAAGCCCGCGCTCCCATTTTTCGCGAAAGCGCGGTCCAGTCAAGTCCTGATCAAAAATTGACACTTTGGTGTTTGGCGCTCTGGGTTCTTGAGCTTTCAATTCGAAACGCGGAACTCGAAACGAATCTACCCCCGATAGCTCTCTTTCCGGAGAATCTTGCGCAAGCGGGAAATCGGAAACGTGTTGATGACGTCTTCTTTTTCGAGCCATCCTCTGCGCGCCGTGTCAACGCCGTAGGAGATGTAGCGAAGCATCTCGGTGTGGTGGCTGTCCGAGTTGACGCTGATGAGAGCCCCCATGTCCTTGGCCATGCGGACGTGCACGTCATTTAGATCCAGGCGCGCCGGATAGGCGTTTACTTCCAAACAGACCCGGTTTTCGACTGCAACCGCAACCACCTGTTCCAGATCCACCTGGTACGGTTCGCGTTTGAGGATGAGCCTTCCGGTCGGATGGGCCAGGATGTTAACGTGGGGATTCTCCAAAGCGTGACAGATGCGGGCCGTCATCTCTTTCCGGTCCAAATTGAAGCGGCTGTGTATGGAAGCGATCACGACGTCCAGTTCGCTTAAGACCTCATCGGAAAGATCCAGTTCTCCACCCGCCAGAATGTCGACCTCGATGCCCGTCAGAATTTCAATTCCGGGGTTCTTCTTCCGGACCTTTTCGATTTCAGTAATCTGTTCTCTCAGGCGTTTTTCATCCAATCCTCCGGTCATGGCCAGCGATTTGCTGTGATCGGTAATCGAGATATATTGATATCCCCGGCGCGCTGCCGCCTCGGCCATTTCCTGAACCGTGTTCTGACCGTCAGAAGCGGTCGTATGCATGTGCAGGTCTCCGTGTAGGTCGTCCAATTCGAGCAGCCTCGGAAGTTCCCCCGCTTCGGCCCGTTCAATCTCGCCCCGATTCTCACGCAACTCGGTGGGGATCGGAGGCAGCCCGAGGCGCTCGTAGATTTCCGACTCCTCGCGGCCTGCCACCTTCTTGTCGGTTTCGACTTCAAAGAGTCCGTACTCGTTGATCTTGAACCCCATTCGCTTGGCTCTTTCCCGCAGAGCCACGTTGTGCTCCTTGGATCCCGTAAAATATTGCAGCGCCGCTCCGAAGCTCTCCGGCTCCAGGACGCGCAGGTCGATCTGCAGGGAAGCCCGCGTGACGACCGAGGCCTTCGTTTCGCCCCGCGCCAAGGCCTCCCTGACCTCGGGGTACTGGAGGAATTTCTCCATGGCGTCTTCCGGGTTGCGACACGTGACCAGAAGGTCCAGGTCTCCAATAGTTTCACGACGACGGCGGAGACTGCCGGCGATCGAAATCCGATCGATTTCGACGACGCCTTTCAAGTACTGGATGATCTTGTCGGCGGTTTCGTCCACGAAATCGATCCGAAATCGGCCCTGGCGGCTGCGATATTCCTGAATGGCTTTCAGGATCTTCTCTTCGCTTTTCTCCCCCATCCCCGGAAGCGACCGAAGTCGATGCTTCCGAGCCGCATCCTCCAGTTGCTCGATATCTCCGATTTTCAATTCTTTCCAGAACAGCGCGATCTTCTTGGGGCCCAAATTTTGCAGGTCGAGCAAAGTCAACAAGCTCCCCGGAATCTGAGCCTGCAATTCCTCGTGCTCCTTGCAGCTGCCGGTCTGAACGAGTTCCTGAATTTTCTCAAACGTGCCGGCCCCGATTCCCGGCAGTGAACGAATTCGGTCCGGGTCCGATTTCAACGCGCCCTCTATATCAAAGGCCAGTGATTCGACGACCTGAGCCGCCCTGCGATAGGAACGGACCCGGAACGGATTGGCGTCTTGAATTTCGAGAATGTCGGCAATTTCTTGAAAGACCCGGGCGATCTCTCGATTCTCCATCAACGCCTCCGGAGCTGCGACAGCCTTTGGGCGGCTTCCTCCAACACCTGCATGGTCTTGCAGAAGGCGAAACGAACGAACTTTCGACCGGACTCGCCTTTCTGGAAAAAACTGCTGCCAGGCACGGCGGCCACTCCGATCTCCTCGACCATTCTGCGGACGAAGGCGACGTCGGACATCTCGGTCAAATCGGAAATGTCGGTCATCACGTAGTAAGCGCCCTGCGGATTCCAGACCCGAAAGCCGGCATCGCGGAGCGCCGGGACGAAGAAGTCGCGCCGCTTTCTGTAATCTTCCGCCAGGTTCTGAAAGTAGTCGCCTGAGGACTCGAGCGCTTCAGCAGCCGCTTCTTGTAGCGGCGCGGCTGCGCCAACGGTCAGAAAATCGTGAATCTTGCGGACAGCTGACGTCAAGTCCTCGGGCGCCACTACGTACCCAAGCCTCCACCCGGTGACGCTGAAAGTCTTGGAAAGCCCGCTGATGGTGACGGTGCGCTCCCGCATACCGGGGAACTGGGCGATCAGCATATGACGTCCTGAGTAAAGGATGTGCTCGTAGATTTCGTCCGTAATCACATAGAAATCGTAGAGCACGGCGAGTTCGGCCAGGCGTTCCATCTCGCTTTGAGTAAATGTCTTTCCGGTCGGATTCTGGGGGGTGTTCAGGATCAGGGCTCTTAACGGCGAGCCTTGGATCGATCGTTCGATCGCCTCGAAATCGATCGCCCACTCGCGCTCAGGATCCAGCTGAAAGTAAGTCGGTGCGGCGCCGGCGATGATGGCGTCCGGGCCGTAGTTTTCATAAAATGGCTCGAAGACGGCGACCCGCCCGCCCGGGTCCACCAGCGCAAGAATTGTCGCAATCATGCATTCAGTGGCGCCGCAGCAGACGGTGATTTCGCGGTCCGGGTCAGCTTCAAAGGCGTATTGGCGGAGATACTTTTCGGAAATCGCCCGTCTCAGGCGCGGCGATCCCCAGGTGATCGCGTATTGGTTGATGTCGTTTTGAATCGCTCGGCAGGCGGCCTCCTTCAGGAAGTCCGGGGCTGGGAAATTGGGGAAGCCCTGCGCCAGATTGATGGCGTTGTGGCGGTTGGCGAGCCGCGTCATCTCTCGGATGACTGATTCGGAGAATCTCGCGGCCTTGTCGCTGATGCGCGGTTTGTTCAAGCGCATTCCCTGACCCAAGCCCGGGGCCGGTTCTAGCCGTTCCTTGATGCAATATCCATCGCACGGATTCGGATCCGCCTCGCCGGCTCCGCAGGCGGACTCAAATCCCGCCGCACGAACTTGCGATTCCGAATCCAGCGCGAACCCTTACTTGGATTCCAATTGGGGTCCCGGGTATCCTTCGCCGAATTTCGATTCATCCCCTTCGGCCAACACCCGCACGAGTTCTCCATGAAAGTAATCCGTCTCGCCCTTGACGGAAGGATGCACTCGTTTGTCATACATGTTCCGACTGCGTTCGATGTCGCGGCCGAGGCGCCGATACAGGTCGCTCCTGCTGCGACCCTCCCGGACCGAGTCTTCATTGTACAGTTTGATCTCGGACACCAGAAGACGTGCAAACCTTCGAGCTTCGTTGTGCAGCGCCTCGACTTCTGCGCTGTGAGCTTCACCGGCCGGCTCCGTTGCGCCGACAGCCGCTGCGGGGGGCGCGGGCTCCACCCCAGCGGTCACCGCCTCCGGCCGTTCAGCCTGGGCTTCTTCGACGCCAACTTCTCGGGCCTCATATTCCTCCGCTGGGTCCCCGTGGGCCGGCTCCGTCGCTGGAAGGTCAATTGCGGGAGCGGCCGGTTCCGCAGCTGCCGCCGCCTCCTCCTGCCGCTCGGCCTGTGCATCCGAGGCGCCGACGTCTCGAACCTCGTATTCCTCCACTGGTTCCTCGCGGAGCGGTTCCTGGACCTCGACTCGCTGTTCAGGCGGCGCCAAGGCCTCCACTTCGACGCTCGCTTTTTTCGAGTCTCCCCAGGTAACATCCTCTTCCAGCGCCTCCGCCTGGATTTCCGGCTCGGATTGCGCCAATTCGCCCCACGGTTCTATCCCGGAATCCGACTGGGGGGCGTCGGTCGGCGGAGCCTCTTCTACGGTTTCCGAAAAGGACGGTTTGGCCCATTCTCTGGCGATGCCCTCATCGGAAAAGCGGGCTTCCTCTTTCTCCACGGAAGTCGATTCTCCCCATTCCGGTCTTTCTTCAGCAGCGACCGGCTCTGCGGAGGATTCGGAGACTTCGGCCGAGACGGGAGTTTCGAACGGGCGCGCCTCCTCAACCGAAGCAGGCTCGGCATCGGGTTTAGACTCCCGAACGGATTCCTCTGTTTGCGCCTTCGATTCGTACGGTTGCCATGACTCGGACTCCCGGACAAACTCCGTGGCCGGCGTCTCGGTCTCCACTAGGTGTTCTTTCTCCCAATTGGGACTTTCGTCGTAAAAGCTCTCATCGACGAAATGTTCGGAAACCGCTTCCTGCGGCGTTTCGGTTGGCTCCTGAGCCGTCGCCGAAGCGGCCTGAGCTTCGGCTCCGTCCTCGTCGATGCGGAAATCGGCGCCGCCGACCCGTTCGAGCTCCATCAAAAGGAAGTGGTTCTTTACCACCAGCGCGGTCACATGCGAGGATAGCTCGATCGCGTCGATATCCAGCATTTCGCTCGTGTCGACGTACAGAACGACGGGCACGAATTCGTCAAAGACCAGCGGAATGCAGGCGGCTTGCCGCGGCAGGGGCGGAGACCCGGTCAGCCACGGAAGAAGCCTCTCGGGAGCTTCCGTCAACACCTGCAGCGAACGGCTGTGAAAGGATTCCGAAACGGGGTCCTCCGCGGAATCGAAGGTCAGGCTCTCCAGCGCGGAAGGCTCGAAGCCGATGCTCTTCCAAGGGTAGAAATCGGAATCCGTTCCCCGGCGAAACAGGATCGCTCGCTCGGAAAAGTGCTGGCTGTCCTCCAGCAGGCCCTCCAGAATTTCCTCCTGCGTAGCGCGGCCGGCCAGACCGGCCACCAACTGATTGATTCGCTTCAGAGCGGATCGAGAGCTTCCGTTCGTCCGCTCCGCTTCCATTTCGGGCTCCTGAAACTCCACTTCCAGCTCGCGCACGCGGTCGAGCACCGATCCCAGGGTTTCCTTCAATTCCTGAAGCTGCGTCCTCGCTTTTTCTAGACTCATGGCTGTTTCTTCCTCCGGTCCGACCCTCCCGGCCGAACCATTGCTCGTTACGCCAGTTTAGGAACGGCGCTCTGGCAATGTCAACAAATCGGCATGCGGCGATCGCATGGCGCCCGGTTCGAGCGACGATCGCGTGCCTTTTCTTTTCGGCATCCGGCTCATTTCAGAGCTGCCAGCCCTCGGCCGTCCGATGCGAATGGACGGCTTCAGGCCGACTTTCTTTTCAAATTCCGGTAGTCATAATAACAGCGGCTCCGGCCTGATCGTGTGATATTCCGCACGTTTCCGCCCCAAGGGCTCCGCAGGGCGGCAAGCCTGAAAATCGGTTGCGATAAGCGGAAAAGGCTGGAGGGGGCGTTCGAGGACCGCGACATCAGGAAAAAAACGATACTCCTGAACGCTGCGCGGGGCGCCGGTTGGCGTTCGCGAAGCTTGCAAGCCCGGCGCCTGTCAGCAAGGAGCGCGGTCCGGGTTTTGCTATACTGGCCTCTTTTCGAGGGCGGTTAGCTCAGCTGGTCAGAGCGCCGGTCTTACAAACCGGAGGCCGGCGGTTCGAACCCGCCACCGCCCACCAGCCCTCGTCTTCGAAAGGTCAGCGGTCCTCCGGCGGCCCTGGTTTCAGGAGAGCCGAGTAAACGAGGGCCCGGAAGCGATCGGCCGCGTCCAAGCCGCCGCTTGGCAATGTCTGCGTCATGATCAATGCAACGAGGCGCTCTGCCGGATCCACCCAATAACTGGTTGCGTAAGCGCCCCCCCAGCCGTAGGCGCCCGAGGCGCCGTAGAGTCCTGCGAGAGCCGGGTTCTGCAGGACCTGGAAGCCGAGTCCGAATCCGAGGCCGGGCCGATTATAGATAGATCCCAGGTGGTCGCCAGTCATCAGCGCAAGCGAGTGCTGGGACAGAATCCTTGCCCCATCCAATTCGCCGCCGTTCATCAGCATCTGGAGAAATCGCGCGTAATCCTCGATCGAGGAAACTAGACCGGCGCCCCCGGAAAAACTCTCTCGAGGGCCGTCGACGTACGCGCCCTGTCCGATGGCCCCTTCGGGAGCTCGCTTGAGCCCTTCTGGACCGGCTGCGTATACAACTGCCAATCGCGAACGTTCAGAGTCCGGCACGAAGAAGAAGGTATTCATCATCCCGAGCGGCCGGAAAATGCGTTCGCGGAACAACTCATCCAGCGGCTGGCCGGAGACGCGCTCCACCACGCAGCCGAGCAGATCGGTGCCGTAGCCATAGACGAAACGCTCGCCCGGATGCGCAACCAGAGGCAGCGTTCCCAACCGGTCCATGGTGGCGCAGATGGGCTCCTCCTTATCTGCGAAATACCAGCCGGCCCCTGCGGCGGGTCCGAGTCCGGCAGCCTCGAATGCTTGCCTGACGGCCGGCTCGTTCCCGTAAGAGATGCCCGCCGTGTGCGTCAGCAGATCGCGTATCGTGATGGGACGCCGGGCGGAATCCGGGCCGTTTTCGCCGGCCACCGTCATGTTTTCGAAACTCGGCACCCAGAGCCGCACGGGATCGGACAGCCGGAGGCGGCCCTCTTCGACCAGGGTCATAGCCGCCACGCTGGTCACGGCCTTCGTCTGGGAGGCGATGCGAAAGAGCGCGTCCATCTGGAGCGGCCGGCGGGCCTCGCGGTCGGCCCATCCGTAGGCGCCAGACTTGACCGCGCGGCCGTCGCGCAGCACCAAAATCGCGACGCCTGCGGTCCGCGAAGAGTCGACGAGTTCCTGCATGACCGCATCGATCCGATCGAGACGTTCGCTTGAAAGACCCACGCTTTCGGGGCCGGCTTGAGGCAGAGGCTGCCCAGACGCGAACGAGATCGAGGAGATCACAAGTGCCGCGGCGATTCCGATCTGCATCGCAATGCTGTGAATCATATCGTTCCTCCTTCAGACAAAGCCTTGTATCTATGAGACTCGGCTGCGACGCGGCCCGCGAACGGACTCCCGTTTGAAAAAAATCGCGTCATCTTGTAATTCCTCCTGGGCGTTTATTCTACCTTCGAGCCGCCCGCGAAATCGACTCCTCATCCTTCTTGATGAGAAGATGAAGGGAAAAGAAATCTTAAGCGTTGCATTTTCCCCCGTGGGGCGCAAAGACTGAGCGTGTGCCACGAACCAAGCGCCCTCCCGGCAGATTCGGTACAGGATGTAGATTCTTGTGGATGCGCGACTTCCCATGTTCAAGCTCAAGCATTTCCAAACCCTGACAGC
>CAZAEY010000002.1:53246-64955 GCA_964484155.1 uncultured Acidobacteriota bacterium
CCAGAAGCTGAAGCTGCGGCCCTCCGCCCGCCTCGCCTCGGAGGGGCATGAGAAACGCGGGCTAGCGCCAACTCGCCGATATTCCTCGAATTGGCTCCGGTGCTCGCCTAGTAGCGGAGCATGATGGGCTGGAGCGTCGTGCAGCGACTCTCGCCAAAGTAGCGAAGCGCTTCGTTTCATTGGTTGACTGACATGCGCTGCGTTGTAAACTGTCTGAAGCGCGGTTTAGTTGAAACGTTTCGGCGCGAGTGCCGATTGGTCCGTTTTTGACGCGAGGTCAGAGTGAAATTTCGAAGCTTCCGGGTTATCGGCGCCTTTTGGATTTGCGGATTCGCGGCTCTTGCGAGCCTTCGGGCGGAAGATGCGGATGGTGAGTTGAAGGCTCCGCCAGAGAGGCCGCCTGCCGCCGCGGCGGTGATGATCGAAATCCCTCCCGAGCTGGACGGAGACGTTCTAAACGACCCGGTCTGGCGGGATGTTCCCGCCGTGAGAGGCTTCTGGCAGACCACGCCCAATGAAGGGCAGTCTGCATCCGAGAAAACTGAGGTTCGAATCGCTTACACCCACGACACGCTGTATTTCGGCGTGGTCTGCTTCGACCGTCGCCCGGAGTCGATCGTTGTCGCCGACAGTCGCCGGGATTCTCCTTTGGACGAAACCGACAGCTTTCAGATCATTCTGGACACCTTTCTGGACCGGCAGAACGGATTCGTTTTCGGCACCAACCCGGCGGGGATGGAATATGACGGGCAGGTGCTGAACGAAGGGCAGGGGACCGGCTCCGGAGGCGGATTCAATATCAATTGGGACGGATCCTGGGAAGTCCGCACTCGGGTCGGAGAGTTCGGATGGAGCGCCGAGTTCGCCATTCCCTTTCGGACCTTGCGCTATCCCAGCGTCAGCGTGCAGAGCTGGGGCCTGAATTTTCAGCGAAACATCCGTCGCCGCAATGAGAGGGCCTTCTGGGCCCCCCTCTCCAGGCAGCATAATCTGTACCGCGTATCGATGGCCGGAACCCTGATGGGCCTGGAGATTCCGCGCCAGGGCAATTTGAAGGCGATTCCCTACATGCTGGGCCGCGTTCGGGGAGGGGCGCCGGTGGAAGGAAGCCAATGGACGGGAGAAGCCGGCGCTGACTTCAAATACAGCCTGACCTCGAGCCTGACACTTGACCTGACCTACAACACCGACTTCGCCCAGGTGGAAGTGGACGAGCAGCAGATCAATCTGGACCGATTCTCCCTGTTCTTTCCGGAAAAAAGGCCGTTCTTTCTGGAGAACGCCGGGCTGTTCGGCCTGGGGGACTCGGGACAAGTGGACCTTTTCTTCAGCCGTCGCATAGGGATCAGCCCCGAAGGGATTCCGGTGCCGATTCTGGGAGGCGCTCGTCTTTCGGGAAACCTGGCCGGAACCAGCGTGGGGTTTCTCAGTATGCAGACCGAAGAAGCCGGCGCTTTGACCCCGGCCAATCATTATACGGTGGGCCGGCTGCGCCGTGAGCTTCCGAATCGCTCTTACGTAGGCGGCATTTTCGTGAATCGGCAGGCCACCGGCCGGTTTGCTGGAGAGGAGGATCACAACCGGGCGTTTGGATTCGACGGGCAAATGGGGATCGGAAGGTTTGCGGAGTTGAACGGCTACCTGGCCCTGACCTCGACGCCTGAGCTATCCGGCGACGCGCACGCATTTCGGGTGGGCGCCCGTTACGATTCCGAGGAGTGGCGTCTGACCGCCAATTACACGGAAGTCGGCGACAATTTCAATCCGGAGGCCGGATTTCTGCGCCGCCGCGGCTATCGGCGGCCGGACTTCCTGATTTTCCACCGCAGCCGGCCGAAGGACTTCCTGGGACTGCACGAAATCCGACCTCACGTTTCCTACAGGTCCTTTTGGGATTTCGATGGTTTCCAGGAAACCGGATTCCTTCACCTGGATTCGCATTGGGAGTGGAAGAACGGTTATGAGCTGCACACGGGCGTCAACCTGAAGCAGGAGGGCATTAAGCGGCCGTTTGAAATCTTTCCGGGGATCGTGGTACCGCCCGGAACGTACAAGGACAAAGAGGCGCAGCTCGTGTTTCTAACCAATCAGGGCGCTCCGGTCAGTTTCGATTTCCGAACGTTTATCGGGGGATTCTTTGGAGGGGATCGGGTGGCTCTGAACCCCAGCCTGAGGCTGCGAACGGGCGAGTCCTTCAACACCCAGGTGGAGTGGGACTACAACCGCATCGACCTGCCCTTTGGCAAGTTCGAGACCAATCTGATACGCAGCAGGGTTTCCTATTCGTTTACGCCACGCGTTTTCGTTCAGTCGCTGATCCAGTACAACGATCGGGCCGACGTGTGGTCGATGAATCTGCGCCTTGGGTGGTTGCAGGCGGCCAACACCGGACTCTTTATCGTCTACAACGACACTCGGGGATTAGGAGACTTCATCCGGGACGTGCCGGACCGCAGCCTGATCGTCAAAATCAGCCGAATTTTCGATCTGCTGCAGTAGTCCGGATGCCGGAGTCAGGAGCCAGGAGCCAGAATTCAGAATGGCGGGCCGCCGTTTCAGGGCTCTCAATGACGGTGACAACCTGAAACCTGAAGCTCGGAACCCGAAGCAGCTCCGTCTCGCGCCTTGCAGCCGCACCGCTCTGCGGCGCCCCTCAGGCTAACGACTATCCATTCCAAACTGCAAAGGAAGCACGGTGGTCCGGGTCTCGTCTGCGACTGCAATGAAGAGCTGGTCGTACTCCTTTTCGTCCAGTTCCGGATAGTCCCCGGCGCCCAGTTCGCGCAGGATTCGAGGAACCGATCCGCTGTGTCCGGCGGTAACGACCACCTTTCCGCCAAATTGCGCCAGGATTTCGCGAACCAGCTCCGGCGTCGAATCCGAGTGAACTTCGTGAACCGGGAGCTGAAACTGTTCAGCCAGCGGCGCCAGCGTCTCATGGGTCCGCAAGTACTCGGTCGCGTACAAACCGGCGACCGGCATGTTTGCAAGCATCTGCGCCAGCAGTTCCGCACGCTGACGGCCCTTTTCGGAGAGCGGCGGGTCTTCGCTGTCGTCCAATTTCTCGGCGTGCCGTACGATCACCACGATGGTGGCCGGGCCGGCCGCCGCCCGATCCCGATCAGCTGTTTCCGCTGCGGGCCCGCAAGACAACAGCATCACGCATGCCAACGCCCAGACGAATGCCATTTCAGTTCGTTTCATCGATGTGCCCCCTCTGTAGTTTGGTGTTGTTTCCACGCCGCCTCACGCGATGCTTCGCTTGCGGCGGCGCCCCTATCCCCTTGTTTCTGCCAGTACTTGTATAGAACGGCGGTCGTCATCCGAAGCTCGGGCCGTGACGGCCTGCGACTTCCTCCGGCTTTCTATTCAGGCCTTGCGCTCAGGGCGCCGAAGCCGCCTGAGCAGGTGCAGACGGAGCGGAGGGCCTGAATCCGGCGGCTCTCCGCACGATGAAGTCGTCTACGTTGGCTTCGGTCACCAGCTCGGTCCCTGAATCGATAAAAGGCTCCAGTCTCTCTCCATTGAGCAGACGGACCGCCGCTTCCACGCTGAGTCTTCCCATCAGGGCGGGATCTTGCGCGACCACAGCGTGAATCCGCTGATTCCGGATGGCTTCGATGGCCTCTCTGCCGGCGTCAAAGCCGACCACGATCAGGCGATCCTGCAGGCCGTGGGCTGCGATGGCTTCGACGACCCCCAGCGCCATCTCGTCGTTGGTGACGAAGACTGCGTCGAGATTGGGATTTGCCGAAAGAATGTTTTCCATCACGTTCATGGCCAATGCGCGCTCGCTGTTTGCCGACTGGTTGGCCGCTAGATCGATATCCCGAGCCTCTTGCAACACTTCGAGAAAGCCCTCGACCCGGTGATCCTGGCTGGCCACACCCGGGATTCCTCGAATCAACGCGACATTCCCCCTGCCATCCAGCCGGTCCAGAATGAAGCGTCCGGCCAGCCGGCCGCCCTCACGGTTGTCGGTTCCAACATATGCGGACTTATGAGGCCAATCGATGTCGGTGTCTACGATCAGCACGGGCACGCCTGCCTGGGCGGCCCGATCGAGGACTGGAATCACCTGCGCGACACCGGCTGGGGCGACTATCAGCGCGTCTACGCCTCGCACCAGTTGGTCTTCCAGGATGTTGACCTGTTCATGAATGTAGACTTCCCTTTGGGGAGCCAGAACCGACAACCGGATTCCCGCCTCGGAAGCTGCCTGTTCGGCGCCTTCTCTCAGGGCGTACCAGAATTCGCTGTCCATGGCCTTTGCCACCAGGGCCACACGTGCGGACGGAGCGCGGTCGCCCGTGCAGTGGAGCGCGAGCAGGGCCAGAAGCAGCAGCGCTGCGACCGTTCCGATCCTTCCAAAACGATTACCATCCATTTTCTCCTCCAATATTTTCCTTCGGGCCGACCTACGCAGAGTTGTTCCCTTTCCGCCGCAAGACATCCATCCAGACGGCGCCGATGATGACCAGCCCGATGACGACGGTCTGCCAGAATGTGGAAATGTCGAGCAGATTGAGTCCGTTTCGCAGCACTCCCATGATGAGAGCTCCGACCAGGGTCCCCCAGACATTGCCGACGCCGCCGAAAAAGCTGGCGCCCCCGATGATGACGGCGGCGATCGAGTCGAGTTCGGCTCCCTGGCCGGCGAGCGGGAAACCCGAATTCATTCGTCCGGTCAGGATGATCGCGCCCAGCGCGGCCATTCCGCCGCTCAGCGTATACACCAGGGTCAGGCGCCTGTTGACGGGGATCCCGGAGAGGCGGGCGGCTTCCTTGTTTCCGCCGACCGCATAAATGTCCCTCCCGACAGTGGTTCGAGTCAAGAATACATGAAACAGAATGTAAATGAGGATCACCGTCGCGACTGGGACTGGGATCGGTCCCAGCATGCCGGCTCCCAGAAAGCGGGCGGCTTCCGGAAGTCCCGACACGGAAAAACCTCCGGTGACGATGAAAGCCAGTCCGCGCGCGACGTTCATCGTGCCCAGCGTGGATATGAAGGGATGCGGAAGACGCAGTCGAGTCAGCAGCAGTCCGTTGACGGCGCCCATGAACAGGCCGAGCAGGATGGTGGCGATCAGGGCTGGAAGGACTGGAACGCCAGCTTTCAGCATCAGCGCCATCAGCACTCCGCAAAGAGCCAGCAGCGAGCCTACCGAAAGGTCGATGCCGGCCGTCAGGATGACCATGAGCTGCCCAAGAGCCAGGCATGCGTTGACCGATGACTGACGAAAAATGTTCAGCAGGTTGTCGACCCTGAGGAAGTGAGGGGAAGTTACGCTCAGCAGCACGCACAGAGCCAGCAACCCGATGACCGGTCCCATTTGACCGCGCAGCAGGCCTTTCAAGTCGTCACCCCCATGGCCAGCGCCAGGATCGATTCCTGGTCCGCCTCATCGACCGTCAGCTCCCCCGCCAGCACCCCCTCCCGCATGACCAGAATCCTGTCGCTGAGAGACAGCACTTCCGGCATCTCCGAAGAAACCAGAAGAATGCTCAATCCCTTCCGGGCGAGTCGATCGATCAGCCCGTACACCTGAGCCTTGGCCGCCACATCGACTCCCCGCGTCGGCTCGTCCAAAATGAGGAAGCGGATGCTAGCGTACAGCCAGCGTCCTAGGACCACCTTCTGTTGATTTCCTCCGCTCAGCTCGCCGACCGGAGCGAGAGGGCCGGAAGTGCGGATGGAGAGATCCTCGATCAGGCCGCCCACATCCTCCAATTCCCGTTCGGCGTTGAAGAATCCCCAACGGCTATGCTTGCCGGGCGCGGCCAGGACCATGTTATTCCACAGCGAGGCGCCTGAAACCAGTCCAGAATGCCTGCGATCTTCTGGGACGTAGCCCATCCCTAGTCGGACCGCCTCCAGCGGGGAAGAGATCTGGATGGGCCGGCCTTGCAAATAGAGCTGGCCCGAGGTCAGCGGGAGCGCACCAAAGATCGCCTTGACCAGTTCCGTTCGTCCGGCGCCCACCAGACCTGCCAGACCCACCACCTCCCCTTTTCCGACCGTGAAAGAAACATTGCGGACCCGAGGAGAAACCGAAACCGACTCGGCGCGAAAGAATTCCGTTTTGGGACCTGGCGGGCTGCGTCTTTGGTGCTGCCGAAAATCCCGCCCTGCCATCAACTGAATCATGCGAGTCCTGGAAATATCCTGAGCCGACGAACTGGAAACGGTCTCCCCGTCGCGCAGAATCGTGACGTGATGAGCCAGCGTCTCCACCTCTTCCAGTCGGTGCGAAATGTAGATGACGGCGACGTTTCTCTGAGTCAATTCCCCAATGATCTCAAACAGTCGGTCGATCTCCGGCGCCGAAAGAGAGGAAGTGGGCTCGTCCATGACGATCAAATCGGCCCGATGCGAGAGAGCGCGGGCGATTTCCACCTGCTGCATTTCAGCCAGACTGAGACGGATCGCCGGGGTCTCCGGCGGGCTATCCAGGCCGGCCTGCTTCAGCGCCTCCATGGCCGTCCGCTTCATCGCCTCTCGATCCAGCCAGCAACCGGCGACGCGCGGCCAATTGCCTAGGAAGATGTTCTCCGCGATGCTGAGGCGGGGGACCAGGCTCAGTTCCTGATGAATCATCGAAATCCCCTGGCGGGTGGCTTCGGCGGGGCTTTGAAAAGCCACTTCGCGCCCCTTCCAGCGGATGCTACCGCCATCCGGCTGCACGGCTCCCGCCAGAACCTTCATTAAAGTGGATTTTCCCGCGCCGTTCTCGCCGATCAATGCATGCACCTGGCCGGCCGCAACATCCATGCGAGCATCGCGCAGGGCGACGGTCGCTCCGTATGCCTTCCGCACAGATTCCAGTCGCAGCAGCAATTCAGTTCGCATCGATTTTCAAATTCGTCCGGCGGCCGTAATTCCTGCGGACCCAAGATAGTAGAGCGCCGACAGGCGGCTAAGCCTTTCGCCAGACTTTCTCAATATCACAGGCGGCGCTTGGATTCCATCATCGGCCGCGGAATGCTCAATGTTGTCAACAAAGCCAATAAGCACTTGACATCCTGTGAAATGACAATCAGACTGTTGGCCACCGGATGATTGAGTATACTGGAGCGAAGCGCTTAACTACGTGAATGAGAAAGGCCTGGAATTGTTGAGGCCGCTCAGGTAAGGACGCCATTCATGGGCTTTGAAGGGAAATGGACCAGAAGGCGGTTTTTCTCGACGGTGGCCGCGGGCGCCGCAGGGGCCGCCGTGGGAAGTTCCGGGATGAGCGCAGCCGCCTCGACGTCCCGGGCGGAGCAGACGTTTCAGATCGGTTACCAGATCTTCGGGTGGGGAAGGTATTTTCCTTCAGCGTGGTGGCAGGGTGCAGAGGAGACCTCTGCCATCGGCTACCCTGGAATTGAGGGGGAATACACGATTGCGCAGATTTATGAAGGTCGGGAAGATGAGTTTCGGGAAAAGATGGACGGGCTGAACCTTCAGCTGTCCGCTTTGTACAGCACCACCGACCTGGAGAGGCCTGCCGAGCGCTACGTCAACGTTTACAAGAATCTGAAGGCCGCGGAGTTCTGCCGGAAGATGGGTGCGGAAACGCTGGTGCTGGGCGGCACGGAAGTGGAGGAGCGGTCGCCGGAAGCGTTTCGGATTTTCGCAGAAGTCGCGACCGAGCTGGGCAAGAGAACCTTCGAGACTTATGGGGTCCGGTGCGGAATCCATCCCCATAGAGGCAGCTTCATCGAGACGCGCGAACACATCGAGAGGGCGATGCAGGATTCCGACCCGCGTTATTTCTTCCTGGCGCCGGACACCGCCCATCTGGTTGCCGGCGGCAGCGACCCGGTTGAAGTTTTTGAGACCTATCGCAGTCGCATCAACCACGTTCACGTGAAGGATCATCTTCCCGATCCCTCGTCTCCCGGCAGGGGATCTGTGGTGCCGCTCGGGTGGGGAGCGATCGATTTTCCGAGATTGTTTGAAATTTTGAGTGAAGAAAGATTTACAGGATGGGCCAACGTCGAACTGGATTCCGCCGTCGGCTTGACGCAGGGACAAGTGGCGGAGCTGGCCTTCGAGTATCTGGTGGGGTTGGGCCTACAGATCGGCAAGAGCTCGGGCTGATCGTAGGTCTGTCGAATCCGTGAAAGGAGCAGGTCGATCATGTCGTTATCTGAATTGCTGATTCCCTCGGCCCGTCTGGACGAAAAGGAGTCCGGAATCCTGGTGCAGGTGACGCCTCAGGAGGCGAACTGGAAATTGATTCATTTCCTGGTGCGGCAACTCGCTGCGGGGCACTCGTGCGCCGGGCAGACCGGCGACCAGGAAACGGGCTTGATTCTGTTGAAGGGGGAGTGCACGGTCACCTGGGAAACCGGGGAAGCCAAACTGGGCCCCCGGGCCGATGTTTTCGAGTCGTATCCGCACGCGCTTTATTTGCCGCCCGAATTGAATTACTTGATTGAAGCGGACCGTTTGTGCGAGATCGCCGAGGGGCGCACGCCGGCGCGAAGGCGCCTGGAGCCGCGCGTGATTCGCCCGGAAGATTGCGGATTCGAAATCCGGGGCGGGGGAAACGCCACCCGACAGATTGTCGACATCATGCCACCGGATTTCCCTGCCGACCGGCTCCTTGTCTGCGAAGTATTCACGCCCAGCGGAAACTGGTCCAGCTATCCTCCCCACAAGCACGACACCGACAACCCGCCGGCAGAAGTGAAGCTTGAGGAAACCTACTACTATCGGTATCGGGAGCCGGAGGCTTACGGGATTCAGCGCCTCTACACCGCCGACGGGCGGATTGACGAGGTGATGCGGGTTGTCGACGGCGATCTGGTCCTGATCCGGGAGGGTTATCATCCATTCGTTTCGGCGTATGGATACGACGCATATTATTTGAACGTCCTGGCAGGAGACCGGCGCTCCATGGCGGCCAGCGACGACCCGCAGCACGTGCGTTTTCGGCACGACTGGCCGCCCCGGGATCCCCGGCTGCCGCTGCTGGAGAAGCCGGCTGAAAAGGGCGCCCTGGAGTCGAAGTGACAGTATGGAGCGTGTGACTGAACCATGATGGCATCGACTCAGCAATTTATCCGGCCGAGACAGATCAACGCGGCGCTCGTCGGATTCGGTCGGCGAGGGTTGAAGATGGCCTTGGCGGCCCGCTCGATCCGATTGTTGCGGATTGCAGGCGTCGCAGACCTTTATTCAGGTCGGCTGGAGCGGGCTCGGGAAGTGGTCGCCGAAGACCTGCCCGTCGTCCGGGATTATCGCGAGTTGATCCGGCGTCCCGATATCCAGGCCGTGCTCATTTCGGTTCCGGAGCACTGGCAGGGCAGGATCTGTCGGGAGAGCCTCGAGGCCGGAAAACACGTCTTCTGCGAGACGCCCGTGGCGCGCAATCCCGGGGAGGCTCGGGAGATCCTGAACTCCCAGCGGAACGGAAATCTGGTTTTCGAACCCGCCATCGCAGAACTGAGTTCGCCGATGGTGCAGCGGGGGCGGGAAATCGTCGCTGCGGGCAAACTGGGCCGCATCACCGTCGTGCGCGGCGTTTGGGATACCGGAGCCTCACTGGAAGCGTGGCAGGTTCCGCCCCCCCCGGACGCTTCTCCGGAGACCGTCGATTTCGACAGATTTCTAGGAGACGCTCGGCCTGCAGACTTCGATCTGAAACGCTTCTTTTCGTGGCCCTGCTTCTGGGATTACGGAAGCGGGATGGCCGGACTTCGATTCGGACCCATGCTGACGTCGATCCAAACCATGCTCGAACTGGGCGCTCCGACTCGGGCGACCGCATCCGGCGGCGTGTTCTGCTGGAAGGACGGCAGGGAGACGCCAGACGCATTGTCGGCCGATATCGAATACTCCCGAGGATTGTCCGTTCAATTGACGGCCACTCAGAACGGGTCGGGAGGGGAGAAGGCGATCGTGTTTGTGGGGACTGAAGGGACCCTTCGAATTACAGACGACCGGCTCGACTTTGAGCCGCACTCCCATTCGGAGCCTTACTCGGATTTAGCCGAATCCTGGCCGCGGCATTACCGTGAATGGTATTACATGATGCATGGGCTGGCCTCGGACGGCCGTTTGAGGCGGCCCCAAACGCCGGAGGGGGTCGCCTCAGAGGAGAGGCGAGCGTACGGCCGCTCCGATCTTGAGGCCGTGCACTTGAACCGCTTTGTGGAGCGCATTCAGGCCGGAGACGCGTCCCCGGAATCACTGCAGGCTGCGTGCGCTTCAGCTCTGGCGGTGTATCTGATTAACGAAAGCTATCGCAAGAAGGTCACACTGGCCTGGGATCCCGAATCGGGACGGGCCGTCGCATCCAATTGAGAGGAACCCAAGATGATGCAGGACGACAAAACGCTTCAGCGCAGATTGACTCGTCGAACGTTCGGGAAATTGGCCGGGGGAAGCGCTCTTTCACTGACCGCGTTTTCCGGATCGGCGCCGCTGGTCCGCGGCTCCGGACAGGGGAGCCCGAACGAAACGCTTAGGCTTGGCGTAATCGGCTTTGGAGTGCAGGGCCATCTGAACGCAAGGTCCGCAATGGCGGTGGAAAACACGGAAGTCATCGCTGCAGCTTCCATCTATGACGGCCATCTGGAGGCCGCCCGTGAAGTCTTCGGCGCCCGCACCCAGATCGACCGGGATTATCGGCGGATCCTGGACAACCAGGACGTCGACGCCGTCATCGTGGCCACGCCCGACCACTGGCACGCGCAGGCGGCGCTGGACGCCATGGACGCCGGCAAGGACGTCTACTGCGAAAAGCCCCTCACGCACCAGATCGAGGAAGGCGACAGGCTCGTGGAGGGCGTCAAGCGGACGGGGCGCATCCTGCAGGTCGGCAGCCAGCACACGAGCTCTCCCCACGTGATCGAAGCCCGTCAGTTGATTCGAGAGGGGATGCTCGGCCGGGTCCACCAGGTGAAAGCCTCCTGGGACCACAGCAACGAAGTGGCCGCCTGGTACTGGCCCGTCCCCGAGGACGCCTCGCCGGAGACCGTCGACTGGGAGCGATTCCTTGGCAACGCGCCGCGCCGCGCCTTCGACGCCCGACGCGTGTTTCAGTGGCGCAATTACCGGGATTACGGACAGAGCCTGGCCGGAGACCTGCTGGTTCACATCATTACGACCCTGCACTACATGCTGGATCTGGATGTGCCGACGGTCACGCATGCCGTCGGCGGACACTTTCTCTGGAAGGAAGGCGGCCGCGACGCCTACGACACCATCACGGCATCCTATGAATACCCGGAAGGCGTGATCAGCGTGCTTGGCTCCAGCCAGATCAACGCGTTCGACGGCCGGGAGATCCGCATCCTGGGAACGAAAGCCTCAATGGTGATCTCCTTCAATTCCTACACGGTTTACGAAGTGGACGATCCGCCCGGGTGGAGCTACCCGACGCGAGTCTGGCCCAGCAGGCTGCGGGAGCCTTTCTGGCAGGAAAAGGGGATTTCCGAGGACCGCCTGTGGCCGACCGCCGAGCCGAGAAAGACCTTGAAGACGTTCGAGGCGCCGCCCGGACCCAGACGCCCCTATCACATGGAACACTTCCTCAACTGCGTCCGCTCGCGGAAGCAGCCCGTGCAGGATGTCGTGATGGGAAACAACGCGGCCGTGACCTCCCATCTGGCCAACCTGTCCTACGACCGGAAGATCGGAGTGCGATTCGACCGTACGACGCGCAAAGCCAGCCCGGCCGTCTGACCTTCGGCCCGACAAGGCCGCCCGGT
>CAZAEY010000003.1:0-25095 GCA_964484155.1 uncultured Acidobacteriota bacterium
CAAAAGCCGAAGCGCCTGCCGAAACTGCCAGAAAAACGATTCTCGCCCGGCATGCTTCCAGGCTCAGTTACGCTCGAAGCGCCGGTAGGAGCCGTTCCGCTGCCCTCGTCATTACTGACGAGGCTCTGTGGTGGAACCGGCCGGGCTCGGTTTTCTTGAAACCTGAAACCCCCAAGATGCTACGCTGGAGCCGGTGGAGAAAGTCTTTGATGTCATCGTCGCAGGGGCTTCCATTGCGGGGGCTACGGCCGCCGGGATGCTGAGTCGGGAAGGCTTCAGCGTATTGCTCGTCGACGAAAGCGAATTCCCCCGGCACAAGGTTTGCGGTGAAGGGTTGATGCCTGCCGGACTGGAGTGGCTGCGGCGGGCCGGAATTCCTGCGGATGCATTGAGATCTTCATTTCCGTTTTACGGCCTTCGATTCTCGCTGCAATCTGGCGAATCGCTGGATCTCAACTTTGGAGATCTGGCCGGGAATTCTCCACTTCCTCTGTCGCCGCCGCAAGAGGAATCTGGGAACTCCGGGCCAGAGCCCGGCAATGGGGCAGTGGGCCGAGTCGTTCCCCGGCGCGAGTTCGACCTTGCGCTGCTTCAGTGGGCGTCTGCCGACGGCAATCTGACGCTGCGAACCGGAAATGGAATCGTTGCGGTGGAAGGGTGCGCAGGCGGAATCCGGGTGAAATCTCGAAAGGGAGAAAGCTGGCGGGGGCGGATGCTGTTGGCGGCTGCAGGCGTACGCTCGACATTTCTGCATTCTCTGGGCGTTCGAAGCGTGCATCCGAGGCCCAAGAGGTTCGCTTTGCAGGCAAGGATGATAAACCGGGGGCAGCCTCTGGATCGCGTCGAGATCTGTTGTTCCGAAATCGGCGAAGCGTATCTGGCGCCCTTTGCCGGCGCCGAAGTTCGCGTCACTCTCTTGTTGTTTTCGAATCGTTTCTTCGCTCGGGGCGGAGCCCGTGCCAGTTTTCAGAAGGCTCTCAAAGAATTCGCCGGTCTGCGGGAGCGCCTGACGCCCCTGGAAGACGGCAGGCCGGTGCATTCGTGGGCGCCCTTGGGACTTTCGGTCTCGCGGGTGTGCGGAAACAGGTTTCTCCTGATCGGAGACTGCGCCGGCGCGGTGGATCCGATTTCGGGCCAGGGCATGATCGTCGCCCTAAGAGACGCTGTCACCGCGTGCCGTATTGCGGAAAGCGGACTGTCCCGGGACCGTTTATCGGCTGCGGATCTGTCGGAGTACTCCCGTGAGCGCAAAAGCTATTTTGAACCGGCCGCTGAAGCCGCCCGCCTGCTCCTGTTCGTTCTCCATCGGCCGTTTTTGGCGCGACGGGCTTTTCGGCTGCTGCGGAGCGACGGATTGTTGAAGAGAAAGGTCCTGACCATCGCCCTTCACTCGCCCGATGCGAATCATCTGTCCCGGGTGGACAAGCTGCGACTCCTTGCCGGATTTTAAAGCGCTCTCATCACAGTAAAGGCGTCTCCGCTTGCCGCCCGAATGCGTTCCAAGTTCTTCGTTCCGCCAAAAGCGCTTCACAGAGCTTCGTCAGTCATGACGAGGCCGGCGAAGCCGCGGCGCTTACAGGGCCAGGAGCGCTTTTTGGCGGTTTGGGCTGGGGCTTCGGCTTGTGACGTTTCACCGACCCGGTCATTACCGACCTGGCCCCGTGTTGAATGGATCGTGCTCTGTCTTTCCGAAACCCTGGAACCTCCTACCTCGCCGGCTTGAGCAGCGCTTTCAGATATTCGCGCTTCATCACGGCGATGGTGGAGATGGAGATTTCTTTGGGGCACACGGCTTCGCATTCGGCGTGATTGGAGCAATTTCCGAAGCCTTCGGCATCCATTCGAGCCGTCATTCGCAGGACGCGGCGCTCTCGTTCGGGACGTCCCTGCGGCAACAGGGCGAGCTGAGTGATTTTCGCGCCCGTAAATAGCGCGGCCGAAGCATTAGGGCAGGCGGCCACGCAAGCGCCGCATCCAATGCAGGCGGCTGCATCCATCGCCTCATCGGAGACGTCTTTTGGAATCGGGATGGAGTTCGCCTCCGGCGCCTGTCCCGTGTTGACTGAAACGTAACCTCCTGCGGCCATGATGCGGTCGAAAGGGCTGCGATCGACGACCAGATCCTGGATGACTGGAAAAGCGGTTGCGCGCCACGGTTCGATGATCAGCGCATCGCCGTCCTGAAACTGGCGCATGTGAAGCTGGCAGACTGCGGTAGCCCTTTGAGGCCCGTGAGCGATTCCGTTGACCACAAACCCGCAGGATCCGCAAATCCCCTCTCGGCAGTCGCTGTCGAACTCGACGGGGCGCTCTCCGCGGCCGATCAGATTTTCATTCAGAGAGTCCAACAGCTCCAGGAGCGACATGTCGGGCGAGACGTCATCGAGGCGGTAGGATGCGAATGCGCCGGGTCGATTAGGCCCTTCCTGTCGCCAGATTTCCAAATGGATCGTCATCGATTGCTTCACTATCGCGCCCTCGTCCTTCAGCGTGGCCCAGGTTATTTGTAGCTGCGCATGGCCGGCTGCACGGCATCAAACTCCAATGGCTCCTTGTGCAGCGCGGGATCTTTGCCGATCCCCTGAAATTCCCATGCTGCGACATGGGAGAAGTCAGCATCGCGACGCAATGCCTCTCCTTCGCCGCTCTGATGTTCCTCGCGAAAGTGAGCGCCGCAGGACTCTTCTCGCAGCGCCGCATCTCGAGCCATAAGCTCGCCCAGTTCGATAAAATCGGCAATTCTGGAGGCGAATTCCAATTGCTTGTTCAACATGTTGCTCTCACCGGGGACGACGACATTCTCCCAGTATTCCTCGCGAAGAAGGGCCAGCTTCCGGGCTGCCTGGCTTAGTCCCTCCCGATTGCGGGACATGCCGATATCATCCCAGAGAATGGCGCCCAGATCGCGGTGGAATTCTCTTGGACTCTTTTCTCCCCTTGCCGCGAGCAGCTTTTCGAGTCGAATCCGGCACTCTTGCGTCACAGCGCGAAATTCTTCCGCATCCGGCTTGACTTCCGGGAGAGACGCTCCGCCGAGATCGTCGCCAATCGTGTAGGGAAGGATGAAATAGCCGTCAGCCAGGCCCTGCATCAGAGCGCTGGCGCCCAACCGGTTGGCGCCGTGGTCGGAAAAATTGGCTTCGCCGGTCACGAAAAGTCCGGGCAGATTGCTCATTAGATTGTAATCGACCCAGAGTCCGCCCATCGTGTAATGGACGGCCGGGTAGATTCGCATTGGAGTCGCGTAGGGGTCCTCTCCGGTGATCTTTTCATACATGTCGAAAAGGTTGCCGTACTTGTCGCGGATGGCTTCGATCCCGTTCCGCTCGATGGCGTCCCGAAAGTCGAGGTAAACCGCCAATTTCGTAGTTCCTACGCCGCGGCCCTCGTCGCAGACTCGCTTGGCCGCTCGAGAGGCCACGTCTCGCGGAACCAAGTTCCCGAAACTCGGGTATCGTCGCTCCAGATAGTAGTCCCTGTCTTGTTCCGGAATATCTTTTGGCGGCCGCGGGTCATCGGAGTCCTTTGGGACCCAGACCCTCCCGTCGTTCCGCAGACTCTCGCTCATCAAGGTGAGTTTCGACTGGTGTCGCCCCGAAACGGGAATGCAGGTGGGGTGAATCTGGGTGAAGCAAGGATTTGCGAACAGCGCGCCCCTGCGGTGGCAACGCCAGGCTGCGGAGACGTTTGAATTGACGGCATTGGTCGAAAGGAAGTAGGCGTTTCCGTATCCTCCCGTGCACAAGACAACCGCATGGCCGGCGTGGGACTCAAACTCGCCATTCAGCAGATTCCTGCACACGATCCCTCTGGCCCGCCCTCCGACGACCACCAAATCCAGCATTTCCCGGCGCGGATACAGGGATGCCTGACCGCGGTCGACCTGACGCATCAGTGCTCCGTAAGCCCCCACCAGAAGTTGCTGCCCCGTCTGCCCGCGCGCGTAAAAAGTTCGAGAAACCTGAGCTCCCCCAAAAGAGCGGTTTGCCAGATAGCCGCCGTATTCGCGGGCGAACGGGACGCCTTGGGCCACGCACTGATCGATGATGTTTACGCTGACCTGCGCCAACCGGTACACGTTAGCTTCCCGAGATCTGAAGTCTCCGCCCTTGATCGTGTCGTAGAAGAGCCGCCAGGTGCTGTCGCCGTCGTTGGGATAATTCTTTGCAGCATTGATCCCCCCTTGCGCTGCGATGCTGTGGGCTCGCCGGGGGCTGTCGTGAATGCAGAAGGCCTTGACCCGATAACCCATTTCGGCAAGACTGGCGGCGGCGGAAGCGCCCGCCAGTCCGGTTCCGACGACAATGATTTCAAATCTTCTCCTGTTGGCCGGACTTACGAGGCGAATCTCGTCCTTGTGGCGCTCCCACTTCTCGGTTAGCGGCCCGGGCGGGATCTTGGAGTCGAGCTTCATTCCGTCATGCTCCAGTCAGATAGATCCAGATCGGGAGAAAAAGGAACCCGAATGCCAGGAGCGCAGCTGCAATCGCTCCGAAGCCGTACAGAAATGGAGTGATTTTCGGGTGGTAAGCTCCCAGGGATTGAAAGGCGCTCCAGAACCCGTGCCTCAAATGAAACCCAAGCAGTACCATCACCGCAACATAGCCGATGACGTAGATCTCTTTGCTGAATACTTCGACCACCAATCGATGGAGATCCCGCATCACGACTCCGTCGACCGTCGTCAGATAGCCTTGGGCTTCGGCCGGCCCGAACTTGAAAGTCTTCAGGTGAACGATTGTAAAGACCAGAAGGACCAGCCCGGTCCAGATCATTGACCGAGAAGAAAAATTCATGCGGCTCGGCTCGCCCCGGCTCTGAGTTTTCCGATAGCGATCCTGGCGAGCGCCTCGATTGTTCCAGGCGATGGAGACGCCCGAGACGACGTGAGCCGCAAAGAAAGCGACCAGGCCCGCTTCCACCGCGTACAAGAGCCATCCCATATTGAGCAGGGTATGCGAATAGGAGTTGAATGACTCGGGTCCCACCAACAGCAGTAGATTCCCGGCCAGGTGCCCTACGATAAAGAGGAACAGCGCCAGGCCGGTGAAGGCCATCAAGAATTTCGTTGCAGTAGTGGACAACAATGTTTTGAGTTCTGAGTACTGCGTTCCGCGTTCTATTATTGACTCCTGACTCCTGACTCCTGACTCCCGACTCCTGACTCCCGACTCCCGCCTCCCGCCTCCCGACTCCCGACTCCCGACTCCCGCCTCCCGACTCCTCCCCGTCAACATATCATGCGGCGTCTCCTTTTTTAAGAGCCAGCACAACGGTCCAAGGCAGCGGACGAGCCTGCGCCTGCACTTCGAAAACGGACCGCACAAGCGAGATGAATTCGTTCGAGGTCCAGTGCTGGACGTGTCCCGGGGTATTGCCCAAATCGGCCCAATATGCAAAGCGCGCCATGTTCAAGATTCGCCAGAGCGGTTCGCGCGGCACGCTCAGCAGAGCGTACTTACGGGTCACTCGAAAAATCTCGCGCAACGCGTCACGGGGGCTTTCAAGGTGTTCCAGTACTTCGGCGCCTACCACCAGGTCGAAGGATTCCGGTGGGAACGCCAGGCGGTAGACCGACTGAGCGCTGAAATGAAGGGAGCGGTCGGCGCGCACGGCTTCATCGAAAATGGCCTCGGTCAAGTCGATTCCGGTGATTCTGCAGTTGGGAAGCCAAGTCCGAAGATGCCGGGCCAGGAATCCCTCTCCGCAACCGACCTCCAGGAGGCTGTCGGGAGCGACGCGCCGACTCATCTCGCTCATTTCCAGCAGGAAGCGCTTGAGAAGCAGTCGCGCGACAGGATTTGCAGATGCGTATTTGTCGTAGACATTTCCGAGGACGGTTTCGCCGCTCACGATTTCAACGGATCCAGTTCCTGCTTGCGCTGCCGGTACTGAATTTCCTCCAGAATGCGCCGGTTGGTGGAAATCAGATCGGCAACCAACCCCAGGATCCCCAACTGGAATCCCATGATCAGAAGCACGGCAGCCAGGATGAGGGACTGGATTTTTCCCTCGCCCTCCCCCAGAAAGTAAAAGAAGACGAAGCGGATTCCGATGATGAATCCGGCGGCAAACAAGACTCCCCCCAGCAGACCGAAAAGGCGCAGCGGTTTGTAGAGAAGAAAAATCCGAAGCATCGTCCAGGCCGAGATGCGCAGGTAAGAAGGAATGCTCTTGATCAATCTTGACTCGCGGAGAGGGCGATTGGTTCGGATCGGGACTGACTCTATGGAGATGTTGGAGCGGCCGGCCTGGATGATCGTTTCCAATGTGTATGTATAAGAGGAAAACACATTGATCCGCAACGCCGCTTCGCGGCTGAAGGCGCGAAACCCGCTGGTGGCGTCCGGAACTTCCGTCCCTGAGATGCGGCGAACCGCCCAGCTCCCGAGTCGCTGCAACAGCTTCTTTGAACGCGAAAAATGTTCAATATCCTGGATCGAACGGGCGCCTACCACCATTTGCGCTCGCCCCTGGAGAATCGGATCGAGGAGATTCTCAATATCGGCGCCGAGGTATTGGTTGTCGCCATCGGTATTGACGATTAAATCGGCGCCGAGACGGAGCGATTCATTCAACCCGGTCGAGAACGCCTGCGCCAGGCCCCCTCGCGCGGAGAGGCGGACCACGTGATCGACTCCCAGCTTTCGAGCGACCTCCATCGTTCCATCGGTGCTGCCGTCGTCCACGACCAGAACTTCGATCAGGTCCACGCCGTTCAGTTGACGGGGCAATGCCGCTAACGTCTCCGGGAGAGTCTGGGCCTCATTATGGCAGGGAATCTGGATGATCAGCTTCATCAATACTCGGACTGGGCAAATGCGCTCCGGGCGGCTGCGTGCTCTTCCAAAGAAAGATTTATGGCTCTCTTCCAATGAAGGGATGCGGCCGCAGGGGCATGGAATTCAAGCGACAGACAATTGGTTGGGCGAAACCGTCGAAAACCGGTTTTCCGCTGGGTTGAGCGGAACCGATCAATGCCCATGGAAACCTCCTGCCTTTTAAACGACGCTTTGCGTCCTGGTCGATCGGCAGTTATTGTAACGCGATCGACTGGATTTGCTCATGGAATTCCGCCATCAAGGACATCTTCTGTTCGTAGTCCAGAAAGCAGGAATGCAGCGCCTGCATGGATACGGTGCGAATCTGTTCCTGGTCCAGGCCGAAGTGTTCAATCGCTTTCCCAAATTCTTCGGACAAAGTCGTATTGAACATCCCCGGATCATCGGTGTTAAGAGTGACCTGCACGCCGCGTTGCATCAAGACCTGGAAAGGGTGTGCTGAGAGCGGACTCCAGGCCCCGGTTTTCAGATTGCTTGTCAAGCAGAGATCCAGAGCCACTGCCCGTTCACGCAGGCGTTCCATGAGCTTGGGGTCGCGAGCGGCGTGGAACCCATGACCGATCCGGTTTGCGCCCAAAATCTGGATCGCATCCCACACATGCTCCGGACCGCCAGTTTCGCCTGCGTGGATGTGGACGAACAATTGATGGGCTCTCGCCCACGAAAAAACATCCTGGAACACGGCTGCAGGCAGCGAAGTTTCGTCCCCTCCGAGGCCGACGGCAACCACTCCGCTGTTCCGAAATTGCGCTGCCAATTCGGCCGTTTCCTGCGCCGGCCCCGGCCCCCACTGGCGCACGGCATCGAGAATCCAACGGATCCTTGTTCCCGTTTCTCCTTCCAGTTCGCCGCCGCGCTTTAGCAGGCGAGACAGGATCCGTTCCGGGTCCTGGCCGAATCTTCGCGAAATCGAAGGCGAGTAAATGACTTCAGCGTAGCGGATGTTCTGGTCTTGAAAGTAAGCAGCCAGTTGGTCCAGCGTTTCGACATAGTCGCCGGGTTCGCGCATATGGCTGCACACCACCCTGTAAGCGTTCAGGAAAGACTGAAAATCCACATACTGATACAGTTCCCGCTTTATCCGTTCAGCTGGCCAGTCTGCGAGTTCGGTCTTGTATTTGGCGGCCAGTTTCGCCAGCAAATCCGGCGTCACTGACCCTTCCAGATGCAAATGGATCTCGGCTTTCGGGATCTTCCGGGCGTAAGCGATCAGCGCTTCGGTCATTCCGATCTTCAGCCCAGGAGCTGTAATTCCTTCAGAGCGTTGATAGTTTCTTCAGAAATGAAGCTTTCGTAGGTCTTCAGTTCCTTGTCGGCCGGAGTCAGTCGTCGCATTTCATCCCAGCACATGGGCGACACGAAGATAAGGTCGGCCTCGCGCACGATGCGTTCGATCAGATCGGCGCGATCGATCGGTGCAATCCAGAACTTTTTTTTCGTGGAAGGGTGATAGAGATTCATAAAGATTTCCCACGAAGCGTGCATCGTCTGCTCGTCTCGAATCACGATGGCGATGTTGCAGTCTCGAGCCGCCTGAAGGATTTCCGTGTAAATGGAGTGGCTCGGCTTTATTTCGAGGACGCGCTTGTCCCATGTTTGGGCCAATGCCCCGACTTCTTCCAGATGCCAGCTTGTGGTCAGAAAGTAGTCGGCGTCCTGCAGCAGGGTTCGGTTGCCGTTGTCCTGGACGTTGGCCAGCGAAATCGGGTAAGCGTCGGTCCCCAGACGCATTTTCAGCTCTCGCGAAAAAATAAAAGCCTCTTCTTCATGGTCCACCACTGCCAGCCGCAGTTTTCGAAGCCCGGCGCCTGAAACGTATCCGTCCAGCAGTTTTACCAGCCGCTCAGGCGTCAGTCCCAAGCCTCGTCCCTTGTCGGCCGTTTCACTCAAGAGCTTGAAGATTGCGCGCCGACGCATCTGCTCGTAGTTGTCTTCACCGCTGCGCTTTTTCAGGAACGCTCCGCTCCCCGGCACCAACTCCAGATAATCCTCTTCCGCAAGACGTACGTAGATTTTCTGCACTGTCTTAAAATTGATTCCCAGATCGTCGGCCAGTTCCCGAATGGAGGGGAGGCGTTCCCCCTCTTGAATCTTTCCGCAATAAATCGCGGACAGGAGCTGGCCCTTGACCTGGTCATAGAAAGGGAGTTTGACTTTCTTGTCGAGATGAAAGCGAATCATTGACGGTCCTGTGCTCCGGATTCCGCCGCAGTCAGCCTCTCCATTCCGTGCATATAAGGACGGAGAACGGAGGGGATCACGACGGACCCGTCCGCCTGCTGAAAGTTTTCCAGAATTGCTACCCAGGTTCTCCCCACAGCCAGCCCCGATCCATTCAGCGTGTGGACGAATCGAGTCTTCTTTCCACCGGCTGGCTTATATCGTATGTTAGCACGACGGGCTTGGAAGTCTTCGAAATTGCTGCACGAGGAGATTTCTCTGAAAGCATTCTGACTGGGAACCCATACCTCCAGATCGTAGGTCTTCGCCGCGCTGAAACCCATGTCGCCGCTGCTGAGTGTCACTACCCGGTAGGGCAGCTCCAACCGCTTCAGAATTTCCTCGGCATGGGCTGTCAGGCGTTCCAACTGCTGATAGGAGGTCTCCGGCGTACAGAATTTTACCAGCTCCACCTTATTGAACTGGTGCTGTCGAATTAATCCGCGAGTGTCTTTCCCATACGATCCGGCCTCACTTCGGAAACAGGGCGTGTATGCCGCAAAGTGGATCGGCAGATCCTCGTCCTCCAGGATCTCGTCGGCGAAAATGTTTGTCACCGGCACCTCGGCAGTTGGGATCAGATAATAGTCCGTTCCATTGATGTGAAACAGATCGGATTCGAATTTGGGAAGGTTGCCGGTGCCGTAAAAGCTTGCGCTATTGGCCAAGAATGGCGGTAATACCTCGCGATAGCCATGTTCGCGCGTGTGCACGTCAAGCATGAATTGGATCAACGCGCGCTCCAGTTGGGCGCCGCCGTTCAGATAGAGAGCGAAACGGGCGCCGGCGATTTTCGCGGCCCGTTCCGGATCCAGAATCCCAAGCCGCACGCCGATGTCCACATGATCCTCGATCTCGAAATCCATTCGAGGCGGAGTTCCATTTCTGCGTACTTCCTGGTTGGACGAAGCGTCCGGGCCGACCGGAACGGAAGAATGCGGCAGATTCGGAGTTTCCGAGAGGAAGGCTCTGATGCTCTCTTCCAGTCGCTTCAATTCTTCGTCCAACGCCTTGATGCGGGAGGAGACACGCTTCATTTCCTCAATCTTTTCGACGGCGTCTTCTCCGCTTTTTTTCAGGGCGGCGATGTCTTCGCTGGTTCGATTCCGAAGCGCTCTGAGTTCCTCCCATTCCAAGCGGACGGCCCGCTCCCGCTCGTCGAGCGTACGAAAGCTTTGGGAATCGAAGGGAAAGGCCTTATGCGACAGTCGCATACCGACCTCCTCGAGGTTCTCCCGAACGAAGTTGCGATCAAGCATAACAGGAAGGATACAACAGCAGTTGCGCTTTCGCCTGTCGGACGCTTTTCGGCGCCGGGAAAACCGGTTGCTTTTGACCGATCAGGCGGTTTGCGGCTCATCGGCTCTGGATATCCTTTGATGACTTGCACGCCAGCCCCAATTCCCGCGACTAAATTGGACCGAGATGCCACAAAATGTGGGATAAAAGAGCCATGATTGGCCTAAATAATCCAAAATTAAATAAAAATCACACTCGAATAGGATTTAAAGGCCCAAATCGTCTCATTTTAAGTTTTGTGGCGCCGCATGGAGAAATTCTCTTTAAAAGGGGGCTGCCAGGGGTGTGCCGGTCGTCTGAGGGAGACGAAAAGTCCGATGACGCCAGTTTCTTTGTCATCGACTGACACCGACGGTCTCATTTCGCTGAATTCAGGGTTTTCAAATACTTTCGGAATTCCTCTCCGATTTCGGTGTGGCGCAGGCCGAGTTCGACGCTGGCGATGAGGTATTCCAGCTTTTGACCCGCATCGTACCGCTTTCCTTCAAAACGGCAGGCGTACACTTTCTCACTTTCTTGAAGGCGTCCGATCCCATCGGTCAGCTGCAGTTCTCCCAGCGCCCCGGGAGTCGTTGATTCCAGGGCTTCGAAAATGCCTGGCGTCAAGAGGTACCTCCCCATGATGGCCAGGTTGGAAGGGGCTGCGTCCCGCGGGGGTTTTTCGACCACCTCCTCAATTTCGAAGTAGTTTCGACTGGAGGCTGCTTGCTTCCGGACGGAGACGAGCCCATATCGGGATACTGTTTCCCAAGGGACCTCCATTACTGCAACGACGCTGCATCCGGTTGCTTCATACACATCCAGCAGCTGTTTCATACAGGGCCTTTCGCCCAGAATGATGTCGTCGCCCAGACAGACTCCAAACGGCTCGTCGCCGATGGCATGCTTGGTGACCAGAACGGCATGTCCCAGCCCCAGAGGCTCTTTCTGGCGGACGGATGTGATCGAAATCATCCGAGAGATGGCCTGAATCGTTTTCAGGAGATCCTCCTTGCCCTGCAGTGCCGTCTCCAGTTCCAGGTCCGTGTCGAAATGGTCTTCGATGGAGTTTTTTCCTTTCCTCGTGACAAAAACAATTTCATTCAAACCTGAATCCACTGCTTCTTCGACGACGTATTGAATAGTGGGTTTATCGATGATCGGGAGCATTTCTTTGGGGATCGCCTTGGTTGCCGGCAGAAAGCGGGTGCCCAAGCCGGCGGCGGGGATAACAGCTTTGCGAACTGGCTTCATGAACGCGCTCCTTGCGACAGATGGTTGACGGAACTTTTCGCAGAACGGGATTTAAAACGAGTCGGTTTCGGCAGGAATCGCAGATCGAGCGGACCCGCGTGCGCTTGACATGCTGGGTTGTCGATCATATATTCCATCAGACTCTTAGTCGGGAGATTCTTCTGTATGCCGCTTTACGAGTACCAATGTCTGAAGTGTAAGCGAACGTTCGAGATCATACAAAAATTCTCCGACCATCCTCTGCTGAAGTGTCCCTCCTGCAAGGGAGCAGTGGAGCGGCTCCTTTCGGCGCCTGCGATCCAGTTCAAAGGTTCAGGGTGGTATGTAACGGACTATTCCGCAAAGTCGAACTCCTCATCGAAGTCAACCGAATCTAAGGGCAAGGAAGGGCCTGCTGAAAAGGACTCGAAGCCGGAAACCAAAAAGGAACCGGTTGCCGCCGGGGATTGAGCCTTCGTGAGAATCTTGATTGTCGGCTCGGGCGGACGGGAGCATGCTCTGGCATGGAAGGTGAGTCAGAGCGCCCGGGTAAAGAAAGTCTTCTGCGCCCCGGGCAACGGGGGCACCTCATCCATTTGCGAGAATCGTTCCTTTGCCGGCGCTGCCGCGCTGGTGGATTTCGTTGAAGAGAACTCGATTGATTTGACCGTTGTCGGTCCTGAAGCGCCCTTGGTGGAAGGCCTGGCGGATCGATTGCGAAGTCGGGGTCTCGCCGTAGTAGGTCCCACGGCCGCCGCCGCCCGACTGGAGGGGAGCAAGGCTTTCGCCAAGGAGTTCATGGCGGCAAACTCCATTCCAACGGCTGCTTTTGAAATTTTCGACCGAGCGGATTCAGCCGAAGCCGCCTTGAAAAAGGGCGCCTTTGCCTTTCCGGTTGTCGTGAAGGCGGACGGATTAGCGGCTGGAAAAGGGGTGCTGATCTGCGAAGCCCTGCAGCAGGCTTTGTCTGCCATCGATACGATCATGCGCCGGAAGTCATTCGGCGAGGGGGGGAGCCGCGTTGTCATAGAAGAATTCCTAAAGGGCGAAGAAGCTTCCTTTATGGTTTTTACCGATGGCGATGCGGTCGTACCCATGGCGCCTTCGCAGGATCACAAGGCGATCTATGATGGAGACGCAGGGCCCAACACGGGCGGAATGGGGGCGTATTCCGTTGATGGCATGCTGTCGAATTCCCTTCGACAGCAGGTTTTACAAGAAGTTATCTTGCCGGCAGTCGAGGGAATGAAGCGGGAGGGAACTCCCTATTCCGGGATTTTGTATGCGGGGCTGATGCTGACCGATTCGGGACCCAAAGTTCTGGAGTTCAACGCGCGGTTCGGTGACCCGGAGACGCAAGCCGTTCTTCCCCGTTTGGAGTCGGATGTAGTCGATCTGTTTGAGGCTGTGGCGCACGCAGAGTTGTCAGGCGTTGCGGCCGAATGGTCGAAAGACGCCTCCGTCTGCGTCGTGCTGGCGTCAGCCGGATACCCCGGCGCCTATCAGACGGGAAAAGAGATTACTGGAATTCACATGGCGGAAGAGGATCGTCGGACGATGGTGTTCCATGCCGGGACGGAAATCCGGGACGGTCGAATTGTAACGTCCGGCGGCCGCGTTTTGGGCGTTACTTCGTTGGCGCCTTCCCTGGATGAAGCGATCATGAAGGTCTACGACGCGGTCAACCGCATTCACTTTGAGGGAATGTATTATCGGCGGGACATTGCGGCCAAAGGGTTGCAGGGCCTCCCGCTGGGGTAGCGTCCTGGATTGGGGATTTACCCTGCTGCGGGAAGGAATCCGGCGAACGTCCACATCCTCCGCTCCGTCTTGTCGCGCCGGTAAGAATAGAATAGATCGCTGCGGCAAACGGTGCAGAGGCCGCTGTCATAGACTGTTGAAATTCCCGATCGCTCCATCTGGCGAACATTCGCTTCGACCAGATCCAGGCGACTCCCCTGGATTAAAGGCTCCAGTTCGTGACCGGCCTCCGCAAAGCCCCGGAGCACCTCCTCTCCCACTTCGTAGCAGCAGGCTCGAACGGAAGGTCCGATAGCGCACACAACCCGGACGGGATCTGCGCCGGCTTGCAGCATTTGCCGCAAGCCTCTTTCCACGATTCTATCCCTGGTGCCTCGCCAGCCCGCGTGGAACAGGCCTACGATGCGGGCGGCTGCGTCGATCGCGATGATTGGAAGACAATCGGCGGTCCGGATCATGCCGATCACTCCGCTCCGGTTGATGATCAAACCGTCGGCTTCTTCAGGGATGGCCGGATTCGAACTGCGCGCGGCCAGGTCCCGGCAAACGCTGGAATGCACCTGACGAATCAAGCCGACCGTAACATCGGCGCCGACGCCCATTCCTTTAAGATACGCTCGCGCGGTTTCCTCGGACAGACTGGAGTCATTCAGATCAAGGGCCGCGTCGGTCTTGCGCGTTGAGGTTCCGTGAATAAAATATGGAAGGTCGTTCAACGGAGTGAACTGAAAAAAGGGCGTCTTCCGGGGTGAAATCTCCTCGCGAAACACCGATAAAGGTTAGCATACGGTCGTGGTGGTCGGAATCGGGGTCGACATTGTGGAGGTGGAGCGGATTCGCCGCGCTTTGGAAGGTGGCGGGGCGATGGTGCGGAGAGTCTTTACGGAAGAAGAGATTCAGTACTGCACAGAACGCAAGAATCGCTTCCAGCATTTCGCGGGCCGGTTCGCCGCAAAGGAGGCGGCTCTGAAGGCACTGGGGACCGGTTGGCAGGAAGGTATCCGATGGAAGGATGTGGAAGTCGTCGCCGGAGAACTGGGCGCCCCCCAGATCCGGTTAAGCGGCAATGCCCGGGAACGCTTCGAGAAGATCGGCGCGGACCGGGCCCACGTAACGATTACACATGCTGAAGCTTACGCGGTTTCGGTCGTGCTTTTGGAATCGAACCCCGGCAAGGCGGAAGACTGAAGGCGCCCCGCATTCTGAGAGGAACGCACAACCGAAACCTTCAGGGATTTCTCGTCGGCGTCAGTGACCCTCCCTTCTTCGAGTTGGTTTGCAGGGATTCTTGGATCGGTCCGAACTTTGAGGTAATTTCCGGAAATCCCGCTCCGGTATCCGTCGCGGACTTCGGTCAAGGTCAGAAAACGCAGAGTTTGTCCCACAAACGATTCGCGGAAGCGCCGATTCTTTTCTTCTGAGATCGCCCGCAATTGGGCCGCTCGCTTGCCAATCGTTCGGGCGCCAACTTTTCCGTTCATTTCAGAGGCGACCGTGCCGCTCCGGTCGCTGTAGGGGAAGACATGCAAGTAGGTAAAGGGCATCCGCCTGACGAATCGGACGGTCTCCCGGTGTTCGGCGGCAGTTTCACCCGGGAAGCCGACGATCAGATCGGTTCCGATGGCGGCGTGGGGGAGACGTCTGCGAATTTGTTCGACGGTCGATGCGAAACGGGCCGTGCGATAGGGCCGGAGCATCCGCTTCAGGACCGAGTCCGATCCACTCTGCAGGCAAATGTGAAAATGAGGCGCGATTCGGGGCTCCTTGGCGGCGAGTTCGATAACGCGTTCGGAAAGAGCCATGGGTTCGATCGAACTGATCCTCACCTGCCCCAACCCAGGGACATCCAGGATCCGCTTCAACAATTCGTCGAGCGGACATCGCGGCTTCAGATAAGTTCCATAGGTGCCGATGTGAATGCCAGTCAAGACGATTTCGCGAAACCCCATGCGGACCAGCCGGTCAACATGGCTCAGAATCTGGTCGACCGGCGCGCTGCGGCTGGGGCCTCGAACGGACGGG
Organism: uncultured Acidobacteriota bacterium; assembly: GCA_964484155.1. Taxonomy (GTDB): domain Bacteria; phylum Acidobacteriota; class UBA6911; order RPQK01; family JAPXNP01; genus DATKAT01. The sequence goes on from CAZAEY010000003.1 coordinate 15,357, forward strand.
ATGATGCAGTAGGTGCATTTCGCGTCGCAGCCGTCTTGGATCTTGACGAAGGGACGAGTCTTGCCGCCGATCTCAACCGATGGCGTCAATTTCATGGAGCGTGTTTTCCGGAAATCGTCCAGATATAGATCGGCCAGCTCATTTTCCGTGGGCGCCGCCGCTACTTCTGCCGCAGCCAGTTCGACCAACTCGTGTTTGCGCGAATTCCCCACGACGGCGGCTACCCCGGGGATTTTCGACAAAGCCGCCGGATCTCGTTGCGCGTAGCAGCCGGTGACAATGACTTTGGCTTCAGGGTTGTCCCTGAGCAGCCTGCGAGTCATCTGGCGGACCTGCTGATCCGAGCGGTGAGTGACGGTGCAGGAGTTGACGACGATCACGTCGGCTTCCCTGCCGCTGTCCGTTTCCACGAAGGAGCGCGACTTGAAGGAGTCTCGCAGGGCGTCGCTGTCGGCCTGATTGGTTCGGCAACCGAAAGTTGAGATGAAGAACTTTCTGGACATGGCCTTAAGTCGAGATTCCAGCTCGGTCGGGATGCAGCCAGGCCAGTTGGCCGCAGGCTGCCGAAATGTCGTCGCCTCGAGTCTTTCTCACGAAGACGGCCACTTGCCGATCTGCGAGGATTCGGCAGAATCGTTGAACCCGTTCCGGATCGGGCCGCGAATGCAGCAGTCCAGGATTGGGATTGTAGGGCAGCACGTTGACCTTCGAGGGAATCCCTTGCAAAAGGTTCGCCAGCCGAACGGCATCCTGATCGGAATCGTTTTCATCCTTCAGCAGCACGTATTCGAAAGTCAGCCGCCTCCTCGGGTCTTCGCGGTAAAGTCGCTTGCAGACGCTCAGAAGTGTTTCGATGTTCCATTTGCGGTTGATGGGCATGATGCGGTCGCGCAATTCCCCTGTTACGGCATTTAAGGAGATGGCCAGGTTTGGAACGAACTCTTCGCCCAGCATCTTTTCCAACACCGGCGCCACGCCAGAAGTGGAGATCGTAATCTTTCTTCGGGAGAGATTCATTCCTTCCGGATCGGTCATCAACCGAAAGGCCTTCATGACGTTCCGATAATTGTACAGAGGCTCACCCATCCCCATAAATACGACGTTGAATCCGCCGGATCCCAGCGCCCCCTCTTGGATGACGCGCAAGACCTGACCGACGATCTCCCCCGGGGTCAGATTTCTAAGGAATCCCATCTGCGCCGTCATGCAAAAAGTGCACCCGACGTCGCATCCTACCTGAGAGGAGATGCACAGCGTGTCCCGGCCCTTTTCCGGGATATAGACGCTTTCGATCCTGAGTCCGTCTTCCAGTTCCATGAGAAACTTGGTCGATCCGTCGGAGGAGTCCAGGCGGTTGGCCACCGAAGGCAGAGTGACGCGGAAATCTCGCGCCAGCCTCTCTCTAAACGCAATCGCCAGATCGGTCATTTCGATCCAGTCGAAGTTCTTTCTGCGATAAATCTGTTGATAGAGCTGCTTGCCTCGGAACGGCCGTCCGCCCATCTCCACGGCCAATGCAATCAGCTCCTCTCTGGAAAGACCCAGGAGATTTTTCCTTTTCATACTGGACTGATACATTTTACCCCACCGTGAGGGTATGCGTTTTGGGAAGCGGAAGCAGCGGCAACTGCACCCTGGTGGATACGGGGAAGACCCGGCTGCTGGTGGACGCGGGCTTTGGGATGCGGAGTCTTCGACGCCGCGTTCGAGACGCCGGCCTCTCGCTGAATCGGCTGGACGGGGTTCTGATCAGCCACGGACATCGCGACCACGTCGGCGACGCTACCGCAATCGCGAATCATTTCAACTGTCCGGTTTTTTCGAGCGAAGGGACCCGCCGCGAGGCGTCCGACTTGCGGGAATTCGACCGCGTCGAGACCTTCCAGCCGCTCTCATCCTTCCAGGTCGGCGATCTTTGCTGCCTCCCCTTTCCGGTGTCTCATGACGCCGGCGAACCGGTGGGGTTCCGCTTATCGTGGCAAGGGATTCACGGAACCGTAGTGACCGACATCGGAGAACTGACCGAAGCCGCCGCGGTTCACTTCGGCGGTTGCGACTGGCTCGTGGTGGAATCGAATCACGACGAGGAAATGGTCAAGCTCGGCCCGTATCCATGGCACTTGAAAAAACGGATTCTGGGTTCCGACGGTCACCTGTCGAATCAGTCGCTGGCGGTTTTTTTGTCCGATCGGTTCGATGGGCGGGCGCGCCACATCTTTCTTGCGCATTTGAGTCGCAACAACAACCATCCGGATCTCGCCTTTGAGTCGGCAACCGACGCGCTGTTGCGTCGCAACGGAAACGGGCGGTCTCCAGGTCATGCCGTCTACTTGACTCACCAAAACAAACCCTCGATAGTCTTAACTTTATGATTTCACGTTACTCTCGCCCCGAGATGGCGGAGGTCTGGTCCGACGAGAACAAGTTCCGGACCTGGTTGCGCGTTGAACTGACGGTCAGCGAGGTGCTCGCGGATCGCGGCGAAATTCCCAGGCAGGCCTACGAGGAACTCCGGTCGAAGGCCGCCTTCAAGTTGGAGCGCATCGCCGAAATCGAGAAGGAAGTGCGCCACGACGTCATCGCTTTTACCAGCGCCGTCGCTGAAAGCGTGGGCGAGGCTTCCCGCTATCTGCACCTGGGGCTGACTTCGACAGATGTCGTGGACACCGCCCAGGCCTTGCTCGTTCGACAGGCTTCCGATCTGATCGAAGCGGAACTTCGTCGACTCATGGAGACTCTTCAGAGGCAGGCGTTTCGCTACAGAGACTCGATCATGATCGGGCGTACTCACGGAGTTCACGCCGAGCCGACGAGTCTGGGAGTGAAGATGGCGGTCTGGCACGCCGAAATGCAGCGCAATATCGAACGCTTCCATCAGGCCCGGAAACGGATGGAAGTCGGAAAAATCAGCGGTCCGGTCGGCACCTTCTCTCATCTTCCTCCCGCAGTGGAAGAGGAGGCCTGCAAGCGCCTCGGAATCGGATTCGCCCGGGCTTCCACGCAGACTCTTCAGCGTGACCGCCATGCAGAGTACTTGTGCTGTCTGGCTATCATCGGAGGCACGTTTGACAAGATCGCCACCGAAATCCGACATCTGCAGCGGACCGAAGTGGGAGAGGTGGCGGAGTCATTTCATGCCGGCCAAAAAGGAAGCTCCGCCATGCCGCACAAGCGCAACCCCATCACTTGCGAGCAAGTCAGCGGCCTTGCGCGAGTGCTTCGCGCTAACGCGCAAGTCGCCCTGGAGAACATGGCCCTGTGGCACGAGCGGGACATCTCACATTCTTCGGCTGAAAGAGTGGTTCTTCCAGACAGTACGACGCTGGCCTATTATTTGGCGGGAAAGCTCGAGCAGGTCCTTTCCGGCCTGGAAGTGCATACGGAAAGGATGCGGAAGAACCTTGAACTGACCGGAGGGCTCATCCATTCGAGCGCGCTCCTGCTGGACTTGGTTCGCCGGGGCGCCCTGCGGGAGAGCGCGTACGCCTGGATTCAAAGAAACGCCATGAAAGTGTGGAATGAAGGCGAAGACTTTCAGAACCTGCTTCTTGCCGACTCCGACATCCGGCGCTTTCTTTCTGAAGCGGAAATCCGCAAAAGGTTCCGCTCGGATCGTCCGCTGGAGCATATCGAGGAGATCTTTCGACGCGTCTTTGATACGGCCAATGAACCTGAACCCCCTCTTTCCTGATCAAGAAACGCTTGGGATTTTTACCGACCTTTACGAACTGACGATGGCTGCCGCCTACGTTGAGGCCGGCTGCCACGAACAGGTCGCCACGTTCGAGCTTTTTACGCGCAAGCTGCCCGACAACCGGAACTTCCTGATAGCCGCCGGCTTGCCCCAGGGTCTCCACTTTATGCTCCAGGCCGGTTTTTCCGGGTCGGCCACCCAATTCTTGCGCGACGAGAGGGCGTTTGCCGGAGTGTCCGATGAATTTTTTAAGCGACTGGAGGACTTCCGGTTCTCCGGCACGGTGCGAGCGCTTCCCGAAGGGACGATCTTTTTCGCCGGCGAGCCGATTCTTCAGGTCACTGCGCCTGTGCTGGAGGCCCAGATGGTGGAGACCTATCTGATCAGCTCCTTGAACGTGCAGAGTATGGTCGCAACCAAAGCGGCTCGTCTGTGCGGCGCCGCGGGCGGTCGTCCCGTAGTCGATTTCGGGACCCGCCGCGCACATGGGCCTCAGGCCGGTCTGCTGGCGGCGAGGGCAGCCTATTTGGGCGGCTGCGCCGGCACCAGCAACGTGCTGGCTGGCTACCTTGAAGGCATCCCCCTGGTTGGAACCATGGCTCATTCCTTCGTCCAGTTCTTTGAAAGCGAAAAGGTCGCATTCCAGACGTTTCAACGAACCTTTCCGGACCACTCAATTCTGCTGGTCGACACCTATGACACCCTTGAAGGGGTTCGAAAGGCCATTTCGCTCCGCAAACCCATTCAGGGGATCCGACTGGACAGCGGGAACCTGCTGGAGCTGGCCCAGGAAAGCCGCAGGCTTCTGGATGCGGCAGGACTCAGGCAGGCGAAAATTTTTGCAAGCGGAAATCTAGATGAGGCAAAGCTCGGGAGACTGCACCTTGAAAATGCTCCAATTGACGCTTACGGCGTTGGGACGGATCTGGTCGTTTCCCCCGACGCACCGGGCTGCGACCTCGTTTACAAACTCGTGGAGGTGCACAGGAAAGGGGAGAAGGTTCCGGCATACAAGACCAGCGAACAAAAGGCGACTTTACCGTTTCGAAAACAGATTTGGCGAACGATAAAAGACGGAAAGTTTCAGGAGGATTCGCTTGCCGTGGAAGGGGAGGCCCTGATATTCGACGAGAAGTCCGAGACGGCACCGCTTTTGGAAACCTACATCGAACATGGACGGCTGGTTCGTGAGCCCGCATCGTTGGAGGAGGCTCGCAAGCGGGTTCAGAGCCAAATCGATTTCCTCCCAGAATCAACCCGCGAACTGGATTCGGGCGAGCCGTATCCGGTACGCTTGAGTCCGCAGTTGCAGGATTTTCAGAAGCAGATCCAGAAGCAAGAGCGTTGATGCCTACTCCAGGAGAAAGAATATGCCCATCAGTGAGGTCATCGAATACATTGACAGGAATTCTGATGAGTTTCTGGCTCAATTGATCGAGTTTTTGCGAATTCCGAGCGTCAGCACCGATCCTGAGCGGAATAAGGACGTAAAGCGAGCGGCCGAATTCACTGCGGATCAACTTCGCCGAGCGGGCATGACGCGGGTCGAAGTCGTCCCGACTCCAGGCCACCCGATCGTCTACGGCGAGCGGATTGAGGACCCTTCCCTGCCTACCGTCCTTGTCTACGGGCATTATGACGTGCAGCCGGAAGATCCGGTCGAATTGTGGGACTCCCCCCCCTTTGAACCGACCGTGCGCAACGGCGAATTGTTCGCCCGCGGGGCGGCCGACGATAAGGGACAGGTGATGATTCACTTCAAAAGCGCCGAAGCCTTCGTTCAGACTAAGGGAGGGCTTCCGGTCAATATGAAATTTCTCATAGAAGGCGAAGAGGAAATCGGAAGCGATCACCTGGACCTTTTCGTCAAAGAGAACTCCGAGTTGCTTTCCTGCGATGCGGTCGTAATTTCGGACACCACCATGTTCAGCCGGGAAGTGCCTTCGCTGTGTTATGGCCTGAGGGGCTTGGCATACGTCCAGCTGGAAGTCCGCGGGCCGAATCGGGATCTGCACTCCGGCTCGTTCGGAGGCCCGGTGGATAACCCGGCTCAAGTGCTGGCCCGGATGCTGGCCTCGATGAAGGATGAAAACGATCGCATTACAATCCCCGGGTTTTATGACGAGGTCCTGGAATTGACTCCTCTAGAACGCCAGGAGTTTGGCCGGCTTCCGTTTGACGAGGGAGCATACAAGAGGGATCTGGGCGTACGGGCTCTGGCCGGCGAAAAGGGATACACGACGCTGGAACAGGTCTGGGCTCGACCTACGCTGGAGGTCAATGGACTCCTCAGCGGATTCGTAGGAGAAGGCGCAAAGACGGTTCTTCCCGCGGTCGCCATGGCGAAAGTGAGCATGCGTCTGGTACCCGATCAGGACCCGAAGAAGATCGAACGTCTCTTTGAAGAGTATGTGCGAAGCATTTCCCCGCCGACAGTGAAAGTCACGGTGACCCCCATGCACGGAGGAAGGCCGTGGGTCGCATCTCTCGATCACCCGATCCTTCAAGCGGCGGCCGATGCGGTGGAGAAGGGCTTTGGAAAGCGGCCAGTGTTTCAGCGCGAAGGCGGTTCGATTCCAGTTGTCTCCACTTTTACTGAACTGCTGAAGGTTCCAATCGTGATGATGGGCATCGGACTCCCCGACGAAAACGCCCACGCACCCAACGAAAAGCTCGACCTCGGCAATTTTTACAAGGGGATCAAGAGTTCGGCATATTTTCTCGAGATTCTGGCGGGAAAGAAAGACGAAGTGGGGTGAATGGCGTTCCGCGTGCGGCGTTCCCCGTTCCGCAACCAATCAAGATCGAACTCCTGACTCCTGACTCCTGCCTCCCGCCTCCTTGAGCCAGAACCTCTCCTATTCGAACGCTGCGATTCCCGTGATGCTTTGGCCGAGGATGAGGGTATGGATGTCGTGGGTTCCTTCGTAGGTAATTACTGACTCAAGGTTGTTCATGTGACGGAAAACTGGGTACTCGTTCAATATGCCGTTGGCCCCCAGGATATCGCGGGCGTTGCGGGCGATTTCGAGCGCCATGCGTACGTTATTGCGCTTGGCCATGGAAACCTGGTCGAAGCGGTATTTCCTTTCGTCCTTCAATCTGCCCAGGCGATGGGCGAGCAATTGCGCTTTCGTAATTTCTGTCAGCATTTCTACCAGCTTGGCCTGCACCAATTGGTGTGAAGCGATCGGACGATCGGAGAACTGCTTTCTCTCCAGGGACCATCGCAGGGCGGTTTCGTAGCAAGCCATTGCGCTTCCAACGGCGCCCCACGCGATTCCGTAGCGAGCCTGAGTCAAACACATCAGAGCGTTCTTCAATCCCTCCGTACCGGGCAGAAGGTTTGATTCCGGAACCGTGCAGTCGTCCAGAATCAACTCTGAGGTGATCGACGCGCGCAGCGAGTGCTTGTGATGGTAGTCCTTCGTCTCGAAACCCGGCGCGCCTCTCTCTACGAGGAATCCACGAACCTGTTCGTCATCGCATTTAGCCCAGACGACGGCCACATCCGATACGCTGCCGTTGGTGATCCAGGCTTTGCTGCCGTTTAGGACGTAGACGTCTCCTTTCTTGCGGGCCCGGGTCCTCATGCCGCTGGGATTGGAGCCGAAGTCGGGCTCCGTCAGTCCGAAACAACCAATGGCCCGGCCCGATTGCAGAGCCGGCAGCCAGCGTTCTTTTTGCTCCTGGCTTCCAAAGGCGTGAATCGGGAACATGACCAGTGCGCCCTGAACGGAAACGAAACTTCGGAGACCGCTGTCTCCGCGCTCCAGCTCCTGCATGATCAGTCCGTAGGCGACGTTGTTCAAACCCGCACAGCCGTAGCCCTCGAGGTTGGCTCCGAAGTAGCCGAGCTTACCCATCGGCTCGACCAGATCCATCGGAAAGGTCCCTTCCATATAGTGCTGCTCGATGATCGGGATCACTCGATCGTCAACGAAGTCGCGAACGCTTTCGCGCACCATCCGCTCTTCGTCGCTGAGCAATTCGTCCAGGTCCATGAAATCGACGCCTTGACTTGCCATCGGGTCAATATAGCACAGGGCTGAGCCGAAGCTCGGGCGAAGCTCATGGATTGCCGTTCGATCGCCGATCCCTTTTCACACCCGCCCTTCCAGGCCTTTTCGCGCTGACGCCAGAAGAAAAATTTCGTATCCTAATGAATAGACGATGATCATTGGTCTGACTGGGCGAAATGCTTCCGGAAAAGGCGAAGTCGCGGAATTTCTGAAATCGAAGGGGTTCTACTACCATTCGCTATCGGACGTGATTCGGGAAGAGGTCCAGAAGCGGGGCGAGGAAGTGACTCGCGACACTCTGGTGGCCGTGGGCCGCGATCTGCGCTCGCGCAACGGCGGCGGGATTCTTGCAGAGGAAATCGTGCGCCGCCTGGAAGCGGATAAGAACTATGTCGTCGATTCATTTCGACATCCGGAGGAGGTCCAAGTGTTTCGCCGGCTTCCAGGTTTTTACCTGATTTCCGTGGAGGCTTCGCCGGAAGTGCGCTTCAAGAGAATTCAGGAGCGCGGGAGGGAAAGCGACCCATCGAAGATCGAAGATTTTCGACTTCTGGAGGAAAAAGAGTCAACCAGGCGTTCGCCGGAAGGACAAGATCTGACCGGTACGGAGGCCATGGCTGATTTTCGCGTCCGAAACGAGGGCTCCCTTCCCGAGCTGCACGATTCTCTTGCGAAGCTGATTCAGGATCTGTTTGCTCGATTTACGCGTCCAGGATGGGATGAGTACTTCATGAAGATCGCCCAGGTGGCCTCCCTTCGCAGCAATTGCGTCAAAAGAAAGGTGGCCGCAATCATCGTCCGGGACAGGCGCGTCGTCTCAACGGGTTACAACGGCACTCCAAGAGGAACAAAAAACTGTTACGAGGGGGGCTGCCCTCGTTGCAACAATCTGGCCGACAGCGGAACGCGTCTGGACGAATGTCTTTGCTCCCATGGGGAAGAAAACGCCATCACGCAGGCTGCATATCATGGGGTCAGCGTGAAGGGAGCTACGCTCTACACCACGTTCGCTCCCTGTTTGATGTGTACCAAGATGATCATAAATGCAGGCATCATCGAGGTTGTCTACAATATGGACTATCCGTTGAATAAGACCTCCTTCGCCTTGTTGAACGAGGCTGGAGTAGCCTGCCGGAAGCTTCCGGTCCACTAAAGAGTAGAAACTTCATGTTTGATCCGGCTTTATTTCGATTGGCAGCGCTATTCTTCTTCACGCTAGCTACGGCGGGATTTGTAATTTTCCTGTTCCGTTTTCCAAGAGGATCCGACGCGCAGGTTTGGGGAATCCGGGTCAGTTACGCCCTCGGTTTCACTGGACTGGCGCTGTTGAGCCTCTGGAAGCGCAATTTCAATGAAGTCTCCGTCATTATTTTCTCGTCTTTGCTCCTCTCGCTTCTTGCCTTCGAATTGACCAGCCGATACTTGAACAAGTAGTGGAGGCATCTCGCCTGTTTCCGGAATGTTGAGCGGCACTCTGGAATCTCGTCCGGCCGCGGAGTGGCATCGAAGCGGGCGGGTGGTTTAGAATAGAAAAGTCGAGGAACTTGAATACTTGCCAAACTAATTGGAGGAACTGCATATGCCGTATCCGGAAGAGTGGGTTCGACCCGCGCGTGAAGAGCTGAACCAGATCGGAGTCCAGGAACTGAAGACCACCGAAGAGGTGGACAAAGTCCTCACCCAGGACAAGGGGACTGTTCTTTTGGTGGTGAATTCCATCTGTGGATGCGCGGCGGCGGCGGCCCGTCCTGCGGTCGCGAAGGCCCTCCATGAAGGCCCCCGACCGGAAACAGTGACGTCGGTTTTCGCGGGGCAGGATCTGGAGGCGACCGAGAGGGCCCGTGAATATCTGCGACCGCAGCCGCCTTCGTCGCCCAGCGTCGCATTGCTCCGCGACGGCAAGCTGGTGTTTATGCTCCATCGACAGCAGATCGAAGGGCGCGACGCCGACGCCATTGCCGCAGACTTGCGTGCAGCCTTCAATGCCTACTGTACTCCGGAGGCGGGCGTCCGGGAGTAGTTT
>CAZAEY010000003.1:25195-62005 GCA_964484155.1 uncultured Acidobacteriota bacterium
AGTTTTTGCCCCTGTGGGCGATAGATCGTCGATTCTCCGTGCGCAGCGGTGGCGCCCGGCTTGGTTGCCGCGTTGCTGTTCCTAGACGCTGCAGCGTCGCGAAATTTGTTGCCGGGGCCTCGATGAGCGCAAGGCGACCCGCTTGGCCTTTTGCAACAGACTCCTATTTCTCCCCTTCCTCGTACTGTTCCTTGATGGTTTCGAGGACCGACGGGTCCGCCAGAGTTGTCGTGTCGCTCATGACACGACCTTCTGCGATGTCGCGCAGCAACCGTCGCATGATCTTTCCGCTCCGGGTCTTGGGGAGTTCATGAGTGATGAAGATTTTTTCGGGCTTGGCAATGGGGCCGATTTTTGCGCCAACGTGGGCCCGCAGTTCCGCAATTAGGCTGTCGGAGCCCTGAAGATCGCCCACCAAGGAGACGAAGCCGGCGATGGCCTGTCCCTTGATATCGTGACTGATGCCGATGACTGCGGCTTCGGCTACTGACGGATGGCTGACCAGGGCGCTTTCTACCTCCATGGTTCCAATGCGATGACCCGCCACGTTTAGCACATCGTCCACTCGCCCCAAAAGCCAGAAGTAGCCGTCCTCATCTCGCTTGGCGCCGTCGCCAGTAAAGTAGACGCCCTCGTACTTGCTCCAATACTGCTGCGTCCATCGGTCCGCGTCCCCCCAAATCGTCCGGGCCATGGCCGGCCAGGGCTGTTTCAGGACCAGATAGCCGCCCCCAACCGGCACGGAATTGCCCTCTTCGTCGAAGATGTCCGCGTCGATTCCGGGAAATGGCAACGTTGCGGAACCAGGCTTCAGTTCGGTCAAGCCTGGGAGCGGGGTGATCAACGTCATTCCGGTTTCAGTCTGCCACCAGGTGTCGACTACCGGGGTCCTGTCGGAGCCGATGTGTTCGCGGTACCAGATCCAAGCTTCCGGATTAATCGGTTCGCCGACGGTCCCCAACAGGCGCAGCGAGCTTAAATCGAACTTCTCCGGGTGTTCTTTTCCCCAACGCATGAAGGCCCGGATCGCGGTGGGTGCGGTGTAGAGAATGTTGACCCGGTATTTTTCGATAATCTCCCAGAAGCGGCCTCGATGGGGAGTGTCGGGAGCGCCTTCGTACATAACGGTGGTAGCTCCGTTTGAGAGCGGCCCGTAGACGATGTAGCTGTGTCCGGTCACCCAGCCGATATCGGCTGCGCACCAGTATGTGTCCGAATCCTTGAGGTCAAACACGTAGCGGGTCGTCGTGTGGGTCCCAACCAGGTAACCGCCGGTCGTGTGCAAAAGCCCCTTGGGCTTTCCGGTCGTCCCCGAGGTGTAAAGGATGTACAGAGGGTGTTCGCTGTCAAGCTGCTCCGGTTCGACCGTCTGCAAGTCGCTCTTTTCCATTTCGCGGTGCCACCAGTGGTCCCGTCCTTCGACCATGGAGACGTTTTTCGGATCCGAAGTTCGATTCACCACCAGAGTTGCAATAATGGTTGGGCACCCTTCCAGAGCTTTGTCCGAACTCTCCTTGAGGGGGACGCGGCTGCCGCGCCGCCATGCGCCGTCAGCTGTGATCAGGAGTTTCGCCTCGCAATCGTTGATTCGATCCCGCAGGGAATCAGGACTGAATCCGCCGAAAACGACCGTATGAGGGGCTCCGATTCGAGCGCAGGCAAGCATGGCAATCGGCAGTTCCGGAACCATCCCAAGGTAAATGGCGACGCGATCACCCTTTTCGATTCCCAGGCGCTGGAGGGTAACGGCGCACCTATTGACCTCGCGATACAGATCCTGATAGGTCAAGACCCGTTCTTCGTTTCGAGGTTCTCCTTCCCAGACGATGGCGGCCTTGTTCTTTCGCCAGGTCTGCAGATGACGGTCCACGCAGTTGTAGCAGATGTTGGTGCGGGCTCCCACAAACCATCTGGCTTTCGGAGGATCCCAATCCAGCACCTTGTCCCAGGGCTCAAACCAGTCGACAGCCTGCGCCATCTCGGCCCAGAACTTTTCAGGGTCCTGGTTTGCCCGCTCGTAAATGGAGGGATCGGACCAGTTCGCCTGCTTTCGGAATCGTTCGTCAACGGGAAATCTGCGCTCTTCATGAAGCAGATCTTCGATCATTCCGGAATGTTGTTTCTTTTCCATAGTAAAAGAAGTGTAAACGCTCTGGTGAAAACTTCAAACGCAGGCGGGGTTCCGGGGTTGATTCTGCGAGGGAAAAAACTTTTCGCAAAGTCAATGCCTGGCTGGAGAGTTTTTGCATCGGGCATTGAGATTGCGCACTTTCAGTGGAAGCGTCGCCGACGGAGCGCCGGATGGCAGAGCGACGCGGCCGCTTCGGACGCGTTGATCGTCCGATTCTTCGAAAGCGGCGAGTTTGCTGAACCCGTTCAGACGGAATCAACGGCCCCTGCGGGCCCGTCGCTCTGCCATCCGGCGCTCTGTCGGTTTCGTTTGACTGAAACGCTTTCCCTGACCGTTCGAACGCAGGACGAAGACTCTTGATCGTTGAGACGTTGCGCCCTGTAGGGGCGCCACAAACTTCGGCGTAACCCGCATATTTCACACGGCGCCGCAGCGAGGCGCATAAAACATCCGGGCAAATGCCAATTCTTCATCCCGGTGCGCGCTGTCGCGCCCCGTCAGGGCGCCTTTTTTCACTTCGCTGGCAGAAACCCAGGGTGGCGCTGCGCTTCACCCTGGGCTGAAATTGTTTTGCCCTTTCAGGGCATCCATTGGGATCTGCCGCCGTGGCGCCGGCCCGCGGCCGCCAAGAACTTCACGCTCTGCGCAGTCAGTCCAGCCCGAGATCAACGGCCACCGAGGTCATGGCTCTCAGCACGACGGACACGTGTTCGGCTAGAGGGACGCCCAGTTCCTCGGCTCCCGTCCGGATGTCTTCTCGGCTGACCGAGCGGGCGAAGGCCTTATCCTTGAGCTTCTTCTGGACAGATTTGACCGGAACTTCGGCGACTCGGGCTCCGGGGCGAACCAGTGTCACCGCCGTGATAAATCCGCACAATTCGTCAACGGCAAACAGCGTCCGATCCAGAAGCGATTTCCGCGGGACTCCGGTAAACGGGGCGTGAGACAGGATCGCGTGGACGATCTCTTCCGGAAATCCTTCCGCGCGAAGGATTTCCGCTCCCTTTCGCGGATGTTCTTCGGGGTGGCGTTCATAATCCAAATCGTGCAGCAGCCCGGTCACGCCCCAGGCGGTTTCGTCCTCACCGAATCGGCGCGCGTAGGCTCTCATGGCGGCCTCCACCGCCAGCGCATGCCGGATCAGGTTCTCATTCTTCGTATACTCGGCAAGGAGCTCCCAAGCCTGCTCTCGAGAGGGCGTCATGTCATTGATGTCTCCAGGATTCCGATATACGGGAGATTGCGAAACCTCTGATTGTGGTCGAGGCCATAGCCGACGACGAAGTGGTTGGGAATCTCAAATCCGAGATAGTCGACTCCGATTTGCACTTTTCGACGATCGGGTTTTGAGAGAAGAGAACAGACTCTCAAAGTCTGCGGGTTTCGGCTGTTCAGATTGCTCAGAAGGTAGCGCAACGTCAACCCGGTGTCGACGATGTCCTCTACCAGAATTACGTCTCGGCCGTGAATGCTGGTTTCCAGGTCCTTGACCAATCGAACTTCACCGGAGCTGTCGGTCGACTCGCCATAGGACGAAACGGAGATGAAATCGATGGTCAGCTCCAGGTCGACCGCGCGAATCAGATCCGAGTGGAAGACGACCGCCCCGCGCAGGACGCAAACGAAAAGAGGTTGCTTTCCTTGAAAGTCGCGAGTGATGTCTCTTCCCAACTGCTCGACGCGTCTTCGGAGCTGCTCTTCCGAGATGAGGATCTGCTGGGCGATGGCTCCTGCCAGTTGGTCGGTCATCCTCGGAATCATAGCATGCAGCGGTGGCCGCGGACTCCGGCGGGCTGGAGCAGCCGGTGCGTTCGATCAGGCGGCGGAACTTCGCCGCCTCGGCGCGGCGGTCGATATCCAGGCGACGACGCGCTTTAGCAGGACTGAAAGGTCGTCCATGTAGCTGTAGAATGAGGGGAGAATAATCAGAGTGAGAAACGTCGAAGTCGTCAGGCCTCCGAGGACGGCCAGGCTGACCGGCGCCCACATTCCCGCGGCTCCTTCCACGCTTCCGAACCGTCCCGGGAAGATGAAAGGCAGACAGAGCGGAAGCAATCCGAATAGCGAGGTGCAGGCCGTCATCAGAATGGGTCGCAGTCGATCCTTCCCGCCCTGAATGATGGCGTCGCGCCGACGCATGCCGGCTCTTCTCAGCGTGTTGATATGATCGACCAGCAGGATGCCGTTGTTGACGACCAGTCCAAAGAGCACCAGGATTCCGAGGTAGGCCATCTGGTTGAGGGTCGTCCCGGTCAGGAAGAACAGAATGGCCACGCCGATAATTGAAAACGGAACCGTGCATAGAATGGTCAGGGGCTGCACGAAGCTCTCGAAAAGCGCGGCCATCACCAGATACATCAACAGAATTGCGAAAAGGATGGCGAAATTGTTTTCCTCTTCGCTCTGGATGGCTCTGCGCCAGTCTCGGCCCATTTGCCAGGAGTAACCCGGCGGCAGATTCACTTCGCCGGCCACCTGTTGAATCTGCTGGGAGACGAAAAACGTTCCGCGTCCTCCAGTTTCGGCCGAAATTGTAATGGTGGCCTTCCTGTCGTCTTTGCGGATCGCCAGAGGACCCTTTCGAAACTCATATCGCACTAGGGAATGGAGCGGAAGCATATCGCCGTCGCGAGTCTCCAGCGACATATTGAGCAGTTCGCCGATGGTGACCTGATTGCCGCCTTCCAACTGGAGAATGACGTCGGCTTCGCCCAGATCCGTCTTATAGCGCGTGGTGGCGCGGGTGCTCAGCGCGGAGGATACGGTCTGGGCGACCGACAGCGAAGAAATGCCGAGCATTTCGGCACGAACGCGATCGACCGAGAGATGAATTTCATCGTCGCCCGATTCAAGAGTCGTCTGAACGAATTGGACATCTGGGATTTGCTCGATTCTGCTTTTAATCTCATCGGCGTACAGGCTGAGGACTGCCGGGTTGTCTCCCGTTAATTCGACGGAGGTTCCCATTTCGCTCCCTCCGCCCCACATCCTCATCCGGCCAGGTTCGAATTCGACCCCGGGAATGTTGGGAAGCGCCGCCATGATTCTTTCGCGCAGCGTCATCGTCGGAGTGATGTCTCCCTGATCGGTCAGATAGAGCGTGAGATCGCCGCGGTACTGCCCCCGGCTGGTGGTCCGGTTATTGTAGCTGCTGCTAATGGCGAGGATTTCGAATTCCTCCTTCCGCTCCAGCAAAAGCTTCTCGAGAGTCTCGAATACGGCGTGCATCTCTTCCGGAGGGTGCGAGCGCTCCACCAGTACATTGATAGCTATCCGCCTGTCCGCCACTCCGGGCAGCATTTCGCGGTCGATCGAATTGAAAAGGTAATAGGAGGAATAGCCGATCAGCGCCATCAGGATCAGTACCACAAAGCGAAATCGCAGGAGACCGCCCATCAGCCACCCGTAGGCATCGGTGAGGGCAAGGATCCACCCGCGCCTCGGTTTCTGCTTTCCGGCAAAGAGGCGGCTGGATAGCATCGGGACCAGAGTCACCGCCACAACCAGCGAAGCGATGAGCGCAACGGCCACCGTAATCCCAAAATCTCCCGTGAACCTGCCTGTCGCCGCATTTGGGATAAACAGGAAACTGGAGAACACGCAGACGGTCGTGGCCGTCGCCGCCAGCACCGCGACTCCGACCTCCCTGCTGCCGCGGATGGCCGCTTCCTTCGGCGGAAGCCCTTTGTCCTGGCGGTGGCGGAAGATGTTCTCGAGAACCACGACGCTGTTGTCCACCAGCATTCCCACCGCCACCATCAGACCCATCAGCGAAACCACGTTGATGGTGATTCCAGAGCCTGCTCCGATTCGAAGCAGAAACATGAAGGCGAACGTGAATATGACGGAAACGGGGATGGCGACGGAGATGACCAGCATGCTGCGAATCTTTCTCAGAAAGAAAAACAGCACCAACATCGCGAGCAATCCTCCCCAGATTCCGGCCCATTTCAAATTATCGAGGCTCTGCAGAATCTGTTCAGACTGGTCTCGATAGGTTAGAAAGGTCAATCCTCCGGCGAACTGAGGCAGCTTTTCGATTGCGCGCAACTCTTTCGTTACGGCCAGGCAGACTGCAACGACATTCGCGTTGGAAGTCTTGTACACGCGAATGTCGACGGCTTCTTCGCTATTGAGCCTGGAATAAAAGGCGCGCTCCGGAAAATCGAATCGAACGTCAGCGACGTCTTTCAGGAGCAGGCGTCCGTCCTGGATGGGGAGATCGGCGATCTCTTCGATCGACTGGAATTCGCCTACGCTTCGAAGAGAGAACTTCTGAGAACCGTCGAGCACGTAACCGCCGGAAAGATTGACGTTGGATGCTCTCAGAGCCTGACTTAGAGCTCGCAGATCGACTCCGTGCGCCTCCAGGCGATCGGCGTCCAGTTCGATGAGCACCTGCCTGGCCTCGACGCCGCGGACTTCGATGTTGGCGACGCCGTCGATGCGTTCCAGACGGCGCCTCAGGGTCTCTTCGGTGATCTGATAGAGTTCATCGCGACTCCCACGCCAGGCTACGGAAAACCGGTATACCGGCATGTCAGTGCTTTGCCAGCGTCGAATGGAGATCCGGTCTATGTCTCCCGGCAGTCGAGATCGGACCTGATCGATTCGGTCCCGTACCTCCAGGGCCGCCAAATCCATATCGGTGCCGTCCCGAAATTCGATGCGCACATTCGATCCGGAATTCGAAGAGGTGGACTCGAGGCGCTCTAGATTGTTCAGCGTGCTAAGGACTTCTTCCAGAGGGCGCGTAACGTTTCGCTCGACTTCAGCGGGCGCCGAGGAGGGGTAATTCACCGAGACTCTCAGATTCGACGACGTCATTTCGGGCATCTGAGTCAGTGGAAGGCGCTGCAGGGACAGAATTCCCAGCACGAATACGGAAATCGTCGCCATCAAGACCGCAATAGGCCTGGTAACGGAATACTCCGATAGTTTCATGCGCGCTTTCCTCTCGTGACCAAAGTGTACAGTACCGGAACCAGGATCAATGTCAGCAGAGTCGAGGTTAACAGGCCGCCGATGACTGTGACGGCGAGAGGCACGCGCAATTCGGCGCCCTCCCCCCAGCTTAAGGCCATTGGCAAGAGAGCCAGCACCGTCGTGACCGAAGTCATCAAGATAGGCCGCAATCGAATCGAAGCGGCTTCCGTGATCGCCTCAAACTTGTCCATTCCCTGCCGGCTTAACCGATTTGTAAAGTCGATCATGACGATGGAATTGTTCACAACGATCCCCGCCAGAACGATTGCGCCGATCAAGACGACGATGCTGATCGGAAGTCCGGTCAGGTAGAGTCCGCAGGCGACGCCGATGACGGCGAAGGGGATGGCAAACATCAGGATAAACGGCTGCAGCAGCGATTCAAACTGCGAAGCCATCACCAGGTAGACCAGAAAAAGGGCCAGGAGCAAGGCGAACTGCATGCTTTGGAACGCCACGGCACGTTCCTCGCTTTGCCCGCCTACGTACGCGACAAAGTCCGACGGGAGCGGCACGCCGGCCAGTACCGCTTCGATGTCAGCGACGACGCTCTGCAAATCTCTGCCCACCAGATTGGCGCTGATCACCGCAGCCCGCTGCGGCCCGATGCGTCGAATTTCGGCGGGGCCCTCCTCCTGACGAATGTCGGCCACTGTCGACAGACGAAGAGCGGTTCCCGTCGCCGAGGGGATGGTCAGGTCGCGCAACAGGTCCACGGATCTCCGATCTTCCTCCGCGACGCGGACCCGGATGTCAATCTTGCGATCGCCCTCGTTGTACTCCGTGGGAATTTCGCCCAGCACTTTGTTGCGCACCAGAGAGGCGGCCTGATTGACGGTGAGGCCGAAATTGGCCAGTCTTCGACGGTCGAACACCAGGTGAACCTCGGGATTGCCGCCTTCGGTGCTGGCTTTCACGTCCCGGAGCCCTGGAACCGTTTCCAGTTGTTCTCGAATTCGTTCGGCGTGCATCGCCAGGGCGGTGAGGTTGTAGCCCTGGACGATGACCTCGATCGGCGCCTTGAAGCTGAAAAGAGTCGGGCGTGAGAAGCGGTAGTTAATATTTGGGATGGCCTGGACCCGGCGCCGGACTTCGTCGATCACGGCCGCTTCTTTTTCGTGCAGAAACTCCGGTCGAAGGCGCACCAACATCTGCGCGATGTTTTCCTTCTCCTCCAGAGCGGAGACGCCTGACTGATTGCCGACTCCGATCGTCGAATAATAGCTGATAACCGGAGCGAGTCCCGCCAATTGCGTCTCCGCCAGCTCCATCCTTCGCGCAGTCTCCTCCAGCGGCGTTCCTGGCGGATACTCCAGATCGACCATGAATTGGGCCTGACTGATTTCTGGAATCAGTTCGGCGCCCATACGACTGAGCGCGAACACCGAAATAACAAGCATCGCACTGGCGACGCCGAGAGCGCTCCAGCGCCAGCGCAAGGCGCGTTTTAGAAACCATCGATAAGGTTCGACGAGGAAAAACTGCGATTCTTGTATGGGGGTCGGTTCGGATTCCGTTTCTTCCTGACCCAGGCTGGACAACATGGGGATCAGTAGAATGGCGACTGCCAGCGAGGCCAGCAAGGAAAATGTGACCGTCAAGGCTTGATCCGCAAAAAGTTGACCGGCGATCCCTTCGACGAAAACGATCGGAAGGAAGACGCAGATCGTGGTCAAAGTGCTGGCTACCACCGCCTGCCCCACTTCGCCGGCGCCTTTGTCGGCGGCTACTCGAACGGAATACCCCTGCTTCCAATAACGGTGGATGCTTTCGAGAACAACGATGGAGTTGTCCACGAGCATACCGATGCCCAAGGCGAGCCCGCTCAGCGACATGATGTTGAGGGAGACTCGAAAAAAGTACATCAGAAAGAACGTGGCGACGATCGAAATCGGAATGGACAGAGCGATGATCAAAGTGCTTTTGACGCTGCGCAAAAAGAGGAACAGCACCATAACCGCAAGGATTCCGCCATAAATAGCCGTGTTCAGGACTTCGTTGATCGATTGCTCAATGAAATGCGACTGGTCGAAAACGACTTCAAATTCGAGCGCTTCCCGCTTGCCGCTGTACTCGGCTTCCAGTTGGCTCAGGCGACTGCGAACTTCGCTGGCGGCGGCCACCGTGTTGGCGTCGGCCGCTTTGAAGACGGCGATTTCCACACTTTCCTGACCGTTCAATCGGGTGATGATCTGGCGTTCCCGGAATCCGCTCGAGGCTCTGCCCACATCGCCAAGCCGGACCGGGGCGCCGTTTCGAAAGCTGAGAACGACGTCGTTGATGGCATCGACGCTGGCAAACTCGTTCAGAGTGCGGACCAGGTACCGGCTTTCTCCTTCCGAGAGAGTGCCGCCGGTCAAATTAATGTTCTCCTGTGCCAGCCGGCTGGTGGCTTCCTGAATCGAGATTCCCAGGGAGGAAAGTCGGCTTTCGTCCAGTTCTACCTGAATCTCGTCTTCAAAACCGCCGGTGACTCGAACCGCCGCCACACCCGCAACGCTCTCCAGGTCGGGGCGGATGAACTCTTCCGAGTGATAGCGAACCGCTGAAAGGTCGGCTGCGCCGGTTGCGCTGATGCGCATGATCGGATCCGTGGAAGGGTCATAGCGGAGAAGAATGGGTCTTTCGGAGCCTTGAGGCAACTGAACAAGATCCAGCTTTTCACGGACGTCGAGTCCGGCGAAGTCCATCTGGGTGCGCCAGCTGAACTCTATGATGACGTCAGAGACTTCGGGCCGGGAAATCGAACTGACGCGAACCACATTGTTGACGACGCTGACGGCGTTCTCCAACGGCCGGCTGATCAGGCTTTCCACTTCGTGAGGTGCGGCGCCCGGATACCTTGTCCGAATCGTCAGCGTCGGATAGGAGATTTCCGGAAGCAGGTCGAGGGCGAGCTGCTTATAGGAAACGATTCCGAAGACCGAAATCGCCACAAACAGCATCGTAATCGTTACAGGGCGGCGGATGGAGAACTGAACGGCCTTCACGGCGAGCCGCCATCCCCTCTCATGCGGACGAAGATCTCACGGAAAAAGGCGCGCTGCTTCTCCGGGTCGTTGGCCATTTCCGGATCCTGTTTGAGGCGCTCTTCATAGGCGCGGCGAATCTCTGGATTCTGGAGCATCCGCTCGAGCATTTCCGGCCCGCCCTGACGCGCTCCCGGTCCAGCGCTCCTGCCTCCCGCCATTCCCGGCCTGGCTGGAGTTTCGGCGATATGGTCTTGCGTGGAGGCGGCATCCCGGCTGGAGTCTTCGGATCCGGGGACAGCCGCCCTGCGGCGCTCCTGGCCGGCCTCCGCTTCGGGACCTTCCCAGCCCAGAATGTTGACGCCATAACCGTCGCTGAGACTCTCGTTTCCCACCGTGACGACCACCTCTCCGGGCCGCAGCCCTTCCAAGACCTCGACAAACGGGTCTTCGTTGAAACCGAGGACCACCGGGCGCCTTTCCGCGGTGTCGTCCTCCCGGACGACAAATACGTAATTCTGGTCTCTTTCTCGAACGACCGCCTTTCTCATGATGACGGCTGCGTCGGCGCGGGTTTCCGTGGCGATGGCGACGGTGCCGAACATGCCGGGACGAAGGACGCCGCCCGGGCGAGGCAGTTCGACCGTTATTCGCGCCGTTCCCGATGAGGAATCGATCACGGGACTGATCATTTTCACAGTGCCCGTAAAAACGCCGCCGCCGACGGAGTCAAACCGCAACTGAACCTCCTGTCCCAACCGGATTCTACCGAGATCCTTCTCGGGAACGTGTATGCGCGCCCATAGCGGCGGAAATTCCTCGACGATAAAGAGTTCTTGGTTTACTGTGGCTCGATCTCCGTTTTCGATCATTCGATGCGTCACCACCCCATCGATCGGGGAAACGATTTGGGTGTATTCCAATTGGATCTCAATCGCTTCCAACCTCGCTTGCGCAGCCTCCAGCGCCCTTCTGGCATTGTCGTGGGCCAGTTCGTCAGTCCGGCTGGTGAGCGTCGCATGATCGTATTCCTGTCGACTGGTCAACTGCTGGTCAAAAAGGGTGGCCGCCCTCTCGAAATTCGCGGCTGACAGGCGCGACTGGACTTCAGCCTGCTCCAGTTGCACTTGCGCCTGCCTCACGGCGATCTCCGCCTGACGCAGGTCGTTTCGGATTTCCCGGTCGTCCAGCAGTGCCATGGCCTGTCCGGCACGGACACGGTCCCCTTCCTCGACACGCAGCTGCGAAACTTGCGCTGCCAGCCTCGAAACGACGTTGACGCTGCGCACCGACTCCAGAGTCGTGTTTGCCAGGATAAAGGTAGAAATGGGCCTTTGCGTCACCACCGACGCTCGAACACTGACCTGGTTTGCGGCCTGGCCTCCCCACTGTCCGGTTCGAGATGAGTCCGCCCTGCTGGAGCCCGCTTGATCTCCGGAAGAACACCCCGCGACGAGGACGCCGATAGCAACTGCGCTGGCAAAAAGGATTCTCAATGTCTGATTCCCCTGACTTCAGGTATTTCTTTCAACCACCTAACTATTACGCAGAGTCGCGCTCGCTGTTTCAAAGTTCGCAGCGATTTGTGCGGCAGTCCAATGCAAATTCCGGCGCAGCGACGGCGTGCGTTGTCTTTCGGGAGTGGCCCTTTCGACTTTGCTCAGGATGGTGTTAAAATGGGGCGTTTTCAACTTCCAGATTCGCAAGGAGGATCAGTGGTGACTGTCGAGTACGTTGAGAAAGTCTACAACCGGACCGCGCGCTTTTACGATCTGTTGTTCGGCAAGGTTTTCGACAGCGGCCGGGAAATGACTCCCGACATGCTTCAGTTGTTCCCCGGGGCGAGACTTTTGGAGGTGGGGGTGGGGACGGGCCTGTCATTGCCCCTTTTGCCCCGAAACGTGCAGATCACCGGAATCGATTTGTCTGAAAAGATGTTGGAGAAGGCCAAAGAGCGGGTCCGGAAGCAGAATCTTCGGAACGTCAGCCTCTTGAAGATGGACGCCACTCATTTGGATTTTCCCGACGACAGTTTCGACCGAGTCCTTGCGGCCTATTTCATCTCGACCGTGCCCGAACCCACGAAAGTGGTTGAGGAAATGAAACGCGTTTGCCGCCCGGGAGGCTATCTGCTCTTTATCAATCATTTCCAGCACGAGGTTCCCCTTTTAAGAACGGTTGAGCGCTGGCTGTCCCCGGTTTTTTATAGAATCGGCTTTCGAACCGACTTGAGGCTGGACGACCTCATGGCGCAATGCGGTCTGAAAATCGAAGAGCAAGAGGCAGTCGATTTCTGCGGACACTGGAAGGCTGTCCGTTGTTTCAATCCCTCAAAATAGGAAGCTCCCCCACCGCCTTTTCCTGAGCTTCCGCCACTACCTGAAGGATGTGTGACTGGATGGAGGCAGCCTTTTCGAGAACCTGCTCTAACTCGAAGCCTCGGAAGGCGCCATCCCGGTAAATCTCTTCGCCTGCTACGAATACTTGCCGGACGCCCCTGCCATCTAGTGCGTACACGATCGCGCTGTAGGGATCGTAAAGCGGGTGCGCAGCCGGATGATTTCGGCTGAGGATGACGAAATCCGCTTCCTTGCCAGTTTCAAGGCTCCCGATCCTGGAGTCCATTCCAATCGCGCGCGCTCCCTCCCGCGTGGCGGCAAGAAACGCCTGGCGGGCGGTTACAACCGTAGGATCTCCCGTAAAGACTTTATGCAGCTTGGCCATCGAATCCATTTCCTGGAACAGATCCAGGTTGTTGTTGCTGACCGGTCCGTCCGTCCCAAGACCAATCGGAATTCCGGCCAAGAGCATTTTGGGAATGGGGGCCACGCCCGAAGCCAGCTTCATATTGCTCTCCGGATTGTGAATCACCCCGACGCCTCTGCGCTTCAGCAATTCGATTTCCGCGTCGCTGGCCCAGACCACGTGGGCAGCGATGACTCTCTCGGAGAGAAACCCGATGCGGTCCAGATACTCAATCGGCCGCATTCCGGTCTCCCGCAGCAGCTGATCCACCTCTTCCTGGGTTTCCGAAAGGTGGATCAGCAAGGGCGCGTCCATTTCCGCCGCAAGGTCGCGACTGGCCGTCAACACTTCCTGGGAGCATGTATACGGCGAATGGGGAGCGACCGCCGGAATTACGCGCGGGTGGTTTCTCCATTCTTGAATAAACCGCCTCGCTCTTTGCAGAGCTTCCTGAGGCGTTGGGGCGTCCGGGGAAGGGAAGCCGATGACGGTTTCTCCGAGAATCCCGCGCATGCCCGAACGATCGACCGCTTCGGCGGCTTTCTCCTCAAAGTAGTACATGTCCGCAAAGGCGGTGGTTCCGGTTGCGATCATCTCGGCCGCAGACAGCAGGGTTCCCCAATAGACGAACTCTTCGTTCACTACCTGCGCCTCGATGGGGAACATAACTTCGTGCAGCCATTCCATCAGCCGCATGTCGTCGGCAACTCCGCGCATCAAAGACATCGCTGCATGCTGGTGCCCGTTGATCAACCCCGGCAGGATCAACGTGTCACTGGCCTGAATCGTGCGACTGGCTCGAATCCCTTTCGCCTGCTCCAGCGGCCCCACACCGACGATGCGGCCGTCGGCAACGGAGAGGAATCCAGGATCGAAGATGGAATTCCGGGCGTCCGCTGTGACAATGGTTCCTCCGAGGAGCAGAATGTCGACGTCGGCTTCTTGAGCGCCCGGCCTACCGCAGGCCAGTGTCAGAAGCGTGATGAATGCCAGCAGTCGATGAATCATCCCCGACCCTCCGAGGAAGGTGGAAGTCGTCCGGGTCCGAATGGATCCGGCAGGAGCCCGCTGAGTCGAACCGTCGTCCATTCTCCGTTAGGATCGGCCATCAGAACCTCCAAGTCGCTGCCAAGTTCCCAAAGCACCTGCCGACAAGCGCCGCAGGGAGGAGTATGTTCTCCATCGCCTGAAATGACGCAGATTTTCGAAAATCGCCTTTCGCCGGCTGCCAGCGCGGTATAGACGGCGACTCTTTCAGCGCACATGGTGAGGCCGTAGGAAGCGTTCTCTACATTGCAGCCGGTGAAGCATTTTCCGCTGATCGAAAGCAGCGAGGCCCCGACGCGGAACCCGCTGTATGGAGAATAGGCGCGGCCCATGACTGCACGGGCCGCCTCAATCAATTGTCGGTCGGTCAAGAGGAACCTTCCCTTTCCTGCAGAATGGTCAATAGCAGGCGAGCGAAGTCCTGCTGGACGCGACCGGTGATTGTCAGGACGTCTTGATGAAGCATGCGATCGCCGACAATGCCGGCGGCCAAATTGGTGATGCAGGAAATTCCCAAAACCTTTCGACGCATATGATTTAACGCGATGACTTCCGGCACCGTCGACATGCCCACAGCATCGGCGCCGAGAAGTCGAAGCATTCGAATCTCGGCCGGAGTCTCAAAACTGGGGCCCTTTACCGCGGCGTAGACGCCTTGCCAGACATCCAATCCCAGGCGTTGGGCGCAGCGATACCCCAAATCCAGCAACTCCCTGTCATACGCTCGGGTCATGTCCGGAAAACGCTCCCCCAGGCTGTCGAGGTTCGGTCCGCTGAGCGGATTCTCGCCCAGCAGATTCAAATGGTCGCTGATGACCATAAACGAGCCGGGCCGCAAGTCGGTATTAATGGCGCCTGCGGCGTTGGTGATGACGAACTCCTGCACTCCCCATCGCGCCAGCGCACGGACGGGGAAAACGATCTGCCATTGGGAAACGCCTTCGTACCAGTGCGCTCGTCCCTGCACGGCCAGAAACTTCCGGCCTTCCCAGTCGCCGATTCCCAGAGCTCCCTTGTGGCCTGCTACCGTCGCCTGGGGAAACCCTGGAATCTCCTTGAAGCGGACTGCAGCGTAGTCCTGGACGTCGTCCAGGAAGTCGCCAAGGCCGCTGCCCAGAACGAAGGCGGTCAGCGGAGGTTCACCGAATGTCTTTCGGAGAAAGCGAACCGCGTCCTCGAGCTTCTTCATGTAAGCACTTGCTTGGGAGATGGCGTTTGGGCGGATCGATTTCATAGCTTCTTCATGAAAGGATTCCCGCCATTGTCGCCGTCAGGAAGCTGGCGAAAGAGCCGGCTAGGACGGCTCGCAAACCCAGGCGCGCCAGCTCCGATTTCCGAGTCGGAGCCAGGCCGCCAATTCCCCCGATCTGGATGCCGATACTGCTCAGATTGGCGAAACCGCATAAGGCGTAGGTTGCGATCAGTTCCGATTTTGGCTGCAGGGATTCGCGAACCGACACCAGGTCGACATAGGCGACGAATTCGTTAAGTATGACTTTGATGCCGATCAGTTGCCCCACCGAGGCGATGTCGGAAAGCGGAACTCCCATCAGCAAGGCCAGCGGAGCCAACAGGTATCCCAGCACCAACTGCATCGTGAGCCGCTGGCCGAAGCGCTCCTCAAAAAGAAAGAATTCCCCCGCCTCTCCAAGGATTCCATTCAGGAGGAAAATGATGGAGATGAATGCGATCAGCATGGCGGCGATGTTGATGGCCAGCACGGCGCCCTTGCCGGCGCCTCGGGCCGCCGCATCGATGAGATTGGCGTCTGTGCTCTCGATCTCCAGCGTCACTTTTCCCGCGGTTTTGGAAACCTCCGTTTCCGGGATCAGCATCTTGGCCATCACCAGCGATGCCGGCGCCGCCATCACGCTGGCCGCGATCAGATACTCGGCGTTGACTCCCAGTCCGATGTAGCCTCCCAGGATCGCCCCGGAAACCGTGGCCATCCCGCCGGTCATCAATGCCATCAGCTCCGAATAGGTCATTTCCGGAACATATGGGCCGATGACGATCGGAGCCTCCGTTTGGCCCATGAACACGTTTGCGGCCGCGCCCAGCGACTCGGCCCCGCTGACGCCCATAAACCTGGTCATGACCCGGGCCATTCCCAAGACAATCCACTGCATGACTCCAAGATAGTAAAGACATGAGAAAAAGCTTGAAATGAAAATGACGATGGGCAGCACTTTGAAGGCGAAGATGTAAGTTTCGGGATTTGCGCCCCCCAGGTCGCCGAAAACAAATCCGCCGCCCGCGTCGGCAAACGAGATCAATCGGGTCACAGCCTGAGCCGTCAATGACAGCACTCGCTGCCCGAAATCAAGCTTGAGGATGAACAGCCCGCACAGCAGCTGCAGGATCAGACCCCAGTAGACGGTTTTCCACCGGATCGCTTTACGGTTGGACGAAAGGAGGTAGGCTGAAGTTAAGAGAACCAGAATGCCGATGAGCCCGATCCAACGCTCCACGGTTCAGGGGATCACTTTCCAGTTCAAAATGGGGGGGGCAGCGGCCCCCTGGGGCGCCGCCCGTGTGTTCAAGGCGTCTCCCAGTTGCATTATTGATTGCGCCAGAGGGCCGCATTCAGGTCCTCTGGCGCCGGAAATCAGTGATAAGAGTTCGGAACGAAGCCTCTGATCAGATGTATCGCTGCTTCTTGCGCGCACGCTTGATTGCCAGCGCCTGCTTGAGGCGCCGCTTTTCTCCGGGCTTAAGGTAGTAGCTGTGTCGCTTCGCTTCTTTGATGATGTCTTCCTGTTGCACTTTTCTCTTGAAGCGCCGCAATGCGCTTTCCAGCGATTCGCCGTCCTGTACGACAACGTTTGCCAAACTGATCACCTCCTGTTCCTGAACGGTATTCCTTAATTTGGCAAAGCCTCGCCGCAAAGGCAAAAATTGCTGCCTGATTTGCAGATAGAAAAATCGCCGAAATCAGCGGGCCAGCCGAGGAAAGTGTAACGAAAGCAGGCTCAGCCTGTCAAGGCGTCGAGCAGTCGGTCAGCCGCCTGATCGGCTGATTGAGGAAGGCGCTCACGGACCTCGGAATTCAGGTAGATAGCCCGAACAAGTCGAATTCCAGGAGCGGCGGTCCGACTGGGGGACGAGGAATGCGTCAAAGTCAGCAGCGCAGTTCTGGCATCCTGCTTTCGGGCAGTCCGAATCTGATTTCGGAGTTGCAGAAAGGCCTCATTAGCCTCCCGGCCTTCCAGCAGCTTGCGGAAATCGCCATTCTGGATCACGGCTTCAAGGACGGTCGCCAAGTCGGGGTCGCTTTTGCGAAGGAGTTTGATCAATTTTTCGGCATCTCTCGAGATCGAGCGACTGCGTCTGAAGATCAGCCAGACGGCGCCGATGAATCCGGCAGCCAACAGGCCGGCAAGAGCGAATTTCGTCCAAACCGCGCCGGATGCTACTGTCCAGTCCATAATCTCGGTTCGTAATACCTGCGTTTCTCACGGAGCCGGTTCAGGAGATCTTCCTTCAACTCGGGTGGATAAGCCCGGCTGTCAATGTTTTCGGCGGTCTCAATCGCCATGTCCAGATCATCCAGTCTCTCGTAACTCTCGATCATTCCAAGCTGAGCCTGCAATCGCAACTCCTGGGATTCATTGTTCTCCAAAACCGTCTGGAAATTCTGGAGAGAGCCCTCGAAGTCCCTCTGAATTTGCAGGATGCTTCCGATCCGCAGCCTGGCCTGATCGGCCAATCGCTGCTCCCCCTCCAGTGAGATCTTAGTAAACTCTTCAAACGCCCTATCAAAATCGCCCAGTTTGAGGTGAGCCTCGGCGATTTGCAGTCGAATCTCCAGTTGCTGGCGGGGGCTTTTGCTGGCGGCCAAAGCGGCTTGCAAGTGCTCCAGGGCCAGGCCGATCTCTCCCAATTCCACCTCGAAGATCTCGGCGATTCGCAGTGTCCCTTCCACCGACAGCGGACTCTGGGGGAATGCGGCCACCAGTCGCTCGAAAGCGAATAATGCCTGTGTCACGTCTTGCAGATTGACGTAATAAATTGTCCCAAGTTCCCAGAGAGCCTCGTCGGCGAACCGACTGTCCGGAAATCTTTCCACCAGAAGGTCGAAACGATCGATCGCCTCTTGGTAATTGCCGAGTCTCCACTGCTCTCGGGCGCGCGAGAAATGGGCCCGCGCTTCATTCTCGCTCTGTTGGTACAGCCAGCTCGCGCCAGCCAGAAGGACTAACGGAGCCGCGAGGATCCAGCGGGCGTTCTCTTTCACGGACCGTCCTCGCCGTCTTCCACTTGGTCTTCATCCTCAGTGACGAGCGTAATATCGGCGACCCGGTCATCCCTTTCCAGGTCGATCAGTTTGACGCCTTGGGTCGCTCTCGACACGGTCTTTCGAATTTCCTGCGAGAGCAGGCGGATGATCTTTCCTTTGATCGTAATCAAGATCAAATCCTCGTCGCCCTCCACTAAGCAGGCTCCAACGACGGGTCCGTTTCTTTTACTCGTCTTGATATTGATCACTCCCTGACCCGCACGATGCTGCAGTCGATATTCGGAAAGCATGGTGCGTTTTCCGAATCCGTTGGCGGTGACCGTCAAAACCTCGCGCTCCTCGTCAGGAGCGACGCACATGCTGACGACCTCATCCCCATCCTTCAGCGAGATCCCGCGAACGCCGCGCGCCGTCCTGCCCATATGGCGCACATCCGCTTCCTTGAATCGGATCGCCTTGCCGCCGCGCGTGGCTAAGAGTATCTGGTCCTCTCCGCTCGTCAGTTCGACTTTCAGCAGGCGGTCGCCTTCGTCCACAGAACAGGCAATGATTCCGGCAGCCCGAGGATTGGCGAAAGCCGACAGCGGGGTCTTCTTGACGTAACCGTTCGCCGAGACCATCATCACGTACGCGTCCGCGTCAAAGCCTGCGACCGAAATCATGTCGGCCACCTTCTCTTGTTTGTCCATGGCTAGCAGGTTTACCAGCGGCTTGCCTTTCCCGGCGGCTCCAACGTCGGGGATCCGATAAACCTTCAGCCAGTAGATTCTCCCTACGTCGGTGAAGATTAGAATGTAGCTGTGGGTCGAGGCCACAAACAGATAGTCGATCAAATCTTCGTCTGTTCGAGTTGACATCCCCCTGCGACCCTTGCCGCCCCGGGCCTGGCTGCGGTAAACATCCAACGCGGTCCGTTTGATGTAGCCGGCGCGGCTGGCCGTGATGACAACGTTCTCTTCGGGAATCAAGTCCTCCAACGTCACCTCGACCTGCTGATCCAACAGGACGGTGCGGCGCGGCGAGTGGTATCTCTGCTGGATTTCCACCAACTCGTCGCGGATGACTCCGCGCAGCACCTTTTCGTCCGCCAGGATTTCGCGCAATCGGCGAATCGTTTCGAGGAGTCCATGATGCTCCTCGGCAATCTTTTCCCGCTCCAGTCCGGTCAGCCGCTGCAGGCGCATTTCCAGAATCGCTTGCGCCTGCTCCGGAGAGAACTCGAATCCGGAGGTCAGACCTTCCTTGGCTTCAGCCGGGGAACCTGAGGAGCGAATCAATTCGATGATCTCGTCCAGCCGATCCAGGGCCATGCGCAGCCCTTCCAGAATATGAGCGCGCCTTTCAGCCTTCTCCAGGTCGAAAGCGGTTCGGCGACGGACCACTTCCTTGCGATGCTGCAGAAACAGGCTCAAAATCTCCTGAAGCGGCAGAACCCTGGGTTGGCCGTCGGAAATCGCCAGCAGGATGACGCCAAACGAGGACTGCAAAGGGGTCAGCTTAAAGAGATGGTTTCGAACGATCTCCGGCTCCTCTCCCCTTTTCAGCTCAATAAAGATCCGCATCCCCTCCCGACTCGATTCGTCCCGCAGATCCGAAATTCCCTCAAGCTTCTTCTCATGGACCAGCTGCGCGATTTTCTCGACCAGCCTCGCCTTGTTGACCTGAAAAGGCAGCTCCTCGACAATCAGCGCCTTCTTGTCCGTTCCAGTTTCCTCGATGGAGGTTCTGGCCCGCATCTGCAGGATTCCTCGTCCGGTCTCATAAGCCTGGCGAATGCCTTCCTTGCCATGAATAAATCCCCCGGTCGGAAAATCGGGACCCGGCAACAGTTCCATGATTTCCGCCAGCGAAGCATCCGGACGATCCAGCAGAAGAATCAGCGCGTCGACGACTTCACTCAGATTGTGCGGGGGAATGTTAGTCGCCATGCCGACCGCGATTCCGGAAGTCCCGTTGACCAGAAGATTGGGAATCCGCGTGGGTAAGACGATCGGCTCAACCAGCGACTCGTCGTAGTTGGGCTGGAACTCGACAGTTTCTTTGTCAATGTCGGCCAGCATCTCTTCGGCTAATTGCGACATGCGAACTTCGGTGTAACGCATTGCAGCCGGGGAATCGCCGTCAACGGAGCCGAAATTGCCTTGACCGTCCACCAGCAGTTCGCGCATGGAAAAATCCTGCGCCATTCGAACGATCGTGTCGTACACCGCTGCGTCCCCATGCGGATGGTACTTCCCGATCACTTCACCCACTACCCGGGCCGACTTTTTGTGCGGCCGGTTGTGGACGTTGCCCAACTCGCTCATCGCATACAGGACCCTGCGATGCACCGGCTTCAAGCCGTCTCGCACATCCGGCAACGCCCGGCCGATGATGACCGACATGGCGTAATCCAGATAGGAGGTCTTCATCTCCTCTTCGATATCGATCGGGAGCTCTTTTCCTTTTGTTCCCATGATTTCCGTCGTTTTATCAGCGGATCTCAGACGCCCGACCCGCTGACGGCCTGCGGCCTATACGTCGAGGTTGCGGACGTTCAAGGCGTTGTCTTCGATGAAACGGCGGCGGGGCTCCACCTGGTCGCCCATCAGAATTGTGAAGATCTCGTCGGTCTCGATGGCGTCTTCGATCCCTACTTTCAACAACGTCCGGGTCTCCGGATTCATCGTGGTTTCCCACAACTGTACGGGATTCATTTCTCCCAAACCTTTGTAGCGTTGGATGGAGACGCTCCTTTTTCCCGCCGCCACGATGTAATCTGCCAATTCCTGCTCGTTTTCGACCACCGTCCTGCGGTCCTTGTCCACGATAACCAGTTCTTCCTTCTTGAACTCGCTGGTGCGCCGATACAGGCGCATCAATTGCTGCCACTCCGCCGAAGAAATCAATCCATGATCGAGCGCGATCGGAGTCCCGCCGCTTGGCCGAATCAAGAGGACGAACAGCGAATGTTCTTCGTCGTCCTGCACCTCCGCCTCGAAGCCCTTCTTTTTCAGCAGACGCGAGATTTCATCCAGCAGCGACCGGTCGCCGAGCAGATCAGACGCCAGCGAGAAATTCGGCCTTTCCCCGTCGAAATCGCCTTCTTGCAGCTTCTCTTCTATGATTCCCAGCACTTCGGTCATGAGACCGTCAGCCCCGATCCTGCGGGCCACCTTCTCTTGAAGCTTTCTGAAGTCGATCAGGTCCCGCATCTTCTCCCTTAGGGCCGCGCCTTCATAAGATCGCTCCACGGAGGGGATCAAGACCTGGACGTTTTCGGTCGCACGCTCCATCAGGAAGTCCGTCAATTCCCTCTCCCGATTCAAGTACATTTCCTGCTTGCCAACCTGGACTCGATAGAGAGGCGGCTGAGCGATGAAGATGTGGCCGTTCAGAATCAATTCCGACATCTGACGGTAGAAAAACGTCAGAAGCAAAGTGCGGATATGGCTTCCGTCCACGTCGGCGTCCGTCATGATGATGATCTTGTGGTAGCGCAGTTTGGACAGATCGAATTCCTCGCGGCCGATGCTCGTGCCCAAGGCGGAAATCATGGTCGTGATCTCGTCGTTGCCCAGCATCTTGTCGAAACGAGCCTTTTCTACATTCAGGATCTTTCCCTTGATTGGCAGGACAGCCTGAAATCCTCGATCTCGCCCCTGCTTGGCCGAACCACCGGCGGAATCCCCCTCGACGATGAACAGTTCCGACAGCGCAGGATCCCGTTCCTGGCAGTCTGCCAGTTTGCCCGGCAGGGCAAGGTTTTCCAGCGCCCCTTTCCGGCGAGTCAGGTCCCGGGCTTTTCGCGCCGCTTCTCGGGCTCGTGCGGCTTCAATCGCCTTGCCGATGATTTGCCGCGCTTCCGACGGATTCTGTTCCAGGAAAGCGCTCAGCTTGTCGTTGCAGATCGTTTCGACGATTCCCTTGACCTCGCTATTGCCCAATTTCCCTTTCGTTTGGCCCTCAAACTGAGGGTTCGGCAGCTTTACGCTGATGACCAGAGTCAAGCCTTCTCTGACGTCGTCTCCGCTTAGGTTCTGCTTAAGATCCTTCAGCAGGCTGTTCTCCGACGCGTATGCATTGAGCGTTCGAGTCAGCGCCGCTTTCAACCCGGCCAGATGAGTGCCGCCTTCAGTTGTGTTGATCGTGTTGGCGAAGGAAAAAAGCGTTTCGTTGTACCCGTCGTTGTACTGCAATGCGACATCCACCTGAACGTTGTCCCGCTCATCGTTAATGTAAATCGGCTTCGGATGTAAAACGCTTTTGTTTCGATTCAGGTGCTCAACGAAGTTGATGATTCCACCCTCATAGTGAAACTCCTGCGCCTTCTCTTCTCTGAGATCTTCAATGACGATCGTCAGACCCGGATTCAGGAACGCCAACTCCCTCATGCGCTGAGACAGTGTTTCGTAGTTGAATTCAGTGGTCTCGAAAATCTCTTCGTCGGGAGAAAACGTGATCTTTGTCCCACGACGCCGGGTGCTTCCGGTTTGCTGAAAGCGTGCGACCGGAATTCCTCGCTCATAGGTTTGAGTGTATACGCTGCCGTCCCGCCAGATCTCCAATTCCAGACGACGCGACAGGGCGTTGACCACCGAGATGCCTACTCCGTGCAGGCCGCCCGACACCTTATAGGAATCGTTGTCGAATTTGCCGCCCGCATGCAGCGTCGTCATTACGACTTCGGCGGCGGAAACCTTCTTTAAGGGATGAATGTCTACCGGAATGCCCCTCCCGTCGTCGACGACTGTCACGGAATTGTCAATGTGAATGGTTACATCGATCCGCTGGCAATGACCAGCCATCGCTTCGTCGACGGAGTTGTCAATGACCTCATAGACCAAATGGTGGAGACCGGCCGACCCAGTCGAGCCGATATACATAGCGGGACGCTTGCGAACTGCCTCCAGACCCTCCAGAATCTTGATCTTTTCGGCGGTGTAGGTGTCTACGTACTTGAGCTTTTCTTCCGCAGTTTCCCGCTTCGCAATCTCAATGTCGTCTGCCATAGACTCTCCAATCCAAGAACAGCCCCGGATCCCCGAATCCATCCGTTCCGTCAGACGCGACTTCGATGGATTTCGCCCGTCCGCTGATGGAATCAGCCTGCCTGTATCTCAGGGGCTGAAAATTGGGGTTTTCTTTTCCCTGTCAGGGATCTGCAAGTATACCATAAAAGCTCTGCTTGAAACGATCTTCTGGGCCATATATGGTATTAGATGGTTATCCCTATACCATATATAGTATGGGGCGGGATGGCGAGTCGTGAGCGGACTAAATCTTCATCGGCATAACGACGTAATAGTAGTCGAAGCCGTCGGATTCGGATGGGCGAAAGAGCCCTTGAGTCTCCTGGTCGCGCAGTTGGAGCAGCACCCGTTCGGTCTCCAATACAGCCAGAAAATCGAGCAGATATCTGGCATTGAAGCCGATTTCAAGTTGATCCCCCTGGTAGTCGGCAGGCAGCGATTCCTTCGCTTCGCCGAATTCGGCGCTCACCGAAGAGATGTCGACCTGGCCCGCGGAGAAAGCGAAGCGCACCGAGTGGGACTCTTCGTCGGCCATAACGGCTACCCGACGCAAAGCATCGGAAAATTCAGTGGTGCCGACGCTGACCTCTCTGTCGTTGCCTTTCGGAATGACCATTTCGTAGTTCGGGAACTGACCGGTAAGTATCCGCGAAACCAGGAGCCGATCTCCAACCCGGAAAAAGAGGTGGTTTTCACTGTTTCCGAATTCCACGATTTCAATCTCTTCGGACGAGAGCTTGCTGAGTTCTGACAGCGTCTTCTTGGGAACCAGCACGCGGACGTCCTCAGCGATCCCCTCGATTTTGCAGGCGTGCGTAATCAGAGCCAATCGATGACCGTCGGTGGTCACACAGGTCAGCTTATTCGGCTGAAGCAACAGGAGAGCCCCGTTCAACGTATAGCGGGACTCCTCCTGGGTGATTGCGAAAATCGTGTGGTGGATCATGTAACGCAGGGCCGCCGCCGGCAAAGTGACGGTCTCCACGTTAACTGCGGGGACTTCAGGGAAATTGTCCTTGGACAGGACCGCCAACTTGAATCGGGACCGCTGACACGTCACATTGATCCAATCCTGAGAACCGGCTTTGAAATGGATGTCGGCCTCCGGCAGTAGCCGCACGATGTCTATCAGTTTCCGCGCGGAGACTGTGACCGCCCCGCTGACCTTGATTTCGGCAGGGCTGAAGCATTGCACTGTCACGTCAAGATCGGTCGCGGTCACCGACAGGGAATTGCCGGTGGTTTCCAGCAGCAGGTTGGAGAGAATGGGTACTGTGGTTCGCCGCTCGACGACGCTCTGTACATACTGGAGTTCCGTCAACAAGTCACTCTTCTTTACGACAAAGTCCATTCCGGCCTTCTCTGTTTTATTGGATCGATGCGATCAGGCGGTCCAGCATGAGCTGCACTTTGCGGTCCTCGCTTCTCAGCTTTCTGACCTTTCGGATGGCGTGCAGCACCGTCGTATGATGCTTGCCTCCAAACTCCTTGCCGATCTCCGCCAGCGAGTTTTCCGTAAGTTCCTTACTCAGAAACATCGCCACCTGCCTGGGCTCCGCTACTCTACGTGAATTGTTTTTTGCCTTCAAGTCGGCAACCTTCACCGAATAGTGGCTGGCCACCGATTTCTGGATGCAGCCGATGCTGATGACCCGGTTCTGGTTCTCCAGGATGTTTCGAAGGACTCGCTGAGCCAGAGCCAGCGAGATTTCTTCGCCAGTCAGGCTGCTGTAAGCGACCAGCCGCACCAGAGCTCCTTCCAATTCGCGCACGTTGGACTTGATGTTGCCAGCGATAAAATGAACGACTTCGTCTTCCAAGGAGACTTGCTGCGCCTCGGCCTTCTTCTTCAAGATGGCGATTTTCGTCTCCAGGTCGGGCGGCTGCAGATCGGCGATCAGTCCCCATTCGAATCGGCTGTGAAGCCTCTCCTCCAGGGTCGGAATTTCCTTGGGCGCCGAATCGCTGGAAATGATGATCTGCTTTTGTGAATCGTACAGCTCATTGAAGGTATGAAAGAACTCCTCCTGCGTCCGCTCCTTCCCCGCCATGAATTGAATGTCGTCCATCAACAGCACGTCGATGTTGCGGTACTTTTCGCGAAACTGGATCATGTTGTCGAACCGGATGGACTGAATCAGTTCGTTCATGAAGCGTTCGGATGACATGTAGCTGAGACGCACTTCAGGATAAAGGGACTGGATGCGATGTCCGATTGCGTGCAGCAGGTGGGTTTTTCCCATTCCGACGCCGCCATAGAGAAACAGCGGATTGTAGGCCCTGGCGGGCTGATCGGAAACCGCCAAAGAAGCGGCGTGGGCGAGTTGATTGCAGAATCCGACAACAAACGTGTCAAAGGTGTACTTCCCGTTGAACTTTCGGCCGACTTCCCGACGAGGCCTTAAGTGGCTTTTACCGGAAGAGGGGAGCGAACCCGAAGGCGCTCCGTCGCCCTCAGCAACGGAAAACTTGACGTTGAATCCCCCCAGACCGACTTCCTTCAACGCCTGATCGATGAGGTCGCCGTAATTCTCAGCAAGCCAGCACTGGAAATGCGAGTTCGGAACCTGCACGCAAAGATCCCGCTCTCCCTGACTGAGCAGCGCCGTCGGACGGAACCACATATCAAAATTCTGGCGCGACACGCGTTTTTCAACAATTGACAGCACCCTGTCCCACAGTTGCATCTTTCCGACCTTTTATTCCCCTTGGACAATCCCGCAAAATGAGATCGAGGATTCCAAAATCTTAAAAACTGCGCCCGGCTCGACAGACGCACCCCCCTCCTGCACCCTGCTTGCAGGTGGACTCACACTTTTCCACCGTTTTTCCACAATCTGTGGAAAACTGGCTGTCCTGAACTTTTGTTTTTGGTTTCGGGAGCGAGCTCGACAAAAACGGCCTTAAACGTATCATGTAGCTTCCATCCCTTCAAACCCTTTTTTCAAGAATTTTTGATGAACGGCGCAAGTCGTTTTCCCGCAAACAGTTGCCGCCGCAAGGCTCGATTTCCCCTGACATTCCGTTGCAAATCTGTGAAATTCCAAGGGATTTCCATAGTTTCCAGCGCGCGGCGAAAATTGCGTCCAGGGAAGGCTGCAGTCCAAACATGGAATTTGGTCGTTTTCGTCGATTTTGACGCGAGTCTCGCCTTGGGCTGTGAGCGGAATGGACGGTTTCGGCGAACTTTTCAGGCGGTCAATTGAAGGCTGGGAGGCTGGCTGCGCGGCGCCGCGGCCAGGGTTGGCGAAACGAGTTCGTCGAGGAGGTTTAGAGGGCGCGTGCGGCCGCTCCAGACGGGCAAGTTTGTGCGTTTCCGAACGGCGACCGGAGGGGATCCCCATACGGGGAAAGCCGAAATGGAAGGGCGAGGTCGTTCAGCTTCCGGAATTGACTAGTTCTTTGAGTTCTTTTCCGGGCTTGAAATAGGGGACGCTTTTAGCCGGAACGAAGACTTTTTCACCGGTCTTGGGATTCCGCCCTTGACGAGAAGCGCGCTTTCTCAGGCGAAAGCTGCCGAACCCTCGCAGCTCGACCTTCTCACCGTGCTGGAGAGAGTCTACGATGCTGTCCAGAACGGTTTGTACGATCACTTCAGCGTCCTTTTTACTGAGGTCACTGCCTTTGGCCACCTCGTCCACAAGTTCAGCTTTCGTCATCCTTCTTTTCTCCTTTGGCCTTTTCGGCTTTCTTGCGCAGTTCTCCGAGTTGAGCGCCGGCAATTTCGCCGATCGAAGTGGTCCCCGATTCAGGGGTGTAAGTCCAGCTTTCCGCCCTTTCGCCTTCTTCCGTCAAGGCGCGAATGGATAGGCCGATCTTGCGCTCCAGCAGATTGAGCTTGATGACCTTGAAATCCATCGTCTGGCCGACCTCGAACTCCTTTTCGGGATCTTCCACTCGACGTGTGCTGAGTTCCGAGACGTGGCAGAGGCCTTCGATCCCCTCTTCTATCTCCACGAATGCGCCGAAGTTTGTCAGGCGGACGACTTTCCCCTGGACGACGTCGCCGACCTGGTGCTTGGAAAAGAACTCTTCCCAAAGGTCAGGCTCCAGCTGCTTGATTCCAAGGGAGAGCCGTTGATTGTCCGCGTCGACGTTCAGCACGACGGCCTCCACGTCTTGGCCTTTCTGCAACACCTCGGAAGGGTGTTTGATCTTCTTGGTCCAACTGAGATCGGAGACATGCACGAGGCCCTCGATGCCGGGCTCCACTTCGACAAAGGCGCCGAAATCGGTAAGATTGCGTACGACTCCGCTGATGATCGAGTTGATGGCGTATTTCCCCTCCACTTCATCCCACGGATTCGGTTCGGTTTGTTTCATGCCCAGCGAGATCCGGCGGTTGCCGGCGTCAACGTCGAGAACTTCGGCCTCCACTTCGTCTCCAACTTCGACCATTCGGGACGGATGCTTCAGACGTTTGTTCCAAGTCATCTCGGAAATGTGGATGAGGCCTTCGACACCTTCCTCCAGTTCGACGAACGCCCCATAATCGGTGACGCTGACGACCTTGGCATTGACCCGCGTTGCGACCGGGTAATTTTTCGACGCCTCCAGCCACGGATCCTGGCTCAGTTGCTTGTAGCCGAGTGAAACCTTCTCCTCAAGCCGGTCGAACTTGAGAATCTTGACTTGGATTTCGTCTCCGATCTGAAACATGTCCGAAGGGTGGTTTACCCGTCCCCACGACATATCTGTGATGTGAAGGAGTCCGTCGATTCCGCCAAGATCGACAAAGGCGCCGTAATCGGTGAGATTCTTGACGATTCCGTTTACGACCTTGCCTTCTTCCAGGTTCTTGAGCGTTTCCTCTTTCAGCTTATAGTATTCTTCTTCAAGAACGGCCTTGCGGGACAGCACGATGTTTCCGCGGCGCTTATTTACTTTGATGACCCGCACTTCGATTTCTTCGCCCCTGAAGCTGTCCAGGTTGCGAACCGGATGCATATCCACCTGAGAGCCGGGCAGGAACGCCCGGACACCGATGTCCACGGCCAACCCCCCTTTGATGCGCTCGATGACCCGGCCCGTCAGCACCGTCTCATCTTCGAACGCCTTCTCAATCGAGTCCCAGATCTTCATTCGCTCGGCTTTTTCGCGGGATAGGATGATCGATCCTTCCGTCTCTATGCTCTCCAGCAGCACGTCGACTCGATCCCCCGGCTTCACATCCACCGCGTCAGAGCCTTTACGGAATTCGGAAAGCGGGATGACGCCTTCAGACTTGAACCCGACGTCCACGATCACGTGCGAATCGGTGACTTTCAGGATCTTTCCGGAGATGACCTCTCCTTCGGTGAAATCCTTCAACTGAGAATCGTAGGCTTCCAGAATCGACTGGAATTCCGCGTCCCCGGGTTCTTCAATGACCGGCTTTCCTTTGGCATCTTCCTCGGCGGGGGATGCGGACGTCCCCGCTTTGGCCGCGCTTTCAACAAGTTCTTCCATTCAGTTCATAACCTCCAGTAAACAGATTCGATTTGCCTTTGCAGTTTCTGGTTGGAAAAGGATTTTCAACCGCGTCCCGCCCGCAATCCCACTCTCGTCCGAATTCCTTGCGACAAGGGGAAGCAGGCATCGACCAGGAAAAGTGCAGTGGAAAAAAGACAAATTCGGCAAACCCTTTGCGGCTGAAATTTTTGAAGCCTCCTTTATATCGTTTTGCGGAAGTCCTTGTCAAGCTGCGCGTGTCCGAGGATTCGACCGAAATAGTCGGAATCTGGTAAACTATCAAGTTTCCAGCCGCGATACGGCATCCGAATCGGCCACGGGGATGCCAGACGGACCGGCTCGCGAGGGAGCCTTGGCGCGTCACCGGAAGGCAGTTGTCGGATTCGAGCAATTCTTGATGTTTTTGTGAAGGTAAGAGAAAGGTCGAAACAGATGAAGCCAGAAATTCATCCTAGTTATGAAACGATTCAGGTCACATGCACGTGCGGCGCCGCCTGGGAGACCCGTTCCACGCGGGGCGAGGACATTCGATTGGAAATCTGTTCCAGCTGTCACCCGTTCTTTACTGGGAAGCAGAGGCTCGTTGACACCGCCGGGCGGGTGGAACGCTTCCAGCGCAAGTACGGTCTGCTGAAAGACAAGAAGAAGAAATAATTCATTAATTCGAATTATGGCGGTCTCTCTTCCATGTTTGAAAAACTGGCTTCTTTAGAGCAGAAGTATCACGACTTGTCCAGGCAGATGGCGGAGCCGGATGTCGCGGCTTCTCCGGACAGATACCGGAAGATCGCCCAGGCTCAAAAGGAATTGAAAGAGATCGTTGAGCGGTATCAAGAGTTCAACTCCATCCAGCAGGGAATCGAGGGAGCCAGGACGATCCTCGATCAAGAGGATGACGAGGAGCTTCTTGAGATGGCTCAGCTCGAGTTGGAGGAGTTGCAGGAGAGGAAAGAGAACTGCGAGGCGGCTTTGAAGCTCCTGCTGATCCCCAGAGATCCGAACGACGCCAAAAACGTGATCTTGGAGATTCGCGCCGGTACGGGGGGCAGCGAGGCGACGCTGTTTGCCCAGGAAATTCTCCGGATGTATCTCCGCTATGCGGAAGGACGCCGCTGGAAAGTGGAGATGCTGTCGTCCCATCCATCTTCGGTGGGGGGGCTGAAGGAGGCGATCATTCTGATCAGCGGGGATCACGTGTACAGTCGGCTGAAGTTTGAAAGCGGCGTACATCGAGTCCAAAGGGTTCCTGAAACCGAGACGCAGGGCAGAGTCCACACCTCCGCGGTCACCGTGGCGGTCTTGCCGGAGGCCGACGAAGTGGAGGTCGAGATCGATCCGGGCGAATTGCGCATCGACACCTATTGTTCTTCGGGACCCGGCGGACAGTCGGTCAATACGACTTACTCGGCGGTGCGCATTACCCACCTGCCCACCGGAGAAGTCGTCACCTGTCAAGACGAAAAGTCCCAGATCAAGAACAAGGCGAAGGCAATGAAGGTTCTTCGCTCCAGATTGTACGAGAGGGCGTTGATGGAGCAGCGGGAATCGATCGCCGAGGACCGTCGCGCCATGGTGGGCAGCGGGGATCGCAGCGAAAAGATTCGAACCTATAACTTCCCGCAGAACCGCGTGACGGACCATCGCATCGGGATGACCCTGCACCAGTTGGACAGCGTCATGGAAGGCGACCTCGATGAGTTTATCGATTCCTTGACCACTTCCAGCCAGGCGGATGCTCTGGAACGTCAAAGTGTCGCCTGAGGAGCCCCCTTCCGTTCAAGAGGCGATTGGCTGGGCGTCGAAACTTTTGAGCGGGGCCGGTTTGAGACATCCCCGTCAGGACGCTGAGCTGCTCTTATCGAGGGCGCTTTCCCGAGACCGCACCTTCCTGCATGCCCATCCGGAGCGGAAGCTGGATCCATCCTCCTGGAAGCGGTTTTCCGATTGGGTGGAGCGGCGGCGGCTGCATTTCCCCGTCCAGTATTTAACCGGAGAGCAGGAATTCTACGGCAGGCGATTCCGCGTTGCACCCGGCGTCTTTATCCCGCGCCCCGAAACGGAGCACCTGGTGGAAGAGGCTGTTCAGGCGGCCTGCGGGATCGAAAGTCCCTTTTTGCTCGAATTGGGAACCGGTTCCGGCTGCGTGGCGGTCACGCTGGCCCTTGAGCTGCCGCAGGCCCGAATCATTGCAACGGATGTTTCCGGAGAAGCACTCAGCATTGCCCGCTCCAACGCCGTCGAACTGCAGTGCGCGCATCGAATTGAATTTCGCCTCAGTCACTGGTTTGAAGGCATTGACCCCCGCGCCGGTCGTTTCGATCTGATCGTTTCCAACCCGCCGTACATCGGGAGTGAGCAACGGCAGTCGCTGGATCGTGAGGTCCGGGTATTCGAGCCCGATCAGGCTCTTTTCGCAGGACCGAACGGTCTGCGGGCTTACGAAGCCATCCTGGACAGGGCAGCCGACTTTTTGAATGCAAATGGGAAGCTCCTGTTGGAGTTGGGGGCAGGACAGTATCCGGCGGTATCCCGCATGGCTGGCCGCAGCGGTTGGCTGGAGACCGGAGTCTGCAGAGATCTGGGGGGACGTTTCCGTTGCCTTTCGTTGACGATTGCGAGGCCGCCTCAAGCATGAGAAAGTGTTTCGCTCTCAAACCCGGCGCGCTGAAATGGCAACCTGGTTTTGCCTTATACTGAATGTATATGGAGAAGCTGGTGCGAGGGATTCTTGAAGAGATCGGCGAGAATCCGGCCCGCGAGGGATTGGTCAATACTCCTGAACGAGTGGCCCGCGCCTTTCGCTTCCTGACAAGCGGATACCGCGAAGACATCGACCAGATTCTCAACGGCGCTCTCTTTGATGTGCATTACGATGAAATGGTCATCGTCAAGGATATTGAGATTTACAGCTTGTGCGAGCATCACCTCCTGCCGTTTTTCGGAAAATGCCACGTTGGATACATTCCGAACACAAAGGTGATCGGGTTGAGCAAGATTCCACGGATCGTCGAGGTGTTTGCCCGCAGACTGCAGGTGCAGGAGCGCCTGACCCAGCAAATCGCCGAAACCATTCGTGACAAAATCGATCCGAAAGGGGTGGCGGTCATCATTGAGGGC
Source organism: uncultured Acidobacteriota bacterium (assembly GCA_964484155.1). Classification (GTDB taxonomy): domain Bacteria; phylum Acidobacteriota; class UBA6911; order RPQK01; family JAPXNP01; genus DATKAT01. Next base: position 56,894 of record CAZAEY010000003.1, read on the forward strand.
CACCACCTGTGCATGATGATGAGAGGCGTTGAGAAGCAGAACAGCAGCATGATCACTTCCGCGATGCTGGGAATGTTCCGGGAGGATCAGCGCTCCAGGATGGAATTCTTGAACTTGGCCGGAGCGGCTTCGCGATGAACGGACTCCGCGTCTTGATGAGGATATCGCTTGGGCTGGCATTGTTCGCGCCTGGTCTTTCGGCCCAGGATGAAAGCCGGCCGCCTGTGGAGCAGGAAGCGCCGATCCGGGTCGACGTCGATCTGGTGACCCTTCGGTTCACGGTCAAAGACGAATCCGGAAGTCTGCTCAACGATTTGGAGCCTCAGCACTTCGAGATCGTCGAAAACGGAGAATCCCGGCCGATTCAATTCTTCGAACCTCCCCGAAACACCGATGGAACGGAGAGCCCGCTATGGCTGGCCTTCCTGTTGGACGTAAGCGGGAGCACTTTCGCCACTCGGGCAGAAGTCATCCTGTCGGCCAGGACGTTTTTCGAAAACATACACGGATCCACTCAAATCGGAGTCTACGGATTCACCGATCAGCTGATTCCCTTCCAGAATTTCACCAGTGACAAGGCGGCTGCGTTGAGCGCTTTCAACGTCGCTCGACGGCATCTCGGGCGGACCGCAATCTACGAATCCTTAAACGCCCTGATCGGACAAATGAAGGCGCAAGCGCCCGGGAACCGCCAGAAGGTCATTATCGTCGTTTCGGACGGAATCGATGAGAATTACTCCCATCACGCGCAGTCGATCGCCTTGGCCCGCCAGGCAGGCGTAACGATCTACACGATCTGGGTGCCTTCTGCGTCGCAGCTCTATATTGGTTCGCGAACCGCGGCCGCTCACTCGCCGATTCCGCAAAGCGACGATGAACTGGCGAAGGAAAGAGCCTTCAGCCGCCTTTCCGAAATGACAGGGGGCCGGCACTTCGCCGGGTTCGAGACGATCCTTGACCTGGACAACGTCTTGGCAGAGATCAATGAGGAAGTGTTCGGAAACCTGTATTCAGTGGGCTACCAGACTCAGTTGCCCTATCTGCACCGTCAAGATCGAGACATCCGAATCCAGGTCGATGTTCCGGGTGCGCAGGCGCAAGGCGTGTCCAGAAAATTGCCGGAAGTGCTGGACTCGCGCAAGCGATTCATCGCGGCCCTGTTCGAAGACTCCGGTCTTTCGGCTCTGGCCCGCACCGACGCTGAGTTTCGTGAGATCGGTGCTCAACTGGACCTGATGCGGGCAACGCGCGAAGGAGGCCAGTTGGGGGTGCCCTTCCGCCTCCGCATCAATCCTTTCGGGCTCCGACAGGACGAACGAGAGGGGGTTCGGACCCAGCTCGGAATCATCGGGCTGCTGATCGATCAGGACGGCGCCGAGGCGGTGCGGCTCAGAGAGATCTTCCGGGCCGATATGGATCCGAAAGACCTGCGCAGCGGGCGCAGCATTCTCTACACGAACAAAATGTTCGCGCCTCCGGGAATCTATGACTTCAAGCTGGCCATTTTGGAGATCCAAACCTGGAGGATCACTCTTTTTCGCGACCGGGTCCACGTCGCGGAACCATAGTCCGAATTTCTCAAACCCCTCCTGCTGCGTCGTCGCGACGGAGGGGTTTGAGAAATCCGGGCTGGCGCTTTCGCGCCCCTTCGGGGCGCCCCGATCTGTCCGGATCCATCACCCAGGGTGTCGCTGCGATTCACACTGCGCTGAAAAGATCGCGCCCCTTCAGGGCATCTGCAATTTGAAGTTTTAAGTCAAAAGGAGGCGGCCAAAGCCGCGACTGGTCCCGCGATCCGCTGGGGCTTTTTCAACGGTTTCTTTACGGGTTCTCTGACGGGCGCGGACGAATGCGTCGTTCCGCTTCTCTTCGCACGCGCTCCATTTCCGCCTGAAACTCCGCCAGCCATTCGGTTTCCGAGCGGGAGTCGTCGATCGACATGGGGTTTCCGAAACAGACGACCATTCTGCTGAAAGGCCGGGGGATGCGGAAGCGGTCCCAGCTGCGCAGGCTCCAGTATTTCTCGGGCTCGATGTGAAACGGCAGAATCGGGCTCCCGCTTTTCCCGGAAAGCCAGATTGGTCCGGGTTTGACTTGATAGATGGGGCCCCTGGGCCCGTCAATGGTGAAGGCCACGTCCCGTCCGATCGAAAGATGCTTCTTGAGTTCCAGCAGCGCTCGCACGGCGCCTCTGGTGCTCGACCCCCGCGCCGTCCCGTATCCGAATTTTTCAATGATGCGTGCGATAAACTCTCCGTCGGCATGTCGGCTGGTGATGACCACGATGTCTTGGAAGCGGAAGTGGTAAGTGGCAAAGAAGATTTGGTTGTGCCAGAAGCACAGGATCGCGGGACGGCCCTCCTCTCGCAGTCGATTCCTATGGTCGCCGTTGACAACGGTGAATCTCAGGGTTCTGCAAATCGCCTGGACGGCCATCGCTCCGACCAATGAAATCAACCTGATTTTCAGCTTCCACAGGATCGAGCGCCGCGATTTAGGCGCCTTCATTTTGCTTATCACTGTCCGAAACTATAATAGGAACCGTGCCTGAGAACACCCTGTTCAGTTACTACACCGAGGAAGCGGAAGAAGTGATCCGCAGCCGATCCTCGGCGAGCTGGAGCCGAGGAGAGCCGGCGCTGATGGACCGGGACTGGAGCGGAAGGTCGGCGCTTCGGGACAAGGGCCCGGGTTGGAACAACCTGACCCGCGTGTGTTCGGCGTGGGGCAAGGACGCCCTCTATTTCTATTTCGAATGCTGGTTCGAAGAACTGAATGTGAAGGCCGAACTCGGTGAGGGAGGTCCGGTCGATCGTCTTTGGGAGCAGGATGTCGCCGAGGTCTTTCTCCGTCCGAAAGGCTGCGACGACTATTTCGAAATCGAGGTCAGTCCACTGGGTCAGTGGCTTGACCTGCACATCATTCGACCGCGCATCGACGTGGATTTCCAGTGGCGGTCGCTCCTTGAAGTGGATATCGAAACGGACTTCGAGTCGAAGCGCTGGCGGGCTTTCCTGCGTTTGCCCTTCGATTCCTTTCTGCGCGCCAGCAGTCTGGTTTCTCCGCCTCTCCCCGGCGATGCATGGAGGCTGAACATGTGTCGAATCGCGGGCAGGGCGCCGAACCGGGAATTTCTGTCCTGGCGGCCTACTTTCACTCGTGAACCTGATTTTCACGTTCCGGCGTCGTTTGGAAATCTGATCTTTCTTCGGGAAACGGATTGACCGGAAATGTCCTTTGATGTCGCCTCACTTTCCGTGGCTGAAATCCATAGGCGACTCAATGACGCAGAGAGTCCGCCGGCCGCGGAATTCCTGGCGGCGCTAAGGCTCGACTCTCGGAAAGGCGTGCGCGCCCTTTGCCGCAGACTGCAAAGCCGGGAGCGACGCAGAGAGCTCCGGCGATCTCGTTTGGATGCTTTGCTGCGTATTGAGCGAGCGCTTTGGCGCCAGGGCGTGCATTGGGTTGCCGGAGTCGACGAAGCCGGCGTGGGACCATTGGCCGGACCGGTTGTCGCCGCAGCCGTCATTCTGCATCCCGGAACGGAAATGCTGGGAGTCGACGACTCCAAAAAGCTCACGCCCGCCCAACGCGAAAATTCCGCTCGGCAAGTGCTAGGATTGGCGGCCGCCGTGGCGGTCGGCGTGGCGTCCGTTGAGGAAATCGACTCCATCAATATTCTGCAGGCCTCCAGGCTTGCAATGGCTCGCGCCGTCGGCAGCCTGCAGATCGATCCCGAGTTCGTGCTGGTTGACGCCCGCCGGATTCCCGGATTGGAGTCCCCCCAGCGTTCGCTGGAAAAGGGAGACAGCCGAAGCCTCTCGATCGCCGCGGCCTCCATCATCGCAAAGACCCGTCGCGACCGGATGATGGTGGAGCTGGACTTTCAGTTTCCGGGGTACGGGTTCGCCCGCCATAAAGGCTATCCGACTGCGGCCCATCGTCAGGCCCTGCGAAAGCTGGGCGCCTGTTCCGCTCACCGCAACTCTTTTTCGCTGACGCCTCAGTCCTCCGATTGGTGCGAAGTGGACTCTTTCCGCTTAAAATAAAAGCTGTACGGAATGAAGGCTGCGCTTTTCCGATCGCCCGCCATGGGCATGGCCAGGCAAGCGGCGTTTGGGCGCCGGCCCGTTCCGCGAGGCCGGCTGAAGCAGCCAGCCGGCGGAGAGTGGACCCATCGATGACCGAGTCCTTCGAATTGGAAAGACAAAGAATGGTCGAAGGGCAGCTGCGCCGCCGGGGCATCTCGGACGAAAGGGTGTTGGATGCATTCCTTCGAGTGCCCCGGCATCGTTTCGTGGCGCCCGACCAGCAACACGAGGCTTACCGCGACTCTCCCCTGCCGATCGGACTGAATCAAACGATCAGCCAGCCCTATATGGTGGCGACCATGACCGAAAAGGCGGAACTGCGGCCTTCGGACCGGGTCCTCGAGATCGGGACAGGCAGCGGATACCAGGCCGCAATCCTGGCGCTGCTTTGTCGTGAAGTATATACGGTCGAACGTCACAGCGCGCTCTCATTGCGCGCCCGTACAGTGCTCGGCGAACTCGGTTATTCCAATATTTACTTCAAGGTCGACGACGGAAACCTTGGATGGCGAGAGAATGCGCCCTTTGACGCGATCATCGTGACGGCTGGAGCCCCGACCCTTCCCAGGGCGCTGGTTGCGCAGTTGGCCGAAAGCGGCCGACTGGTCATTCCAATCGACGAAGGCGTCAGCCAGGTTCTTTACGTCATTCGCAAGACCGCCGACGGAATCTCCAGAGAGCGATGGGATCGCTGCAGCTTCGTGCCCCTGGTGAGTCAGCGCGACTCGTTCAACGGCGGGCCGTAATCCGGGGAATGAGGTAAGACAAAAAGACGCGTGGCTGGAAAACCCTCGACCTGCATTCCGACCCGCATGCAGCGCTGTTGGCGGAGAGGGAGGGATTCGAACCCTCGGTCCGCTATTCGCGGACAACTGCTTAGCAGGCAGCCCTGTTCGACCACTCCAGCACCTCTCCGTGCGATCGGATCTCAAATATAGGGAAAAAGCCGGCCGCGTGCAAGAGAACCGTGCTACGTGCTACGTGCTACGTGCTACGTGCTACGTGCTACGTGCTACGTGCT
>CAZAEY010000004.1:0-58495 GCA_964484155.1 uncultured Acidobacteriota bacterium
GCATCAACGGGCGCCGATGGCGCCCGTCGCTCCGCCATCCGGCGGTCGCAACGTTTCGCTTGCGGAGAGCCTCCCGTTGACCTGTGCAGCGCAATTGGCGGAGCGACGCGGCCGCCTCGGCCGCGTTGATTTGACCGCCAACCTCCCCCTGAACCCCCGAAGCTCACCTAAACGCGCCCCATCGCATCAACGGGCGCCGATGGCGCCTGTCGCTCCGCCATCCGGCGGTCGCAACGTTTCGCTTGCGGAGTGCCTCCCGTTGACCTGTGCAGCGCAATTGGCGGAGCGACGCGCCCGCTTCGGGCGCGTGGAGTCCGGTCAGTCCATCTCCTTCTGCAGTCGATGCAGGACCTGTTTGGCGACTTCTCGAACTGTGGCCTGGACTCCTTCGTTTTCGACGGCGACAGCCTCCATCACCGGTTCTTTTCCGATGCGCAACTCCGAGGTCAAATAGCCGATATCGTGTATGTCGGCCAGGTCCCGCTTGTTTAGCTGCAATACGTAGGGAAGTTCGTTGATGTCCTGATTGTAAGTCTTGAGGTTCTCTTTCAGATCCCGCATCGCCTCGTAATTCGCATCCATCCTGTCGCGAAGCGAGTCGGCTACAAAGACGACTCCGTCTGCCCCCTTCAGGATCAGTTTGCGGCTTGCTTCGTAGAACACCTGTCCGGGCACGGTGTAAAGATGGAAGCGAGCCTTGAATCCTGAGATTTCCCCCAACTCGATCGGCAAAAAGTCAAAAAACAGCGTTCGATCCATCTCTGTATTCAGCGTTACCATCTTTCCTCTCAGTTCGGGATTGACGGTCCGATAGATCTGAGTGATGTTGGTGGTCTTTCCGGACAGACCGGGGCCGTAGTATACGATCTTGCAGTTGATTTCCCGATTTGCGTAATTGATAAAGGACAAAACTGCCTCCCGCTACTTCACCTGGTATGGGCTTGGGTCTTCGGTCGCTCCAGCGCCCGTCGGTACACCGTGATCAGAACATCCTCCAGGATCAGGGCGCCATTTCGCAGGCCTTTCAGGTCGATCTCCTGGCTTCCGTCCAGTCGAAACACCAGAAGAAGCAGTGCGTTCTCCCCGGCCCGGTTGATCAGGATGCTTCTCCGTTCCCCTTTTTGATAAATTCTTTCAAATTCCTCTTCTCCCAGCAGCTTGGCCAGCCCGTAGGTCGCGGCAAGGCACGAAGCCGCCAGCGAGGACAAAGCGTCCCGGTCGACCGATTCCAGTCGTCCGGCGCAAGCGATTTCCTGCCCGTTGCGACTGATCAGTAAAACAGATTCGGCGCCCAGTCGATCCTTGAGCGAAGCCAGCACTTTCCCGATCTTCTCGAATTCCTCCGGCCGAAGCTTCAGATCGAGAAATTCCATAAACATTGTCAATTCTCTCTCCCCGGCTCGTCCCGCTCAACCTTTTGGCCGTTTTCGGGTCTATTGTAAAGCAGAGGGTTGAACATTTTTCACCGCTGACGAAAATCGAGCTTCCCTTGACTGACCGGCCTCCGCTCTTATAACCTTTCCATTTTCTACCAGAATACTCAGACTTCGAAGTTTCAGCATGTAAGTGCAATCACCTTAAATTTTTCGAGGGGATCATATGGCCGCAAAAAAGTCCGGGAAGAAGACTTCCGAGAAGAAAGCGAAAACTGGGGACGTGTTAAAAGTTTTTGAAAGCGGATTGCAAGCCCTTTACAAGCTGGATTTCGCAAAAGCCTTGCAATCGTTTGAGAAAGTCGAGAAGGATTTCCCTGAGGAGCTGAGCGTCGTCGACCGCGCTCGAATATTCCAGCGGCTTTGCCGCAAGCGGCTGGAAGCGGGCAAGTCCGCTTCCGATGGGAAGGAATCGGCCGAAGTTCTTTTCGATTTAGGGGTTTTCCATCACAACCGGGGTGAATTCAAGGAGGCCCTGAAGCTGTTCGAGAAGGCGCGTAAGAAGGCCGGAAAGCAGGACGCGCACATTCTTTACGCGATGGCTGCAACGCTGGTCGGAACGGGAGAAATTGAGAAAGCGCTGGAGCTCTTGTCGGAGGCGATCAGCTCCGATGAGGCCCATCGCTCATACGCCCGAAACGATCCCGACTTCCGCCCCTTGGCCGAGGTGTCCGAGTTTCAGAAGCTCTTGGCTGCATCCGACTGACGGAAATGGCGATCGAGCGACAATCCCGCGATCGTCCGCCGGTTTCCGAACGTTCAACGAAGCTGCCCGGCTGGGCCGACGCAAATCCGCATTGGTTGAAATCGCGCTCGACGCATCCTCGTAACAGAGTAGAATCCAGCAAGGAGGAATTCGGGTGAGCGCAGGCAAGGAATCCCGCTATGGGCTGATTTTGGCCGCCGGCAAGGGGACCCGGTTTCGTTCGGATCTACCCAAGGTCCTTCACCGGCTATGCGGCCGCCCCATGATCGAGTATCTGCTGGAAACCCTTTCCGCAATCGGCGTGGATCGCAAATTCATCGTCGTAGGACCTGGCGACGATCCAGTGCGCCAGGCGCTGCGGGACCGGGACGTCGAGTTCGTTGTTCAGGAGCGGCAACTGGGAACGGGAAATGCCGTCCAATGCGCCATTGCCGCGCTGAGCGAACTGGAGGGGAGCCTGCTGGTGCTGTACGGCGATACGCCGTTTGTCGAACCTCACGCGCTGCAACAGTTGATCCTGAGGCGCCAAGAGCTGAACGCCGATCAATCCATGCTGACGATCGAGCTGGAAGATCCGACGGGATATGGGAGAGTCATTCGCGACGAATCGGGGCGGGTCGTCGACGTCGTGGAAGAGAAGGAGGCGACTCCCGACCAGAAACGGATCCGTGAAATCCATGCGGGCTTTAACTGCTTCAAGATTGCGACGCTTCGCGAGGCTATCTTCGAAATTCGCAACGACAATGAGGCGGGCGAATATTACATGACCGACCTTCCGAAGATTTTCACGGCGCGAGGAGGCCGAGTCGAGGCCGTCCTTCACAAACCCTCCCTGAGTCTGCTCGGAATCAACGACCGGATTCAACTGGGTGAAGCCGACCGCACCCTCAGAATTCGGATCAGAGAAGACTGGATCAGAAGCGGCGTGACGATGATCAACCCGGACACCATCCTGATCGATTCGACAGTGGTCATCGGCACCGACACGGTCTTGTACCCGGGAGCGATTTTGGAAGGGCGCACGACGATCGCTCCTTCCTGTACGATCGGTCCGGGTTGCCACCTGATCGACGCAATCGTCGAAGCAGGCGCGCGGCTCGACGGATACTGCATTGTTCGCGAGAGCCGGATCGGCGCGGGCTCGAATATTGGTCCGTTCGCGCACCTGAGGCAGAACGCCGAAGTCGGGGAGCGTTGCAGAGTGGGCAACTTCGTCGAGGTCAAACAGTCGAGTCTGGGCGACGAAACCAAGGCGGCCCACCTGAGCTATCTGGGCGACGCACGGGTTGGGAGAGGCGTCAATATCGGCGCTGGAACAATTACTTGCAATTACGACGGTCAGAAAAAGCATCAGACCGAGATCGGGGACGGCGCCTTCATCGGAAGCGGAAGCCAGTTGGTGGCCCCGGTCCGAATCGGAAGCGGCGCCTACGTAGCAGCAGGCTCTACGATCACGGAGAATGTGCCCGACGGCGCGCTCGGGCTCGCCCGGCAGCGCCAGATCGTGAAGCCGGGATGGGCGGCCGATCGGCGCCAAAAGGTTCAAGACAAGAAATAGCGCCGGCCCGCCGGCGGGCGGTAAGGACGCCATGATGCAGAGAAGGAGAAAGAGTTGAAAGGATGGCCCCGCGTTGGACTTTGAAACCGAGTTGGCCAAACCGGACTGGACCAAGGAGCAGGCTCTCAATCTCTACCTGATCGATCGCTGGGGCGGCGGCTACTTCGACGTCGATGGGCAGGGACACCTGACGGTGGCTCCCCTGCAGGAACGCGGCGCATCGATCTCCATTTTCGACGCGCTTCAGGAAGCCATCTCCGAAGGACTCCGCAGCCCTTTGCTGATCCGGTTTCAGGACCTGTTGCGGCATCGGGTCGTGGAGCTGAACGAGGCTTTCCTGTCGGCCGTTTCCGACCAAGGTTACAACGGGCGATATCGCGGAGTGTATCCAATCAAGGTCAACCAGCTCCGTGAAGTGGTCGAAGAGATTCTGGACGCGGGCGAGCCCTATCGATTCGGGCTCGAAGTCGGCTCAAAGCCGGAAATTTTCGCCGGGCTTGCCGTGCACAGCCACCCCGAGTCACTTATCGTCTGCAACGGCTACAAGGACCCGACTTACGTCCGAATGGCCCTGATCGGGCGAAAGCTGGACAAGAAAATCATCCTGGTCGTCGAAAAGATCTCCGAGATCGAACTGATCGTCAAGCTCTCCAAGGAGATGAACGTAATCCCCCTGGTCGGGATCCGGCTCCGGCTGGCCACCAAAGGCGCCGGCAAGTGGGCCACTTCCGGAGGGGAGAGCTCGAAATTCGGGCTTTCCACCTCCGAGCTGTTGCAGGCGGTGGAGATCCTGCAGCGGGAAGGATTGGAGTCCTCGCTCAAACTGCTTCATTTCCATATCGGGTCTCAGATCCCCAACATCCTGAACATTAAAAGCGCCGTTCGCGAGGCGGCCCGCTATTACGCCAAGCTGCACAAGAGAGGCCATCCCATTGAGTTTCTCGACGTCGGAGGCGGGCTGGCCATCGATTACGACGGCTCCAAGACCACCTTCCACTCCTCGATGAACTACACGCTGGAGGAGTACGCCAAGGACATCGTTTACAACATCATGGACATCTGCGATCAGGAGGGAGTGCCGCACCCGGACATCGTCTCCGAATCGGGCCGGGCCATCGTCGCTCATCACTCCGTGCTGGTTGTCGAAGCCTTCGGCTCCATCCAGAAAACGCCCAACAGCGCGCCGCAGCCCCTGCCGACGACCGATCACAAGCTCATCGAAGACGTGCTTTACATCGAACGCCACCTCGATCGGGAGAACATGGCGGAGTCATGGCACGACCTGCTGCAGATCAAGGAAGAGTCTCAGAAGATGTTCGAGCTGGGAATGCTCGATCTGGACGTGAGAGCTTCATTGGAGATCCTCTACTGGCGCACTGTGGAAAAGATCCGGGAAAACTGGCTGAGCGACCCCGATCAGGAGCTTCCCGAAGAGCTGGAGGAACTCAAGTATCACCTGGCCGACCAACACATCTGCAATTTCTCGGTCTTTCAGTCTCTGCTGGACCACTGGGCGCTCGGTCAGCTTTTCCCAGTGGTTCCGATCCACCGCCTGAACGAGCCTCCGGCGTCAGAGAGCACGCTCGTCGACATCACCTGCGACTCGGACGGCAAAGTGGCCCGCTTCATTGACATCAGCGACGTGCGCGACACGCTTCCGCTGCACGAGTTCACCGGCGAGCCTTATTACCTCGGCATCTTTCTGACCGGCGCCTATCAGGACATCATGGGCGACATCCACAACCTGTTCGGCCGGGTCAACGAAGTGCACGTCTTTCTGGACGAGGACGAAGAAAGCGGCTTCTACATCGAAGAGAAGATCCGGGGCAACACGATCGCCGAAGTCCTGGCCATGACCCAGTACGATTCGCGCGACCTGATCAAAAAGCTGAAGTCCCAGATCGACCAGGCCATCAAACAGGACCGCCTCAAACCCACCGAAGGGATGAAACTGCTGGCGGAGTATGAGAAAAGCATGTCGCAGCAGACGTATTTGGAGTTTGGCGGGGAGTGAGTATAGTGTATAGTGACCCCCTCAAGAAGCGAGACACCCCTTTCTCCTACTCCTACTCCTACTCGTCCTCGTCCTCGTCGCGTTTCGCCCGACGCATTGCGGAGACTGCGCCCAGGCCTCGGAGATCGACGCGCGAAGCGCTCGCGCCCCTCCGCCATCCGGCGCTTCGTCGCTCCCCTTTTCATTAAAGGCCCCCGAAACTCTTCAAACGCAGCGCCAGATACCAAGCACTCGGAAGTTAGGTTTCAGAACTCGGAACTGAAAACTCGAAACCTGAAACCTACAGCGCTGCGGCGGCCTGCTGGTGGTATTCCTGGAGGCTGCGGACTCGGATTTCCTCTCGTTGCAGGGCGCGGATGGCGCTGACGGCGGCGGCGGCGGCCGAAAGGGTGGTGATGCAGGGGGTGCCCAATTGGGTGGCGGCTCGCCGGATGGCCTTTTCGTCGAAGAAGGATTCGCGACCCAACGGGGTGTTGACGATGAGATCGATCTTGGAGCTCTTGATCAGATCGACCACGTTCGGTCTTCCCTCGTTGACCTTAAAAACGCTTTCCGTCTCGATTCCGGCGCTCTGCAGCGTGCCGGCGGTGCCTCGGGTGGCGATGATCTGAAACCCGAGGTCGCGGAAATCGCGGGCGATGCGGGCGATAAAGCGCTTGTCCTTTTCGTTGACGCTCAGGAAGACCATTCCGGTCCTGGGCAGGATGACTCCGGCGCTCAGGGAGGCTTTCGCGTAAGCGTAGCCGAAGCTGTCCGCCACGCCCATGACTTCTCCGGTCGACCGCATCTCAGGCCCCAGAATGGTATCGACGCGCGGGAATTTCGAGAAGGGGAAGACAGGGCTCTTGATGAAGTAGGACTGCACAGACAGGTCCTCTTCCAGGCCCAGCTCCTTCAGTTTCCTTCCAACCATCAACCGGGCCGCAATCTTGGCCAGAGAACAACCTGTGGCCTTGCTGACGAACGGAACGGTGCGGCTCGCTCTGGGGTTGACTTCGAGGACGTAGACGACGTCATCAACGACGGCGAACTGGACGTTCATCAGGCCGACGACCTGAAGCTTTCGCGCGAGTTGCCGTGTGACGCCGCGCATCGTCTCCAGGTGACTGGCTTCAATGGCGAAGGGCGGCAGGACGGAAGTGCTGTCGCCGGAGTGAATTCCGGCCTCTTCGATGTGCTCCATGATCCCGCCGATCACGACGTCGTCGCCATCCGACAGAGCGTCCACATCGTACTCGCGGGCGTCTTCCAGGAAGCGGTCGATCAGCACCGGTCGAGACGGGGAAACCTCAACCGCCGAAGACACGTACTTTTCCAGCGCCGCTTCGTCGTAGATGATGGCCATGGCCCGGCCTCCGAGCACGTAAGAAGGGCGCACCAGGACCGGAAAGCCGATGGCGCGGGCCACTTCCCGCGCTTCCTCAACCGAAAGCGCGGTGCCGTGTCGAGGCTGCGCGATGTCGAGTTCATCCAGCAGTTGACCGAACCGCTTTCGATCTTCAGCCAGATCGATCGATTCGGGCGAGGTCCCGATGATCGGGACCCCCGACTGATAGAGGCTCTGGGCCAGCTTCAGGGGAGTCTGGCCGCCAAACTGAACGATCACGCCGTCTGGCTTTTCCGTTTCGACAACCGCCATGACGTCCTCGAAGGTCAGCGGCTCGAAATAAAGGCGGTCCGAGGAGTCGTAATCGGTCGAGACTGTCTCCGGATTGCAGTTGACCATGATGGTTTCGAAGCCTTCCTCGCGCAAGGCGAACGAAGCATGGCAGCAGCAGTAATCGAACTCGATCCCCTGGCCGATTCGGTTCGGCCCGCTGCCGAGAATGACGATCTTTTTACGGTTGGTCGGCTCGGCTTCGTCCTCGCTTTCGTACGTTGAATAGAGATATGGCGTGTAGGATTCGAACTCGGCGGCGCAGGTGTCGACCCGCTTGAAGACCGGCAAGATCCCCAGTTCCTTTCGGCGTCGCCAGACTTCCTCCTCGCTGCATTTCCCGTCCGGTTGAGAAAAAATCTCAGCCAGCGCGCCGTCTGAGATCCCTTGTCGTTTGGCTTCCAACAGGCTCTCGGGCGAGATCGTCTCCAGCGTTTCACCCTCCAGCTCGCGGGAGAACTCGATCACCTGCCGCATCTGCTCGAGAAACCAGGGATCGATATAGGTCAGCTCCTGAATCTGGCCGGTGGTGAAGCCTGCCAGAAACGCCGCCCGAATATAGGCCAACCGGGAAGGGGTCGGCTGGAGCAGGTTCTCCCGGATGCGGTTTCGATCCACGGTCTCGCCTGCCAGCGTCTTTCCGGTCTCCAGAGACCGCAGCCCTTTCCAAAGGGATTCCCGGAACGTGCGACCGATGGCCATAACCTCCCCCACCGACTTCATTTGGGTCCCCAGCGTGGGATCGGCTTCCGGAAACTTTTCAAAGTTCCATTTCGGAATCTTTGTCACGACGTAATCGAGCGTGGGCTCAAAGCAGGCGGGCGTCTTGAGCGTGATGTCGTTGGGAAGCTCGTCGAGCGTATAGCCGACAGCCAGCTTGGCCGCGATCTTGGCGATCGGAAAACCTGTGGCCTTGGAAGCCAGCGCGGAGCTTCGGCTGACGCGGGGATTCATTTCGATAACGACGACCCGGCCCGTTTCCGGGTGGACCGCGAATTGAATATTGGAGCCGCCGGTCTCGACGCCGACCCGCCGGATGATCTGAATTGCAGCGTTTCGGAGGTGCTGGTATTCCGGGTCGCTGAGGGTCTGGGCGGGAGCCACCGTAATGGAGTCTCCTGTGTGGACTCCCATTGGATCGAAGTTTTCGATCGAGCAGATGATCACGACGTTGTCGTTCAAGTCACGCATCACCTCCAGCTCGAACTCCTTCCATCCGATGATGGACTCTTCGACCAGGATTTCGTGGATGGGGGACAGTTGCAGCCCCCGCATTGCGATCTCTTCGAACTCTTCGTTATTGAAGGCGATTCCCCCGCCACTCCCCCCGAGAGTGAACGAAGGACGAAGCACGCACGGGAGTCCGATCTCTTCGCGGAGCGCTTCCGCTTCCTTCAGGCTGGCGGCAAAGCCCGACCTGGGGACGATCAGACCGATTTCCTCCATCGCGGCCCGAAACTGCCGTCGGTCTTCGGCGACCTGAATGGCGTTCAATCTGGCGCCGATCATTTCCACCCCAAAGGCGTCGAGGACGCCCTGCCTTGCGAGCTCGACCGCCACATTCAGGCCGGTCTGGCCGCCCACCGTGGGAAGCAGCGCGTCCGGACGCTCGCGCTTGATGATTTCGGCGGCGAATTCGGGAGTCAACGGCTCTACGTAGGTTCGGGTGGCCAGCTCCGGATCGGTCATGATCGTAGCCGGGTTCGAATTGACCAGCACCACCTCGAATCCGTCAGACAGCAGGGCTTTACAGGCCTGGGTGCCAGAATAGTCGAATTCGCAGGCCTGTCCGATCACGATGGGGCCGGAGCCGATCACCAGTATCTTCTTCAGATCGTTTCTTCTGGGCATGCGTCAGACCGACCTCGCTGGGCTTCCGCCTTGATTTTCCTTCATCAGTTCGATGAACTCGTCAAACAGGTAATAGGAGTCGTGGGGTCCGGGCGAGGCTTCCGGATGGTATTGCACTGAGAATACTGGAAGCGTTCGATGGCGCAGCCCCTCCAGAGTCTGGTCGTTCAGGTTGATGTGAGTCAGCTGGATTTTCGATTCGTCCAGAGAATCGGCGTCGACGGCGAATCCGTGATTTTGGCAGGTGATCTCCACTTTCCCCGTCACCAGATTCTTTACCGGCTGGTTGGCGCCTCGATGCCCGAATTGAAGCTTGAACGTGCGGCCCCCGAATGCCAGTCCCAAGAGCTGGTGTCCAAGGCAGATTCCGAACAGTGGAGTTCGACCGATCAACTGCCGTACGTTTTCCACTATGTATCCGAGCGCATCAGGGTCGCCCGGCCCGTTGGACAAGAAGATCCCGTCGGGCTTCATAGCCAGCACGTCCTGAGCGGGCGTCGTGGCCGGGACGACTTGGACGTCGCAACCCCGGGAGCGCAAGGATCGCAGGATGTTCTTCTTGATCCCGAAATCGTAAGCGACGACCCGGAAGGCGGCTTCCTCGAGCTTCCAGGCGTAGCCTTCCTGCGTCGTGACGTTGCGGACGTAGTCGCTTCCGCTCATTTTCGGAAACAGCTCGACCTTTGCAGCGAGCGACTCAAGGCTGAAATCGGCAGTGGAGATGACACCTCGCATTGCCCCTTCGCTTCGGATGCGGCGAACCAAAGCCCGCGTGTCGATTCCCGCGATTCCGCACACTTTGTACTCTTTCAAGAAGTCGTCCAGGCTCGATTCGGCTCTCCAGTTGCTGTAGACGGAGCTGCATTCTCGAACCGCAAATCCGTGAACGAAGGGTCGACGGGACTCCCGATCCTCCGAGTTCGTTCCGTAATTGCCGATCTCCGGCTGCGTCATCGTCACAATCTGGCCGGCGTATGAGGGGTCAGTCAACACCTCCTGGTATCCGGTCATTGAAGTGTTGAAAACGACTTCGCCGGCCCGTTCGCCGGCTGCGCCGAAGGAGACCCCTTCAAACAGGCTCCCATCTTCCAAATACAGAACAGCCCTGCCGTTGCTCATTCCTTGCTCCTGACAGCGGGAAATCGGGCGCTCTTCGCTTTCGAGCCTGGCCACCGGTTCATCAAGACGGAGGCCCAATTCGGAACCGATTCCAGGACCAGACCGGTTCGAATGCAGTTCAGATGCACCTCTCGCGCGGGGACCCAGTTAGTCGATCACGCCAAGTTTAGTCACGGGCCAGTAGCGAAAAACAGCTTTCCCGAATATGTTTTCCTTCGGTACGAAGCCCCAGTTTCGACTGTCGTTGCTGGAGTTTCGGTGATCCCCCAACACAAAGTAACTGCCTTCAGCCACTATCAGCGGGCCTACGGAGGAATAATCGAAGTAGGCTGGTCGAACGTACGGTTCGACCAACCGGGTTCCGTTGATGAAGACTTCGCCCCTGCGGATTTCGACCTGTTCCGTCGGCAAGCCGATCACGCGCTTGATGAAGGATTTGGTCGGGTCCTTCGGAAACCAGAAAACAACGATGTCGCCCCGGCTGATCTCGGAAAAGTGGTAGACGAACTTATTGACGAAGATGCGTTCTTGGTCAGCCAGATGAGGCTGCATGCTGGTTCCTTCCACCTTGACGGGCTGCACCACGAACACGACGATTAGAATCGCCGTCACCGCCGCAAAAAAGATGTCCCTCAACCAGCTTCGAAACTCACTGAAAATCTGCGCTTCAGCCCGGAAATCGGGGGCGCCTTCAGTTTCCAAACCCGGACCTGGCCGTTCCTTCTCGGACAATTTCCTACCTCATTCGACTTGCCAAGCGGCCGTTAGTCTTCTCGAATCGGGCGCGCCGGTTCAGCGCACTCGAGGCGTTCCAGCGGCTCCCGCGGAACCGCTTCCTCAACTTCCAGCCTGTCTTATGCTAAAGAATTTCGGCGCTTCTTTGCAAACGATCACGGTCGGGTTTTCAAGTTTTTTCACTCGAGGCTGACGACGGAGCGGGCAGCCGGAGTCCAGTGCCGCTCAAGAAAAAGGCAATAAAACTAAGCCAAGCGATCCTCCAGGACCCTTGACGCCGGAGTACAGCGAAACCGGCTGAGCCAATCGGGGAATTCCGTCTAATCTCCTAGAATCTCTTTTTCTTTTTGAGAAGCCATCTGATCGATCTGGCTGATGTGCTCGTCCGTCAGCTTCTGGATGTCTTCCAAGCCCCGAAATCCGAGATCCTCCGAGATTTCCTTGGCCTTCTGCATCTTCTTGAGTCGTTCGTTCGCGTCGCGTCGAATCTGACGGACCGCGGTCCGATGCTCTTCTGCGACTTTTCCCACCTGCTTGGCCAGAATCTGACGTCTCTCTTCGGTCAGAGGGGGGACCGGAACTCGAATGATCTTACCGTCGTTGCTGGGATTCAATCCCAGATCGGCAACCATGACCGCCTTTTCAATCGCGCCCAACTGAGAGACATCCCAGGGTTGAACCGTGATCAGATTCGGCTCGGGAGCATGAAGCGTCGCCAACTGATTGACCGGCGTCAAGGTCCCGTAGTAGTCGACCTTCACATTGTCGAGCAGGTGCACTGACGCGCGCCCGGTCCGGATCGTCGCCAGTTCCCTTTCCAGATCGCCCAGCGTCTTGTTCATTCGCTCCTTGGCTTCCTTGTGAACCTCTTGAATCATGCTCTCGTTTCTCCACGACTTCGCAGTGCTAAAGGACCGAACGACCGCAGAGCGAAGATTCGCAAGCTGGATCGCGCACCCGCCGGGCGGCGGATCGAATTCCCGCGCATCACCTGATGATCGACCCCACCTGACGACCCAACACCGCGCTCTTGATGTTTCCTTCCTGTTTGAGGTTGAAGACGATAATGGGGAGGCCGTTGTCCATGCAAAGGGAAATGGCTGTCGTGTCCATTACGCGCAGCCCCCGCTCCAACACCTGCAGGTAGGTCAATTCCCTGAGCAGCACGGCATTCTCGTTCTTTTCGGGATCGGAATCAAAGACCCCGTCGACTTTGGTGGCCTTCAATATGACTTCCGCCCTCGTTTCCATTGCCCGCAGCGCGGCCGCGGTGTCGGTTGAAAAATACGGATTGCCGGTGCCGGCGGCGAAGATGACGACTCTCTTTTTTTCGAGATGTCGAATTGCTCGCCGGCGAATGAACGGCTCCGCCACTTCAGCCATGTGGATCGCGCTGAGGACGCGGGTGAAGATGCCTTGCTTTTCCAAGGCGTTCTGCAGGGCGAGGGCATTGATGACGGTCGCCAGCATGCCCATGTAATCGCCCGTAGCTCGATCGAATCCGGCTTCGCTGACCGCGACGCCGCGGATGATGTTTCCGCCGCCCACAACTACGCAAACCTCAACGCCGAGTTGATGGACCTCGCAAATTTGGCGTGCGATGGTGTTCATCATGACGGGCTCCACGCCGAAGCTTTGAAACCCCATCAATGCTTCGCCGCTCAGTTTGATCAGCACCCGTTTGTAGCGGGGCTTCTCCAATGAAACGGGGTCTACGACGGCGTCGCCTGTCATGATTCAATAAGCGTGATGCTCGATTTCAGGATTCCGGTTCTTCGCCCACCTCGAAACGGGTGAACCTGCGGACGCTGATATTTTCCTTCAGGGTCGCGATCACGTGTTTAATCCGTTCTTCCACGGTCAGGTCGCTGTCCTTGATAAACGGCTGCTCGTAAAGGCAGGCCTCAGCATAATATTTATTTAAGCGCCCTTCAACAATTTTATCGGCGATCTTTTCGGGTTTCCCTTCCTGAAGCGCTTGATTCCTGAAGATCTCCGATTCTTTCGCCAGGGTGACCTCGTCGACGTCCTCCCGTCGAACGAACAACGGATTGGCTGCGGCCACCTGCATGGCGAGATCCTTGACCAGGGCCTGAAATTCGTCGGTGCGGGCGACGAAGTCGGTTTCGCAGTTGACCTCGACCAGCACTCCCAGCTTTCCGCCGGCGTGTATGTAGTGTCCGATGAGACCCTCTCGGGTGGACCGGCCTGCCTTTCTGGATGCGGCGGCCATTCCCCGTTCCCGTAGAATCTTGACGGCGGCCTCCAGATCGCCGTTGGCTTCCTCCAAGGCCTTCTTGCATTCCATCATCCCTGCGCCGGTCATTTCCCGCAATTTCTTCACCTGCTGTGCACTGATCGACATAAAACCCTCCGTATTGACCGCATCCTTGTCAAGGATCCGTCGTTTCAACCGATGGAAGTTGGAAAGTGATGAAACGAAAAGTCGGCGCCCGTCACCTGCGGGCCAACCAATCGTGGACCGGAGAATCCGAAGACCGCCTAGGAATCCGCTTTTGCCCCATCTTCGGCTGTCGCAGGGGGCTCGGCCGCCTCGGCCGCATCCTTGTCGGCCTTCTTCTTTGAGGCCTTTTTGGGAGCGGCTTTCTTTTTCGGAGCCTTCGCCTTAGCCGCGGGCGCCTTCGGCTTGGCCGCCTTCTTCGGCTTGGCCTTCTTTTTACCGGCTTCGGTTTCGGTCTCCACTGCCGGCTCCGGCGGCGCTTCATCAGCTTCGGCCTTTGGCGCCGGGACGGCTGCTTCCGCTTCAACCGCCTTGTCGTCGGAATCCGCCTGAACATCGGCGCCTTCCTCGACGGCGATTTCCACTGCCCGCTTGGTCTCGGCCTGGTCTCCGCGAATCGGAGTGACCGGCTTCTCTTTGGACTCCAGCGACGCTTTGGCCTTTGCCGGCTTCTCTTCAGCAGCTGCTGCAGCCGGTTCTTCGGAGGTCTCGGCCGCTTCGGCCTCCTTTTGCCGCTTGAGTTCCTCAGCCTTTCGTTCGCGCTCGGCCTTCGCCGCTTCCCGTGCGGCCGCCCGCTCTGCCGCTTCCTTTTCCTTTTCGCGCTGTTGCTGCTGAACTTTCGTGTCCCAGATCGAACGTCCCGCGATTGCCGCCTCTGCAATGGTGCCGGTGAACAGCTTGATCGAACGCAGGGCGTCGTCGTTTCCCGGGATGACGAAGTCGACTAGGTCCGGATCGCCGTTGGTGTCGACAATCGCGACGATGGGGATTCCCAGCCGGTTCGCTTCCTTGACTGCGATGACTTCGTGCTGGGAGTCGATAACGAACAGCACGTCCGGCAGCCGATTCATGTTTCGAATTCCGCGCAGGTTGCTTTCCAGCTTTTTGCGCTCGCGCTCCAGTTGCGACACTTCCTTCTTGGAGAGCCGATCGTAAAAGCCGCTCTCCTTCATTCCTTCCAGTTCCTTGTATCGACGAATGCTGTTCTGAACGGTTTGAAAATTCGTCAACAAGCCTCCCAGCCATCGATTGTTGACAAAGTGCATTTCACAGCGAACCGCCTCCTCCTCAATCGATTCCCGGGCCTGGCGCTTGGTGCCGACAAAAAGGATCTCCTTTCCTTCTGCGGCTTGCTGAGCGACGAAGTCCACCGCTTCCTTGAACAGACGCAGGGTCTTCTGCAGATCGACGATATGAATTCCACTGCGTTCTCCGAAGATGAACTCCTTCATCTTGGGGTTCCAACTGCGGGTCTGGTGGCCGAAATGCACTCCTGCCTCCAGCAGCTCCTTAATCGAAATGGCGCTCAATCAGCTCCTCCTAACCTACCGTTTGGAAAATTGATAACGCTTGCGGGCGCCTGGCTGCCCGTACTTTTTCCGCTCCTTCTGCCGAGGGTCCCGCGTCAGGAAGCCGGCCTTTTTCAAGGAAGGTCGAAGATCCGGGTCAAACTCCAAAAGCGCGCGGGCGATTCCGTGGCGGACGGCGCCGGCCTGACCGGCGTATCCTCCCCCGCCAACGTTGACGTAAATGTCGAACTTGTCGCGATTTGCCGTCAGATCGAGGGGCTGCGTGGCGACGACGCGCTGCGTCTTGTTTCGAAAATAGTCCTGAAAGTCGACGTGATTGACTACAATCTGTCCGCTTCCAAGCATTAGAAAAACTCGGGCCCTCGAGGTCTTCCTCTTGCCCGTTCCGTAAAACTGAATCTTTTCCGCCATCGATTCAAATCCTTAAGTGATCAAAGGCTGAGGCCCTTGGGCCTGATGTGGATGATCCTGGCCCTTATAAACCTTGAGACGTTTCAACATTCGGCTTCCCAACTTGTTTTTAGGCAGCATCCCTTTGACCGCAAATGAAAGCACGCGCTCGGGATGCTCCGCCAACAGCTGTCGCGCCGTTGTTTCCTTCAATCCGCCGGGATACCTGCTGTGAGAGTAATATTTCTTATTGTCGAGCTTCTGGCCGGTCAAACGAACTTTTTCGGCGTTGACTACCACAACAAAATCGCCCGTATCCAGGAAATCGGTGTAAATCGGTTTGTCCTTTCCCATCAATACGGTCGCAATGCGGGTGGCCAACCGGCCCAGAACCTGGCCCTGGGCATCCACCACGTGCCAGTTTCGTTCGATCTGATCTACCTTCGGAAGGTACGTCTTCATTCCCGACTCCTAGTCAGAGAACCCAAAATGGGAAAAGCTACTAGAATTCCCCATCCAATGTCAAGCTGCGCTGCCCGCCACGACCGTTTCATAGCGAGGCAATCCAACCTGCGGATTCGGCCCGATCGAGGCATTGCAGAGATTGCCCAACCGGTTTCAATCGCCAAGCCGTCGGCCCCGATCATCCAAATCCTTCCTTGCAAATTCATCCGCGCTGCAGCGAGAAAGGATTCCGGTAGCGCGGCCCGCCGCTCCGGGAGCCTTGGCGCCGATTTCGGCGCCGGTTCGCGAAAAAATGCCGAATTGCCAGTTTAACCGAACTTGCTCTCGAGATCACCTGCAACTCAACTTCTTGCAGCTCGTGGTGAAAGCCTGGATGGGCCGCGCGCCTCAAACTTTTTTTGCTCCTCGGAACTCTTCCCCTTCGGCGTCGCTTTCGGAAACGCGAAACAAAGTTCGCTCAAACGCCCCCCTGCAACGTTATAGGAGATTTGAAAGGCCCTGTGACTGATGTCACCGCGGTTCGCCAAGGGGCGAGCGTACGATGTGAATTCATGCATCGATAGGGCATACGGAGCGAAAGGAACCTGACATGGGAATCGGAGACTGGTTTAAATCCGGGTCGAAAAATCTGGTCGGTGTTGACATCGGATCCTCATCGGTGAAGGTTGCGTCGATTCGACGAAACGGCAGCCAGTTTGTCGCCGACGGGGTCGGGATCCGACGTCTCCCGGAGGAGGCGATCGTCGACGGGGTGATCATCTCAAAGCTTCCGGTTGCGGAAGCGATAGAAGAGATCTTTGCCGAAATGAATCTGAAGCAGACCCGGGTTGCCACTTCCATCTCCGGACACTCAGTCATCGTCAAGAAGGTCACTCTTCCGTTTCTCGCCGACAGCGAACTGGACGAGTCGATCCAGTGGGAAGCCGAACAGTACATTCCGTTTGACATCTCAGACGTCAACATAGACTACCAGGTGGTTCGCAGGAGTGAAGACGAGCAGCGCATCGACGTCGTGCTTGTAGCCGCCAAGAAGGACAAAATCACTGATTATACGAGTGCGGTGTCGATGGCGAGAAAAGTGCCGGTGGTCGTCGACATCGATGCGTTCGCCCTCCAGAACATCTTTGAAGCGAACTACGATCTCCAACCGGATACCGTGTACGCGCTTTTCAACATCGGCTCAAATGTCATGAACGCCAGCATCCTCGCCGGAAATCAGTTTCTCTTTACCCGTGACATCTCGGTCGGGGGAAATCAGTACACCGAGTCCCTTCAGCAGGAACTGCATCTGACCGGAGAAGAAGCGGAGGCCTACAAGCGCGGGATCGACGTTCCTCCCGAATTGAAGGACCGAGTGGCTTCGATTCTGGATGCGGTAACTGAGAACATCTCCTTGGAGATCGAGAAGACGACCGATTACTTCAAGACCATTTCAGACGGGAAAGACATCTCGGAAATCTACTTGTGCGGGGGCGCCAGCCGGACGGCCGGCCTGCGATCATATTTGAGCGAGAAGTTCAAAGTCCCCGTCGAGATGCTGAATCCATTCAAAAAGATTCGTTTGGACAATCCATCGGGTCGGGCGGAGCCGATTGAAGAGACCGCAAGTGAGTTTGCCGTCGCTGTCGGTCTCGCCCTCCGAGCAGCTCAGGATCGATGACGTCATGATCAGAGTCAATCTAATTCGAAAGCTGCGGGGCGGAAGGCGCGCTTCGACTCCGGGAAGAACTCGGACCGAACTGTACAGCCTTCTGATTTTTCTCTTCGCAGCCGCAATCATGGGCTACTGGTACTGGTCGCTGAACATCGCTTTGGACAGCCTGCAGACGGAAAAGGACGGGCTGATGAGGGAGCGCGGTCAGATTTCGGCCCTGAAGGCTGAGATGGACCGCTATGAGGTTGAAAAGCGCGAACTGCAAAGCCGGATTGAGGTGATGGAGCAGTTGATGGCCAATCAGCGGGGACCTGTCAGGATGATGAACGCACTGGTCGACAGCATGCCCTCCGAGCCGAAGCTCTGGCTGACCAAGCTGGATCAAAGGGATCGCTCAGTCGTACTGCAAGGCTTTTCCGTCGACGTACCGACGATCGCGGATTTCATCGCGCGTCTGGAGTTGCAGGATGCGTTCCGCCAGGTGGATCTCTCCTACTGGCAGGTCGACCAGCAGGAAATCAAGTTTGAATTGAACTGTGAATTGAATAATTAGCGATGGCCCTTGGAAACTTTTCTTTCAGTCAACTCTCCCCGCGGAACCAGATTCTGGCGTTCACCGTCATCGTTCTGGGATTGTGCGGCGTGGTGTACCGTTTTTACACCAGCCCCCTCCAAGCCGACGTTGAGCGGCTCGGGTCGGAGGTGAGGCAGTTGCAAAGAGAAGTGGCCGAAGGGCAGGCACTGCAGGCACGGCTCCCCGAATTCAAGAGAAATCTGGAAGAGCAGGAGACGCGGCTGGCGACCCTTCGCGCAGCGTTGCCCGACCAGAAAGAGACCTCCGAGATCATTCGCCGCATACAGCATCTCGCGGCCGAATCAAGCCTTGAGCTGAAAAGTTTCAACCCGCAGAGAACGATCCACAACGGATTTTACATTGACTGGCCGATCGAAATGTCGATGGAAGGCTCCTATCACAATCTCGGTTCCTTCCTGGAGAAGGTGGCCGGTTTCGATCGCGTTGTCAACATTGAAAACCTTCAGATTGAGGCTTCCGAGACCCAGACTCCGCCGGACCGAACGATCCGGGCGACCTGCACAGCTACGACATTCGTGTTCGTCGATTCGGAGCGGAGCGAAGGCGCGCCCACGGGCGGCGGACGCCGAGGAGCCAGAGCCAACTGACAAGGATCGCATGAACGGGAAAATAATGATGGCGGCAATCGTATGGATCTGGTTGGGGACGTCGGGTCTCTTTGCGGGTCAGTTTGATTCGCAGGGGAAGAGGGATCCGTTTCTCAATTTGCGTTCGCTCCCAGCTTCGAATCCGGGTCCGCAGGCCGTGCCGCCTCCTCCCTTGCGGGAACGCCCCCCGGGGTTGGCCGGACTGTTGGTTTCCGAAGTCGTCGTCTCGGGAACCGCGTCCGCCTACGACCGCCGACTCGTCATCTTAAAAGGAGTCGACGAGGTGAGTTACATCGCCCGCGAGGGTACTCGTCTGTATGACGGCTTTATTCAGGAGATCAACGGGGAACTCGTCCATTTCGCTCGGGAGACTGTTCTCACAAACGGGACGAGAACGAGTTCGCTCGTCGTAAAGCGGCTGGACACGGAACAAAAATAGAGGAAATCATGCGAAAACAATTGCTGGCCGTGTGGATTGCAAGCCTGCTTGCCGCTCCCGCTTTCTCCGTACAACAGGACCCCTCCGCGCTCCGTGCGACATTTTCACCAAGCGTCCTGACTCAGGAAACCTCTTTCGAAGGCGAACCGGTTTCGCTCAAACTGGTCGACGTTTCCCTGGTGGACTTCTTTCGAACCATTTCCGAACTGAGCGGCCTCAATATTTTGATTGACCCCGATGTTTCGGGTCTGGTAACGATCAACGTGGAGGAAGTGCCGTGGGACCAGTTGTTTGAAGTCGTGCTGAAGAGCCACGGTTTGCGCGCAGGCATCGAAGGAAGCCTGGTCCGGATTTCGACCCGCCGCACGCTGCAGCAGGAAGAGGAATCGGAACAGGCGCTCAAACGCGCCGCCTTTCTTGCTCAGGACACCACGACAGTGACGCTGAACCTCAATTATGCGGTGGGAGAGGATATCTTGCGCACTCTGGAACGGCAGTTGACGCAGCGGGGCGAACTGACGGTCGACTCGCGAACCAACACGGTTATCATTACGGACGTTCCGGAGGGGGTGCGAAAGATTTCCCGGCTGATTGAAACCCTGGACGCACCGGAAAAGCAGGTGGAGATTGAGGCCAGGATCGTAGAGGCCACGACACGCTTCGCCCGTCAGCTAGGCTCCGAACTCGGCATGCAGTTCGGCAAGATCACCGATCGAGTCCAGGGGGGCGCCGAAGTATCGGCCGGGATCGCCCAACCGATCGGCACGGCGCTTCTGTCCTCGGGAAAGATGCTGGACACGGTTCGACTGGACGCCATTCTGACGGCAGCCGAAGCCAGAGGCGAAGCGCGCATCCTTTCCAAACCGCGAGTCACCGCTCAAAACAATGCCGAAGCCATTATTACCCAGGGCTCAAAGATCCCGATCCCGGTGCAGCAGAACTTCTCGACATCCGTCCGCTTTGAAACGGCCGCCCTGCAGTTGACCGTCACGCCTCAGATTACCGAGGAAGAGACGGTGTCACTGAACATCCGAGTCGAGAACAACGTTCCAGACTTCTCTCGCACCGTTTTGGGCATCCCCACGATTCTAACCAGCGAATCGCGAACCCGGGTTCTGGTTCAAGACGGTGGAACGACAGTCATCGGCGGAATCTACGTTGAGATCGACCGCGAAAACCTGAACAAGGTTCCTGCCCTCGGAGACATTCCTGTTCTGGGGCATCTGTTCAAGAACACCACCAAGGAGCGCGAGACGCGAGAAATCCTCTTCTTCATCACGCCCCGGATTCGGCAATAAAATCGACACGGGCTCTTCGCCGCACGGAATCGTCGCCGCAGCGCCACGGCTCTCCTTTCTCAGAAAAGACTCTCTCAGCCTTTCGTGATGGGGCGCGAATCCTGGTTTGAATCCGGCCGGGCGCGGTTTTCATCGGTTCGCTCGTCGAAGTAGTTTTCCGAATCCTCTTTCCGGCGTCCGCAAAGCAGGCCCGGCCTCTGCTATATTTCGATAGAATCCCTGGATGGACTGCACTGCGCCCCTGGCGATTCTCTTTGAGCCGATGGGCGCCGGCGTAAAGCGGCGTTGAAGCGACCGCAGCGAATGAAGGCGAAAGGCCGACGGATGAATCGCTCCAAACCGGCTTCCGTTCAGAATGAATCGCACCAGTTTGCAGACCTCCCGGCCGACGGGTCGACTCCTTTTCAGGAAAGATTTCGAAACCTTCTGGCTGGCATGGCCAAAGATGACGTGGATGCGTTCCTGACCGCCCATCCCCCCAATCTCCGCTACCTTTTCAATTTTTCCGGATCCGCCGGCATGGCGCTCTGTAAAGCGGAAGGAACTCGGCTCATTGTGGACAGTCGCTACATCGAACAGGCTCAAAAGGAATGTTCGGGGGTCGAGTGCGTGCGCACCCCCGACTCTCTCATTGAAGAGTTGCGCCGAAGTCTAGCAGACTCGGCGCCCGGTCGCCTGGCACTGGAAGCCCAGCGCCTTCCGTGGGAAACGATTCTTCGCATGGAGTCCTGGGGGCTTCCGATCGATCTCGTAGCCTCCTACAACCGGGTTGAGTCGCTCCGAATTATCAAGGACAAGACGGAACTGGTTCGCATGAGAAGGGCATTCAAACTGGCGGAGGAAGGATTTGGCGAGATGCGCAACCGGCTTTCACCGGGAATGACTGAAGCCGCGGCGGCGGGAGAGTTGGAAGCCGCCTGCCGCAGGCTCGGGGCTGAAGCAATGGCCTTCGACACGATCGTCGCTTCCGGTCGTCGCTCCTCCCTGCCCCACGCCGGGGTCACCCAATCCCCCATCGGCTTTTCCGACATCCTCTTGATCGACTTCGGGATACGCCTCGACGGCTACTGCACCGACCTGACTCGCGTTCTGCTGCCGAGTCGATCGCGCCCTCCCAAGGCGTTTCAAGTAGTCCGGGAAGCCAGAGACGCCGCCCTTTCCCGAGTCCGCCCCGGAGCATCTAGCGCACAGGTCGATGCGGCAGCGCGCGACGTCATCGAAGCCGCCGGATTCGGCGATTGTTTCGGCCATGGCGCCGGCCACGGTCTGGGCCTCGAAGTGCACGAATTGCCTGGAATCAATCGTCGCGATGCGACGATCCTGCGGCCGGGAATGGTTTTTACAATCGAACCCGGGGTCTACCTCCCCGGGCGCTACGGCGTCCGCCTCGAAGACGTCGTCGTGGTTACCGACAGCGGATTCGAGCTGCTCAGCTCGCTCCCGCTGAAACTGTCTTTGGGGAAATAGGCGCTGCCGCCCCTCCCTTGCGGGCCGGCCGCTTCACGGCTGCGAATCGCACTCGACAAATGCGGCTGCGGAAGGTTCGTCTTTTGGCTCGTTCCCAAGCCTTCCGTCGAGGTTCGGCGAGAGAGGAGCGTGAAAAATGACGCCTCCACTTGCGATTTTCCGGTAAAATCGCCCTTCCAGTGGGGACCATGATGTCGCAGACAGATTTTCCTGCGGGCCTTGACTCAAGGGAGGGCCGTCGTGAAAATAGGCCGACGCTTCCCTTTATATTCGAGGAGATTCAATGAAGATCAGCGAAATCAAAGAGCTCATCGGGCTATTGGAAGATTCCGCCATCGAAGAGTTTGAAATGGAGAAGTCGGGAGTCAGAATCCGCCTCCGCAAGTCTGTCGGCCGAACCGCGGCGACGGGGTCGGTCGAGCCGCCTGCCGGAGACGCCGAGCCGAATCCCGTTGAGGCGGCTGCTTTGCCTGTCGCAGTTCAGAAGGAAGCCGCAGGCGACCAGGATTTACATCTGTTTACGGCGCCCATCGTGGGGACCTTTTACATCACCCCGAAACCGGACGCTGAGCCGTTTGTGCAAGTCGGAACTGCAGTCCAGCCGGGAAAAGTGCTTTGCATCATTGAAGCGATGAAGATTTTCAATCAGATCGAAAGCGACGTCGAGGGGGAAATTGTGGAAGTCCTTGTGGAAAACGGGCAACCGGTTGAGTTCGGGGAAGCCCTATTCAAGATTCGTCTGTCTTCCTGAACGACGGGGAATCCCATGTTCAAGAAGATCTTGATTGCAAACAGAGGGGAGATCGCGCTCCGGATCATTTGCGCCTGCAAGGAACTGGGCATTCCAACCGTGGCGGTATACTCGGAAGCGGATCGGCATTCCCTCCACGTGCGTTTTGCCGACGAAGCCGTCTGCATCGGCCCGCCGCGGAGTTCGGAAAGCTACTTGAATATCCCCAGTATCATCAGCGCCGCTGAAATCACGAATGTTGACGCCATTCATCCCGGTTACGGCTATCTTTCCGAAAATTCCCGCTTCGCCGATCTTTGCGAAAACTGCGGATTGAAGTTCATAGGTCCCAGCCCTCAGGCGATCGAGTTGATGGGCGACAAGGCGCGGGCTCGTCGTACCATGCAGGAAGTCGGTCTGCCCATCATTCCGGGTTCGGAGGCGCTTGGAGAAGAGGACTTGGAACGCGTCGGCGGGATCGTCGACGAGATCGGATTTCCGGTGATTGTCAAGGCCGCGGCCGGAGGAGGGGGTCGCGGAATGCGGATTGTTACCGAACCGAAGCACCTTCAGGAAGCGGTCTCAACCGCTCAGTCGGAGGCCCTTGGAGCGTTCGGGAGCGCTGAGGTTTACATCGAAAAGTATCTGGTCAATCCAAAGCACATCGAGTTTCAGATTTTGGCTGACGAAGTGGGCAATGTCGTGCATTTGGGTGAAAGAGAGTGTTCGGTGCAGCGCAGACATCAGAAACTTCTGGAGGAAACGCCCAGCCCTGCTGTCACCGACGAGCAACGTCAAACGATGGGTGCCCGAGCCGTCGATGCGGTGCGCCGGATTGGATACCGTAACGCCGGGACGATGGAATTTCTGATGGATGGGGAAGGAAACTTTTATTTCATTGAGATGAATACTCGAATCCAAGTGGAGCACCCCGTGACCGAGACGGTTACCGGCATCGACATCGTCAAGGAGCAGATTCGGATCGCATCGGGTCTGGAACTCCCTTTCAGCCAGGAGCAGATCCGCTTCAAGGGCCACAGCATTGAGTGCCGGATCAACGCGGAGAATCCGGCCACTTTTCGTCCCTCGCCCGGAAGAATCACCGGTTACAATCCTCCCGGCGGCCCGGGAATCCGGGTCGATTCGACAGCCTACCAGGATTGGGTGGTATCTCCCCATTACGATTCGATGATTGCAAAACTGGTTTCCTACGGAGGGACCCGTCGCGAGGCGATTGACCGGATGATTCGGGCTTTGGACATGTTCATCGTGGAAGGGATCGAGACGACGCTTCCGTTGCAGCGCAAGATCCTCAAGCATCCCGATTTTCAGGCCGGCCGCTATGGAACGTCCTTTATAGACGACAGCGGAATCGTGAAGGAAGCCCGGAACCGGTCGAGGGACGCGGCGCCGACAATATAATTTCGAGAGGGCGAACCCTGAATGAAAATTGAAAATCCGGGCAGGGGCAACTGGGGTTCCAGGCTGGGATTCGTTCTGGCCGCCGCGGGCTCGGCAATCGGACTCGGGAACATTTGGGGCTTTCCCACTCAGGTGGGGCTGAACGGCGGCGCCGTGTTCGTGCTGGTGTACCTCTGCTGCGTGCTGTTGATCGGGATTCCGGTCATGATCGCCGAGATTACGGTGGGACGGAGCGCAAAAAGCGATCCGGTCGGGGCTTTCAAAAAGCTGGCGCCTGAATCCGCGTGGAAATGGGTCGGGGTGCTGGGGGTCGTCACCGGAATGGTGATTCTCAGCTATTACAGCGTGTTGGCCGGATGGACCCTCCACTACATCTGGATGACGCTGTCAGGCGCATTTCAGGGGCTGAGCGGGCCTGAAGTTTCGGGCGTGTTTTCCGATTTCGTCGCCAACGGCCCGTACGCGATCCTACTCCATTTCTTGTTCATGGCCCTGACGGTCTGGGTGGTCACAGGAGGAATCCAGGGCGGAATCGAACGGGTGACGACGATCCTGATGCCCGTCTTGCTCGTGATCCTTTTGTTGCTGGTATTTCGAAGCGTAACTCTCCCGGGCGCCGCAGTCGGAATCGAATACTATCTGCGGCCCGACTTCAGCAAGCTCAACGTGCAGGTCGTACTGTCGGCTCTCGGACAGGCGTTCTTCTCGATGAGTCTCGGAATGGGAGCGATGATCACCTACGGCAGCTATCTTTCGCGGAGAGAAAACATCGTCTCGTCGGCCGCCTACGTGAGCGCGGCTGACATCTTCATCGCATTTCTCGCCGGATTCGCTATTTTTCCGGCGCTGTTCGCGGTTCAGGGCCTGGCGCCGGACGCCGGACCGGGGCTCATATACATCGTCCTGCCCAACATTTTCAATCAGATCCCCTTCGGGCAGCTTTTCGGGACCGCATTTTATCTGCTCCTGAGTATCGCCGCCCTGACCTCCGCGATTTCACTGCTGGAAGTGGTCGTCGCATATCTGATCGACCAACGGGGAATCCCCCGCCGAAAAGCGGCCATGGGCGTAGGCGCGGCCGCTTTTTTGCTGGGCATCCCGAGTGCGTTGGGAAACGGTTACATCGCTATGTTCTCCGGATTTCTGGATCGGGCCGATTTTATCTTCGGGAAGGTTTCACTGGTTGTGGGCGCGCTGTTGCTTTGTCTGTTCATTAGCTGGAAATGGGGCATTTCCAACGCCTTGGAGGAAATCGAATCCGAGAACAGGAGGTTTCGACTGCGGACCGTGTGGGCCATACTGATCAGGTTCGCGTGTCCGCTCGCGATCCTTGCGATTCTGCTCCAGAACGTCATGGGGCTCTTTTAGGCCGATGAGCCGCTTGCCGCTGGGCCCTCTGTATCCGTTGACCCACCGCGGTTCGGGCCCCCCGGAGAGGCATCTGGAGCAAGCTCAGTTGTTTCTGCAGTCGGGAATTCGATTCTTTCAAGTTCGCGAAAAGGACCTGTCGGACCGGGAATTCGTGGAAATCCTGCGTCAAGTGGGGCGCGTGGCCGAGAGATTCGGCGCAAAGTGGGTGGTCAACGATCGCGTAAACCTCGCACTGGAGGCAGGAGCCTCCGGCGTGCACCTCGGCCAGCAGGACCTGCCGGTGGCGGCCGCGCGCCGGGTTCTTGGGCCCGACTCTGTTGTGGGAATCTCCACCCACACGTTTCTGGAGTTCCAGACAGCCTGCGCGGAAGATGTGGATTATATTGCGGTAGGCCCGATTTTTCCGTCCTCAACGAAGGCCGACAAAAGACAGCCCCTGGGAGTTCACCGCCTTTCTCAATGGCGCCGCCTGACCTCGCTTCCCGTGGTCGCCATCGGTGGCATCACCCTTCAGGACGCTCCGTCCGTCTGGAACGCCGGTGCGAACGCAGTGGCCGTCATTTCCGATGTCCTTTGCCAAGCCGATCCCAAATTGCAGATTCGTCGTTATCTGGAGCGAAGCGAAGCATGAAGACCGCCGAACGCTTCACCTCACGTTGGGGGCTGATCCTTTCAGTGATTGGAATCGCCGTGGGCACTGGCAATATTTGGCGATTTCCGCGCATCGCGGCGGCAAACGGCGGCGGGTCGTTTCTGATCCCGTGGGTCATTTTTCTTTTTCTGTGGAGCATCCCGCTGATCATTGCCGAATTCGCCATCGGCAAAAAGACGCGTTTCGGCACAGTCGGATCGTTCGCTTCGCTTCTGGGAAAGCGATTCGCATGGATGGGGATGTTCGTCGGTTTTGTTGCGACTGCCATTCTCTTCTATTACTCGGTCGTAGCCGGCTGGTGCATTCGATATTTGATGACTGCGCTCAGCGGGCGACTTTTCAGTGTCGCCGACCACGGCGCTGACTGGACGCAGTTCGCCCAGTCGGGAACGCAGCCGGTGCTGTTTCACGTAGTCGCCCTCAGTTTGGGCGCCCTGGTCATCGCCCGGGGAGTAGTCTCAGGGATCGAACGCGTCAATCGGATCCTGATCCCCGCCCTGCTGGCCTTGATCATCGTTTCGGCCATTCGGGCCGTCACGCTCCCGGGAGCGTCGCAGGGACTGGCGTTTCTTTTCACGCCAGACTTTCAAAGTCTGCTCGATTACCGCGTCTGGCTGCAGGCCTTGACCCAGAACGCCTGGGATACGGGCGCCGGTTGGGGTCTGATTCTGACCTACGCCGTCTACATGAGAAAAAATGAAGACGTTCCCCTGAACGCCGCACTGATCGGTCTGGGCAACAACTCAGTTTCGCTGCTGGCCGGCATTACGGTCTTCTGCACGGTATTCGCTCTTATCCCGCAGCAGGCTGCTGAAGTCCTTCAGACTCCAGGCCCCGCCAACACCGGTCTGACATTCATCTGGATCCCCCAACTCTTTGCGCAAATGACAGGCGGATATTTCTTTGCCGTCGTCTTTTTTCTCGCTCTGACCTGCGCCGCTCTCAGTTCTCTAATTTCCATGCTGGAACTTGCCACGCGAGTGCTGATGGACATGAAGCTGAGACGCCGCCAGGCGCTAATCCTCGTTTACGGCTTCGCCCTTCTGGCCGGCATCCCCTCGGCGCTCAGCCTGGATTTCTTCCTCAACCAGGACTGGGTGTGGGGCATCGGCCTAATGATTAGCGGCGCTTTTATCTCCTTCGCCGTCATTCGAAGCGGAACGGAGCGCTTTCGACTGGAAAACATCAATTCAGCCGGGAGTGACCTGACCGTGGGCCGCTGGTTCGACTGGATCATCCAGTACGCGATTCCCGCTCAGGTGCTGATCCTAGTCGGTTGGTGGTTCTGGCAGGTCATTCAGGCCGATCCGCAAAACTGGTGGAATCCCTTCGCACCCGAATCCGTCGGGACCTGCCTGTTCCAATGGGGCGTCATGCTGGCAATTTTCATCGCGATCAATCGCTTCGTGGCTGAAAGGACTTTAGGCAGATGAGCATCTTGACTTTCGCCACCATGGCCGTGGTCTTGACTGTCGTGTGGGGGGGCTTTCTGGCCGCGCTGATTGCGGCTCTCAAAAAAGAGAAGCGGAAGGATTCTTGAGCCGGCGGATTCGGGGGTCGGCTCCGACGGAAAAGAAATCACAGGCTGGGGGCTCATTGCGGAAACAGTCGCGAATACCGCCTCGGCTGCTGCGCGGCGGTCGGTAGGGCCGAAAAAATTAGCCGGTCCCTTCACTATTCAAATTTTTTCGTGGGGCTGCTATGGTATCTTTCAGAGAGGAGGCTATGCGGGACTCGAAACGGAAGCGCCCGATCAGCGTCGACGGCCCTCAACCGGGAACCGGCGAGCGGAAACAGGGTCACGCATGAGGGGGATTCTTAGGATCTGCAGTTAATTGGCTTATGAATGTTGACCTGAAGTTTTTGAAGAAAGTGGCCGTCTTCGCCGATCTGGACGAAGATACCTTGGTGCGGATTTCCAGCCTTTTCAAGGAACGGGACTATAAGAGAAGCGAAATTGTTTTCTTTGAGGAAGACACCGGCAAGTACATGTACGTCGTCAAAAAAGGCCGGGTCAAGGTTTCGCGGCTGCTTCCGAGCGGAAAGGAAATGATTCTTGCTTTTCACGAATCGGGAGAGTCTTTCGGGGAAATGGCGCTTTTGGACGGCGGCACGTCGCCGGCCAGCGTCACCGCCGTCGTTCCCACGACGATTTACGTGCTTTCCTCTTCGGACTTTCAGAATCTGCTCGCCAATCAGCAGATCAACCAGGCTCTGTTGAAAGCGCTATGTCAGCGTTGTCGGGACGCCTGGGCTCAGATTGAGATCCTGACGTTTCACAATGCCGACGCTCGCGTCCGCACGGCCCTTTATCAGCTCTGCAAGAAAAAGGGAGTTGAAGAAAACGGCGCCATCAAGATCGACATGCGCCTGACCCACAAGGAGCTGGCCGACATCACAGGAATCTCTCGCGAGACCGCGACGCGCATCCTGAGCCACCTGCAGGCTGAAGAGCTGATTCGAGTGGAAACCCGCCAGTTCATCATTCCCGATCCCGACCGCCTCGTCGAAGAACTGCTGTTCAGTTGAATCGCCCGCGCCTCTGATTGCGACTGGGCGAACTCGCGGGGAAACCGCCCCCTCATGCCAGATTGGTCAACCCATCTCGCTTGATGGGACGGTTCGCGCTGTGACGTCCCTCACATAGCTTGCGAAACTCCCTTTGCTACTATCTCGTTGTCATGCGCCCGAAAAACGCCCGTGGGTACACTTTCGTCGAACTGCTGATCGTACTGGCCGCCGGAGTGGTCATCGCGTCGGTTGCGGTCCCGCAGGTGCAACAGTCTCTCAGCGTCTATCGGCTGTCGAGCTCCGCCTCTCGGCTGGCGTCGGAACTCGATTTCGCCCGCACCCTGGCGATGTCCAGAAACGCCGTATTTCAGGTCTCATTCAATTCCGCCGACCGGACGTTTCAGATCTTTGATGAGGCCGATCTCGATCACCCGCCCCGCTCGGCGCATCGATTGGAAGCTGGCATTCAATTCGTGAGCCCTCCCGCGCAGATCCGCTTTTTCTCGCGGGGACATGCCGAGCAAGGCGAGGTAACCTTGTCCGACGGCTGGGGCAGTTTCATCACGATCGAAGTGTCGCCTTCAGGTCTGGTTCGGCAGGGAAACGTTGAATCAAATGAAGCCTACTAAATCCGGCCAGAGCGCGTTCACTCTGCTGGAAGCGCTTTTCGCCATTCTCATCCTAGGCGTCAGCCTGCTCGGTCTGGGACATCTGATGATAGTTTCGATGGAACTCAACCAAGCGGCCGACTACCGAACGAAGGCGACGGAACTTGCTCAAGCGAAACTGGAGGAGCTGCAGGCCCAGTTCACCGTGCAGATGGCGAGCGGCCAGTCGTCGGGGGATTTGGCGGACGGTTCCCATGGTCCGGAGAAAATCGAACTGACGATTCCTGAAGGCGTCGACCAGGCACAGCGCAGCTTTCTGGTGAATTGGGACGTCGTCTCCTTGGGAGGAGGGCTCAAGGGCGTGACGGTCGAAGTTCGTCCGGAATTCGAAAGGTTTCGAGTCACAAGAACAGTGAGTCTGGAAACGTATCTATCGCCATGAATTGCGACAATCGCGGATTCTCAATTTTGGAAATGATGGTGGCGACTCTGGTGTTTACGTTGCTGCTGATCCCCATTCTGATGCTGTTCAACCAGGGTCAGTTTACATTTCGCAGCCAGGGCGACCACGTTTCAAACGCCAGGCACCTTCGGATGGCGATGAACACGATGACCCGTTACTTGCGACAGGCTGGGAGCGACCCGACGCAGCAGCTCCTGGCGCCCCCGATTGAGCCGCTTCAGGAGGGCCAGTTTCGCATCAACAGCGATTTGACCGGCAGCGTTCCGAGCACGACCGGAAATGCGAAGGAAGCCAGCGGCGACCCGGACGGGACCCTGAACAGTATTTTCGAACAGGTTGTCATCCGTTTCGACTCCGCCTCCGAACAGCTGTTTATCGATATCGGATATGGCGAAGAGATCCTGGCAGAGAGAATTTCCGATTTTCAGGTTGAATTCCTGACCCACACGGGTGAAATCACTGCGGACCCGGAACAGATCGCCAGAGTCCGATTGACGATGACGGGACGGGGCGAGAAGCCGGATCTGCAAACTGGTCATGTTGCAGCCGCGACGCTGGTTTCCGAAGTGTTCGTTCGCAGCCGGCTCTTCCAGTTTATGGAGTAACCCTTATTATGCAACACCAAAAAGAAAAAGGTTCGGCCCTGCTGGTCGTCATGCTCGTGGCGATGTCTCTATCGATCCTCGGACTTGGAATCACCTTGGTCAGCTTGGACGAGTACTCCTCAAGCGCCGAGTATGAAAATCACCTGAAGGCCCTCCAGATCGCCGACGCCGGGTTCAATGCAACCAAATCGGCGCTGCGCGGCAAGAACTTTACAACCGTCCTTTCCGCCTCCTCTCAGGCGCCGGAGTTCATCGAAGGCGCCGACGACGGAGCATTTGCCTATAGAAATCCCCTTCCCCTGCTGGAGGCTCGTTCGATAAACTTTTTGAATCCGCCAGCTTCAAGAGCGATCCGCACCGTCTACGGACTTCTGACCCCTCCCACGGGCGTCGTGATCGGCAACGGGCGATATTTCGCAAAAGTCAGCGACAACGACGACGGAGACGGAGACATATACACGGACTCCGATTCGACGGTCGTGATTCGAGTGGTTGGAATCCACCGCAGCGGCCCAGGTCAGTCCTTCGCTTACGACAGCACGTTTCGAAACTCCGTAGCCGTAATCGAAACCATGGTCCGCAGGGACATGGCCATGAATCTTGGAGCGCCCTTGACCCTGATCGGCCCGAACGTGTCGGCGGTGTTTGATGGAAACGCGTTCCGCATTCAGGGGGACTCTGACGCTCCCGGCATCTCGATTTTGAACGACGATGTCGACAATGGAGACGGCTCCGCAGCCGCCCAAGAGATATACGACAGCCTGATCGCCAACCAACACAACAACATCACCGGAGCCAGCGGCGACTTCGGAAACCATCCTTCCATCCGCGACGACACGGAAGAGATTCGGGAGAGCGAAGACGAAGAGCTGCTGAAGCTGATGGACCCCGAATTTCTCGCAGAACTGCTGGAACGGATTCCGTTGATCGCCGATGAAATCTACCCGGACGGCACGAGTCTTTCGGGGGGCGAAATCCAGCTGGGAACGCACGGGAATCCGCAGATCACATACGTAGACGGCGACTTTCAACTTTCCGGAAACGGTTCCGGCTCCGGTTTGCTTGTAGTGCGCGGCAAGTTCGACTACCAGGGCGCATTCAACTACCACGGCCTCGTACTCGTGTTGGGGCAAGGGGAGCTCGACATGGGCGGCGCCAACAAATCGATTACGGGCGGCCTGTTGCTGGCCAATCTCACTGAAGACGGCTTCGGACCGGCATCTCTAACGCTTAGCGGTAACAGCCGTTTCTACTTCGACGGCGCCATGATCCAAATGGCGGTCAACCTATTTCCGTTAAAAACCTTGATGTGGCGCGAAATTACTCCGGAAATCGAGCCGTAGCATCAAGACTGGTTCGCGTTTCGTTTACTTTGGAAAAACGCGCCCCAGCGTTTGAAATGGCCCCTTTCCATCATTCCCTCGAAACGACACCCTGCGGGTTTATCTTGAAACGGCCATGCGAATCCTCACCGAACCGGCCGAGACTCCGATTGGAATCCTGCAGCTGAGCTGCCGCGAGGAAGGAATCTGCCGGATCGCTTTCCCAGGCGGTCCGGCTTTTTCCCCGGGCAATCCCGCGACGCGGAGTTCGGGAAACGGGCCAGGCCCAGCGGAGCGCCGCTGGGTTCGTGAAACTCGGAAGCAGCTGGCCGAATATTTCGAGCGAATGCGCAGGGAGTTTCAGCTGCCATTGGCTTTAGAAGGGACGGACTTCCAGAAGTCGGTCTGGAACGCCATCGTCAAGATTCCCTACGGAACGACGCTTTCTTACAGAGAGCTTGCGGCGCGCATCGGTCGCCCGGAGGCTGTAAGGGCCGTTGGAGGCGCAGTGGGCGCCAATCCTGTCCCGATCGTGGTCCCCTGCCACCGCGTCCTGGGTTCGGATGGCAAATTGACCGGTTTTGCAGGCGGGCTGAACGTCAAGGAGCGGCTTCTGGAACTCGAGGGAGCCCGCATACCGTTCGGGTGAAAACGGCGTACGCAAACGCGATCAGAACTCTTTGGTTCCGAAGATCAGCGCGCTGATCCGATCCGGCTTGAGCCATCGGATAAAGGCCCAACTTCCATTCGTCCGCCGGCTCTCTACTTTCCGGCTCTGCTCGAATTCGTTGAGGATCTTTCGCGTGTTCTGAATCAGCAGCCTGTTTAAGCAATCGGTTGCGATTCTGGACAGATTCCCTTCCTCTCCGCGCAAGAGTTGGCATTCTTCGATCACCAAGGTCCGCGGATCGATGCGGAGGGAGGCATTGACGCTCTTGATCCGACAACTCAAGCGACAACTGCCGTAAAAGGAACTCTCATAGTGAAAGGCTATCTGAAGCTGGGCAAGGCTCACCCATTCGAGCCTGGCCCTCTCGTTTACGGTTTCAATTTTCAAGGAGCGCCTCCTAATCCAAACCAGCCAACCAATCAGAGGAAACTCTACTAACGCATTGGTAACCCAAAAAGTAGCGAAAAGTCAAGTGTCTTCCCTGCCATTGGGGAGAATTTGGGGCAAGAAAGGCCCTTATTTCAGGGACGACAATTCGTCATCTTCCGGTTTTCGACTCGTCTATTTCCGATCGTCCTCTGGGGCATAAATCCGTTGGAAGGGCTCCGACGCTCGACGAAACGGCAATTCAACTCTCTCGGAGACGCCGGCAATTGCAGATTTCGGTCAGTCCCAAGTGACTCCTGCAACCATCGAAACCGGGCCGACGAGGTGCTCCACGCGAGTCTCTGCGAATCCCGCTTCCTCCATCCAATCGCAGCAATCGGCGCCTGTGTAATCGAAGCCTGCCGGCGTTTCAATGATCATGTTCAGACTCATCAGCAAACCGAAAGCGTTCTTTCGCCGATCGCCGTCGATAATCGATTCTTACACGATCAAAGCCGCACTCGCTTCGCCTAGCTGCGAACTCATTTATGAAAGGCTACTCGAACAACCTCCCTCCGCTCGATTGACATTTCCTGTTGCCGGGCCTTCCGACGCAATTGTCCGAGCAGCAGTCCTCATTGATGAAGCAGGTGCTTCCGGCGGGAAGGCAGTCCTCCTGGCAGTCAGGATCTTCATCGTCAATCAAGCCGTCGCAGTCATTGTCAATGCCATCCGAGCAGTCTGTCTCAACCGGAGGCGGCGGGCC
Organism: uncultured Acidobacteriota bacterium; assembly: GCA_964484155.1. GTDB lineage: Bacteria > Acidobacteriota > UBA6911 > RPQK01 > JAPXNP01 > DATKAT01. The sequence continues at coordinate 33,226 of CAZAEY010000004.1, forward strand.
GCAATCCTCGGGGCAGTTGCACGGGTCCTCCCCTGGACCGCAAATCCCGTCGCCGCAAAAAGGTGCCGGCCCCTGACTGAGACAGCGGGGCTGGTAGGAAGTCGCCCCGAGCTGACTGTTCCAGAGAGTCGTGCGGCACGGCGTCAACGCGACGCTTTGCCGCATATTGCCGTCACCGTCCGGATCCCACTGGGACTGGTCCACCCACTCCAACCCGCAACAATCAACGACCACGATTGACTGTTCCCGTGGGCACCCCTTGCCTGCGAGGGCCGTCAGACTTCCGTCGGAATGAACCTGAACGGCGTTGCAGCTGGACCCCGAGAATCCGTCGGTAAAGACGGCAAGCCCTTGACTGGCCTGCTCTTTCAAGCCCCACAGCGGTCCTCCCGCGCGGTTCTCCCTCAAGGCTGAACTGTCTTCCAGATTCGTGGTGACCAGGCCGTTGTCAACTCCGGGAGTTCCTTCCGCCAGCAAGAGCTTTCCTTGCCAAAGTGCGTTTTGGGTGGTTGGATTCGCAATATAGTGCGCGGCCTTCTGTCGGTCTGCCTCTACGGCGCCGTTGATGACTGCCGGCTGTGAAGCCGGCGCACTGGGAAATGGACCGGAAGGGTTCGCCGAATCCGGGATCGTCACGACCGCCCGGTTTTGAAGGTCGAAATGGAAGCCTTCCGTCAGGATATGGGTTTCCAGGTTGGAGATAAATGGAGGCCTTCGCTGGGCAAGCTGAACCTCCGTTTCCAAAGTGGGAAAGATGAAGGTGACTGATCCCTCTCCCAACACCTTTCCCGTTCCATCGGGATACGCAGCCAGTCCGGTTTCCGAATCGACCCCGATGCCCAAAAAGGAAGTCCCCGTCGATTGTTTAAGGCGCCCCAGAAAGACTGACAGCCGTCCCAGTCGAGCCCGTGTGAAGAAGTGAGAGTCGACGATGGTTTCTTTCAGCATTACATGCGGACCTGAGAAGAAATCTTCGGTCAATTGGATGGTGTTCTGAAAGGGATCGCCGGTGGCTTCCCAGGAAGGAGCGTCGCCGGTCGAAACGACTTCAGATTGGATCATCGCGCCGGCGCTGGTTCCACCAAGCACTCCGCCGGCGCTCCAGACAGTGTGGATCGCAGATTCGGTCTTGGTGTTTTTCCAGTTGTCGACGTACTTGGACTGGTCGCCCCCGCGGAACCACAAGCCATCGTACTGGAGGATCAGGTCGTGAACCTCATCGGAATTCGGGTTCATGCAGGAAGACCTCCCGCCTCCGCCGCCCGCGGCGACGCAGACGTGGTCGGCCTCTATGGCCCCCAGACAGCGAAAATAGGCGCACTCGCCAACGAAGCTGCCCGGATTGTTCTGATTGCATTGCGGATAGGTCTCGTAATCGACGATCAGGATCCGTCCGTTTCCTCCGTTCGGGCCGGAAAGTTTCGAGCGGTCCACAAACCATTGGAGGGTGGCGTCGGACCAATGTCCGTCCGTCAGATCGCAATTGTTGTCGAGGGACCCGCCGCCGACAATCAGATTGTATCCCTGCCCGTGCGCCGCAGACAACGCCAGGACCCATATCAGAAGAGCGAGAAAATGATGCCTAAATTTCATCCAAAGAGTCTATACGTGGAAACGTCCATCGGCAACGATTTTCGCTGATCCGGCCGATGATTGGTCGTCGCGCGGCGCCGCCAAGATCTACGTAAGGCGTAATGGACGCAGCGGCAATGGAGGCGCTTCCGCCGTCGAGTTTCGACGGGGCGCTTGGCACCCTCACCCGTATGTTTGCCTCATATGGTTGACAGATTCAGAGATCAGCTTCCGCAAAACAGTCAAGTCGACATCTGACAGCCGCTTCACATAGAGGCACGACTTGCCGATTTTGAATTTGCCAAGCTCAGACATAAGAGCCTCATACCGGTCGAATCCAGCTGTAACGTATATCGTCAGATCGCGCTTGCGGGGCGCGAATCCGGTTAGAAACCAGTCTCCTTCTCTGCCGCTTGGGTACTTGTAATGATAGCTGCCAAAACCCACCATTCCTCCGCCCCACATTTTGGGTTCGGTCCCAGTGACTTCCTTCATCAACTGCAGCACCGTTTCGCAGTCCCGGCGCTTCTCCTCATCCTGAACTTCGTTCAGATAGGCCTCAACGCTCGCGTCGGTTTCTTTTGTCTTGTTCTCTGTCATCAGTCGACTCCTTCAATCGGGGGAGCAAGCCGCTTTTTCAGTCTGATTCACTTGCGGCGGGAATAATATCCCAGAAACACTCGACTCCAGCTGTCGCCCCCGTCTGCGGAGGTCTCCCACTCCTGCCGGACCCTCCCGTCCGAAAGCGCGGTCCAGCGGATTTGATCCAGGACTACTCCCCGCGGCCCCGTCCTTTCCCCTTTCAGGACCATGGATTCTCCGTCGAACTCGCCGCTCAGGCGCAGCACCAATCCCCCGCCGCCGACCCACAGCTGGCGCCACTGGAGGCTCCGGCTGTCATAGAAATTCAGGCTCGTTCCAGTCCCGCCCTCGCGGCCGGACCACCTTTCAAGAAGCCCGCAGCCGTCGGACACTCGCGAGATCTCATTGCGCCCCAGCTCTTTCCCATTCGCATCTGCGACCGTCCAGGAGCCAATCCAGAAATCAAACTGCCGGTGCTCAGCCGCCGAGCAGGCGTCGCCTGCCTTCGGCTGCAGTGCCAAGCCAGCCAACGGCCCCCAGATGAGACTGAGCGAGGCGAACAGAACGATCGACATATCCTAGCCTCCGTCGAGATCCGAACGAAAAGGTCCGAATCTGCGCAAACTATCTGCCGGGAATTCGCCCGGAACCGAAATAGATTCTACAGCACTTCGAACGCGCGATCTGTGCCCGGCGCTGAAAACACCGGCGCCTGCCGCTGCGTTGCGCCGCCGCTCAATCGTTGGCTTCGGATCTTGGATGGAATCGATCGTACTCTTTACGCAGTCTTTCCCGGCTGACGTGCGTGTAGATCTGGGTCGTCGAGATGTCGGCGTGGCCGAGCATCATTTGAACCGCCCTCAAGTCGGCGCCATGCTCCAGAAGGTGCGTGGCGAAGCTGTGCCGCAGAACGTGGGGGCTCAGTTTGTCGGAAATGCCGATCTGGGCGCCGTAGTTCCGAACGATGCGCCAGAAATTCTGACGCGTCATGGGGCCGCCTTTCTGGCTGAGGAAGAGGAATTCGGTCGATCTGCGTCGCCTTGCGTATTCCGGATACGACTCCTTCACGTAGCGCTCGACGAAATGGGCCGCCGAGTCACCCATTGGGACCATCCGCTCGCGCCCTCCTTTTCCCGCCACGCGAACCAGCCCCAGGTCCAGTCGAGCTTCGCGCGACTTCATCCTGACCAGTTCGCTGACCCGAATCCCTGTGGCGTATAGAATTTCCAGCATGGCACGGTCCCTGAGTCCTTTGCGGGAGCCGAGGTTGGGCCGGCTCAACAGATTTTCCACCTCTTCTTCCGTCAGATAGACCGGCAGGTTTCGCCAGGTTTTCGGGGCTTCCAGAGTCTCGGTCGGGTCGATCTGCAGATACCCGTCTCGGAGCAGAAACTGGAAGAACGATCGGAGTCCGACGATCTTACGATGTACGGAACGTGGCGATAGGCGTTCGTAGAGGCGTTGAATGAAGTCGCGCAGTATGTCTCGCGTCACGTCGGGCAAGGCCAGACCGGCGCCTTGCAGGAATTTTAGAAACTCTCCGACATCGGCCTCGTAGGCTTTCACCGTGTTTGCGGCCAGCCCCTTTTCGACCCGCAAGTAGTTCAGATAGGTCTGGAAGGCCTTGTGTTCCATTCAGCTCCTGTTCCAGAAAAGCAGCAGGCGCACTTCACTCACCCTCAGCAGGAGGCACATTCCAGTGTAAACGGCAATGCCGACTCCGATGCAGAGAAAGAGCCTGATCAGTTGCTCAGGAAGGCTCCCTCCGGGAAGAGTCGATTCAATTCCGATCAGCGTCGCCCACACGACGCCTCCCATGACCAGAGACGCTGCCGCTGCCTTCCATTGCATCTTTGCGACTTGATACTTTTCGAGAGCGCCCATCCGCTTTCGAAATTGATAGGCCATCAAGGAGCTGTTTACAGTTACCGAAAGAGCGGTGCCCACAGCCAGTCCGAGATACTTGTAGCCGCCGGGAAGAATCAGAATCAGGGTGACGTTGGCGACCAGGTTGACCAGAACCGACAGCAGACTGATTCTGACCGGCGTCCGCGTGTCGCCGAGGGCGTAAAAAGTCGGCACGTACACCTTGATGCAGCTATAGGCGTACAGACCCAGGGCGTACAGCATCAGCGCATGCGCTGTGAAGAGGGTGTCGTCCGGAGTGAAGTCTCCGCGTTCAAAGAGCGTGCGGACGGTCGGGACGGCGAGGACGATCAATCCGGCCGTCGAAGGGATTGCCAAAAAAGAAATGAGCTTCAGCGAATTGGCCACCGTTTCCCTCACCTCCTCCCAACTCTGGCGGGAAACGTGCACGGAGACTTCCTTTAGGTTGACGACTCCGACGGCCACTCCGAAGAGACCGATGGGCAGGTAGATGATTCGAAATGCGTAGCTGAGCCACGACACCGGTCCGTTTTCCTGCAGAAAGGACGCCAGTTGCGTATTGACCAGCACGTTGATTTGCACCGCACTGACTCCGACGATCGCTGGACCGATCAGGCGAGCTATCCTTCGAATCCCAGGGTCGTGCCAGTCGATCCGAAAGCGAAAACGAAATCCTTCGCGGCGCAGCAGCGGGATTTGCACGGCCCATTGCATCAGTCCTCCTGCCAGCGCCCCCGCTCCCATGGCGTAGATGGGAAACAGATCGGCCTCCTCGAAGCGGGGCGCCAGAAACAGACCCGCCAGGATCACGAGGATGTTGAAAATCGCAGGAGCCAAAGCTGGAAGGAAAAAGTGATTTAGGGCGTTCAGCATCCCCATGGCGGTGGAGGCCAGCGCAATCAGCATGAGAAATGGCGCCAGAATCCGAATCAGGGTGGCAGTCACCTCCACTTTTCCCGGGACTTCGTGAAATCCGGCCGCCAACAAGGTGACGAAAACGTCGGGAAAAAAGAACAGGATGATCGAAAAACCGCCGAGCCCAACCATCAGGGAGGAAAGCACCAGGTTCGCCAATTGAAAGGCGGCCTGACGACCTCCCTTTTGCAGGGCCTCGGTGAAAGTCGGCACGAAGGCCGAGCTCAGCGCCCCTTCGGCAAAGAGATCGCGCAGCATCCCCGGAACTCTGAATGCCACGAGCCACGCATCCATAAACAGCGAAGCTCCGAATAGTCTGGCGAAGACTTGATCGCGGACGAGGCCGAGGATTCGGCTAAGAAACACCGCAGCGCTGATCTTACCTGCGGCCAGCGCGGAGCCTGCACTCTTTGAAATCTCGCTTCCACGGGTCTCGGCTTGCAAGTAGCCACGGTACCATCCGCGGCTGAACAATCGAATGCAGAATCCTGCGAGTGTTCCGGGAGGCGTCGCAGGGTCCGGCTTTCCCGCGGCTTTGATGTCGCCGGGCGCCCGAATCAGGCGGACTCCATCGTCCTTCCCCTGTTCTCGTCATAGAATAGAAGGCCGATGAAGTTGTCCGAGATCGCGAAAAGGCTGAATTGCCGCATGGACGGGCATGGGGACGTCGAGATCACGGGGGTGGCGGGATTGGAGGAGGCCGGACCGCAGGACCTGACATTCCTTTCGAATCCAAAATACGTTCGCAAACTCCGGGAGACCAGGGCCTCCGCCGTCATCGTCGGCGAGGAAGTCAGCTCACCGGACATTCCGACGCTGATTTCCCCCAATCCCTATCTCGCCTTCGCCCAAGCCATCGAGATCTTTTACAGCCCGCCAGCCCCTGTTCCCGGAATTCACCCGACTGCATGGGTTGCGGACTCGGCCCGGCTGGGGCGGAACTGCTCCATCGGCGCGCATGCGACGGTCGGCCACGACGTCTCAATCGGCGAGAACGCCGTTCTTCATCCAGGAGTCTCCCTCTATCCGTTTGTCGAAGTCGGAGATGATTTCGTCGCTCACGCCAACGCCAGCGTTCGAGAATACAGTCGGATCGGAAACCGGGTGATCCTGCAGAACAATGCCGTGATCGGATCCGACGGATTCGGCTTCGCGCCGCAAGAGGACGGGAGCTATTACAAGATCGTGCAGTCCGGCATCGTCGTCTTGGAAGACGACGTCGAAATCGGCGCTAACTCCTGCATCGACCGGTCGACCGTGGGTGAAACCCGCATTGAGGCGGGAACAAAAATAGATAATCTGGTCCAGATCGGCCACGGATCGCGGGTCGGGCGGCACTCGGTTCTGGCGGCGCAGGTCGGGTTGGCCGGCAGCACGAAGGTCGGAAATCACGTGATGCTGGGCGGCCAGGTGGGCGTTGCCGGTCATTTGAGCATTGGAGATCGCGTGGTCGTGATCGCCCAATCGGGCGTGGGGCGTTCGATCGAGCCGGGCCGGCGGATCGCTGGAAGCCCGGAAATGGACAGCGGGCTCTGGAAGAGGAACTACATTTTGATGCACCGACTTCCCGATCTGTTTTCGGAAGTCAAGGAACTGCGCCGCCAATTGGAAGAAATGGGCCGCGGGACGGAAAAAGAACGGCCCGGGAAAGGAAAAGCCTGACCAGCTTCGGGTGCGTTGATTGTCGGCGCGCCACTCTTTGACCCCACCAAAGCGCCCTGCGGATCGTTCCATTGCATCAACGGGCCCCGAGGCGGGGCCCGAGTCGCTCCGACTTGCGGCGATCGAACCGAGCCGCGCCCGGAAGCGCCTATTGCTAAACCGAAGCCCATGCCTTCTGCTGATCGGCGGAGGCCTACTCTCTTTCCAGTGCGGCCTGGGCGGCCGCCAAGCGCGCTACCGGCACTCGGAAAGGCGAACAGCTCACGTAATTGAGGTTGAGTCGATGACAAAACGCGATCGACTCCGGATCTCCTCCGTGCTCTCCGCAGATTCCAACTTCCAGTTCGGAGCGGGTGTTGCGGCCCTCCTGGACGGCCAGCTCCATGAGACGGCCGACGCCGTTTTGATCGATGGTTTGAAACGGATTCTCCGGCAGGATCCCTTTCTCGACGTAATCGAGCAGGAATCGGCCTTCTGCATCGTCTCTTGAAAATCCAAAGGTCATCTGAGTGAGGTCGTTGGTGCCGAACGAGAAAAACTGAGCCACGCCAGCGACTTCTCCGGCCGTGAGAGCAGCCCGCGGAATTTCAATCATGGTGCCGAACTTGTATTCGACTTTGATTCCCTTTTCCGACATAACAGATCGGCCCACCTCTTCAAGCTCCGGCTGGATGACGCTCAACTCGTTGACGTGTCCCACCAGCGGGATCATGATCTCGGGCAGAACTGAAACGCCTTTCTTTGCTTGATTGCAGGCGGCTTCAAAGATAGCTCGCACCTGCATTTTGACCAGTCCCGGCATCATGATGCTCAGGCGGACGCCGCGCATGCCCATCATCGGGTTGCTCTCGTGCATGCTGCGGATGGTGTTCAGCAGGTCCTCCTTTTCCTTCAGGCCCTTATCGCTTCCCTGAATGCGCAGAGTCAGCACCTCCTCCAAAAGCTTCTCTTCATCGGGCATGAATTCATGCAGGGGGGGATCGATCAGGCGGATGATGACGGGCAAGCCGTCCATCGCGCGAAAAATCCCCTCGAAATCGCTCCGCTGCAGGGGCAGCAGTTGCGCCAGCGCCTGATCCCTTTCCTTCGAGTCTCCCGCCAGGATCATCCGGCGAACGATCGGCAGTCGTTCCTCTTCAAAGAACATGTGCTCGGTGCGGCACAAACCGATCCCCTGCGCGCCGAAAGTCCGGGCGCGTTCCGCGTCCTTCGGATAATCGGCGTTGGCCCAGACCTCCAACCGCCGAAACTCATCGGCCCAGGTGAGGATCCGGATCAGCTCGGTCTGGTCTTCGAATCTGGGGGCAACCGTGGGAATCTTGCCTGAAAATACTTCCCCGGTGTTGCCGTCGATGGAGATCCAGTCGCCTTCCTGGACAGTTCGGCCGTTGGCGCTGAAGGTCCTGCCCTTGACATTGATCCGGATCGCGTCGGCGCCCACGATGCAGGGGACTCCGAATTGCCGCGCGACGACGGCGGCATGGCTCGTCGCCCCTCCTTCACTGGTCAGAATTCCCTTCGCCGCCAGCATGCCGTGAACATCGTCGGGCTTGGTGAAGGGCCGGACCATGATGACGTCTTTGCCGCTCTTGCCCCATTCTTCGGCCGTGTCGGCGTCGAATGCGACTACGCCGACCGCGGCGCCCGGAGAAGCGTTGACTCCGGTCCCCAGAAGTCCTCCGTCGGTGGAAGCTTTTTCCTTTTCTTTCAGATCGAAGCCGGGATGCATCAAGGCGTCCACATGGCGCGGCTCAATCCTCCGAACGGCCTCGGCTCGACTGATCAGCCCTTCCTCACACATGTCGACGGCCACCGTGACTGCGGCCTTCGCCGTACGCTTGCCGCTTCGCGTCTGCAGCATCCACAGCTTCCCGCGCTCGATGGTAAACTCGACATCCTGGATGTCCCGGTAGTGACGCTCCAATTTGGCGCAGATCTCCACGAACTCAGCGAAGGCTTCCGGCAAATCCTGAGCCAGTTCGCCAATCGGCTTCGTATTGCGAATTCCGGCCACCACGTCTTCGCCCTGCGCGTTGAGCAGATAATCTCCGTAAAGCTCCCTCGCCCCCGTGGCGGGGTTTCGGGTGAAGGCCACGCCGGTGCCGGAGTCGTCGCCCATGTTTCCAAATACCATGGTGACGATGTTTACGGCCGTCCCCAAGTCGTGTGAAATGCGTGCGGCGTTCCGATAGTCAACCGCGCGCTTTCCATGCCAGCTCTTAAAAACCGCTTCGGTCGCGAGCTTCAATTGCTCGTAGGGATCCTGTGGAAAGGGGAAGCCTTTTTCGCGTCCAATGATGCTTTGGAACTTTTCGGTCAATTCCTTCCAGTCCGGAGCCTTCAACTCGGTGTCGTCCTTGATTCCTCGGGATTGCTTCAACTCATGGATGGCGTCTTCGAAAAACTCGTCGTCCAGCCCCAGCACCACGCTTCCAAACATTTGCACCAGCCTGCGGTAGGAGTCGTAGACGAAACGCTCGTCCTGCGTCAGTTCAATCATGCCTCGGGCTGTTTCATCGTTGAGCCCGAGATTCAGCACGGTGTCCATCATTCCCGGCATGGAAAACTTAGCGCCGGAGCGGCACGAGACCAAAAGGGGATTCGAAGGCTCTCCAAACTTCTTGCCGGTTTTCTCCTCGACCTTTTTCATCGCGTCCAGTTCCTGCTGCCACACCTCTTCGGGAATCTGATTTCCGGCGCTGGCGTAAGCCAGACAGGCTTCGGTCGTGACGGTAAATCCGGGGGGAACCGGAACGCCGATTCGGACCATTTCGGCCAGGTTGGCCCCTTTTCCGCCCAGGAAGCCTCGAACGCGCTCCCAGTCTCCGGAGCATGCCTGTTCCGCCTCCGCGACCTCTTGAAATAGGTACACCCACTTTTTCGACATTTCTTCTCCTTTCCTGATTCAGGCTCGGATCGATCCATCCGGAATGTCTCGATCAAACCATCCGTGTTTTCGTTGCAGTCCGACTGAACCCTGCAGCATCGGCAGTCCGCTCCCGCCGAGGGCGCCGGACGTTCCGGGAATGTCCCGGCTATTCGTAGTATTCCAACCCAAGATGCGTGATCTGCGCTTCCCCGCGAAGGTGCCTGAGCGTGTTCTTCAACTTCATCAATTGAATAAAGAGATCGTGCTCCGGGTAGAGTCCCGGCGCCGTCTGCGGGCTCTTGAAGTAGAAAGAGAGCCACTCCTGTATACCGTGCATACCCGATCGCCTGGCGAGATCCAGAAATAGAGCCAGATCGAGCACCAGCGGGGCTGCCAGGATGCTGTCCCGGCAAAGAAAATCGATCTTGATCTGCATGGGGTAGCCGAGCCAGCCGAAGATGTCGAGGTTATCCCATCCTTCCTTGTTATCCCGGCGCGGCGGATAGTAGTTGATCCGAACCTTGTGGTAGAAGTCGCTGTACAGATCGGGGTAAAGGTCAGGCTGCAGGATGTGCTCGAGCACCGAGAGCTTGCTTTCCTCCTTGGTCTTGAACGATTCGGGATCGTCCAGCACTTCGCCGTCGCGGTTCCCTAGAATGTTGGTCGAGAACCAGCCGGAAAGTCCCAACAATCGCGCCTTCAACCCGGGCGCGATAATGGTTTTCATCATCGTCTGGCCGGTCTTGAAGTCTTTGCCTGCAATGGGCGTCTCGCTCGTCTGGGCCAGTTCGGTCATGGCCGGGATGTCGACGGTCAGATTGGGGGCCCCGTTTGCAAAGGGAATTCCCAACTTGAGGGCGGCATAAGCGTAAATCATGCTGGAAGGAATGTTTTCGTCATTTTTCTCCAGGCCGCGCTCGAATTTCTCGAGAGACTCGTGGACCGAATGGGGCCGGATCAGAACCTCGGTGCTACCGCACCAGATCATAACCGCGTCCCTTAAATTTCGGTCCTTGGAAAACTGCTGGATTTCATCGATCAATTGCTCGGCCAGGTCCATCTTGGTGCCGCCCTTCTTGACGTGGCCGCCGTCCAGATTCCTGACGTATCGTCTGTCGAACACCGCCTTCCAGGGCCTGACGGATTCCAACTCAGGTTGCAGTTCGCGCAGCAGCTCCTTCTCCAGCACGCCGCTTTCGACCGCCGCCTGAAAAGCGTCTGCCTCGAAGCAGTCCCAGGCTGCGAACTCAAGATCCGCAAGCTGGGCGAGGGGCACGAACTCCGAAATAGCGGGCACCCGCTGCTCCGTTCGCTTTCCCAGTCGAATCGTTCCCATCTGCGACAGCGAGCCGATTGGCTTGCCGAGACCCTTCCTGACAGCCTCGACTCCCGCGATAAAGGTTGTGCTGACTGCGCCGAGTCCGACCAGCAGAACCCCCAGCTTCCCTTCCGCCTCCTGAATCCGGACGCCGTTTTCACCCATTTTTTGCTCCCTGGCGCTCGCCATGCTGAACGATTTCGGAAATATCGCCGAATTGGAGAAAAAGCCTGGCCAGGCGGCGAAGCAGCGCAAGACGGTTCCGTCTGAGCGACTCGTCCGGGCACATGACCAGCACAGCGTCGAAAAAGCGGTCGACCGGCTCGCGAATCCCGGCGATCTCTCGGAGGGCCCGATCGAAGTCGCGTTGCTCAAGAGCCCGCTGCAAGCTCCCTTCCAGATCCTGGACGGCGGTAAAAAGCGCTCGCTCCTCGCCTTCCTGCAGCAGCTCCTGCTGAACGGAAACCTCTTCCCTCTGCTGCTTCTCCAGGATGTTCTTCGTCCGCTTGAAAGCCCCGGCCACCGCTTCCAAATCTTCTTCCCCTTTGATGCGACTCAGGGCCCGGGCGCGTTCCCTCGTCCGGGGAATCGAATCGATGGGAACGCCGAGAACCGCATTGATCACATCGTATTCGATGCCTTCGCTCTGCAGTGCGAATCTCAGCCGGTTTGCCAGAAAATCCATGACCTGTTCGACTCCAGCGGCATCCAGCAGCCCTTTCGGAAACTGTTCCGCGGCAAAACCAACCAACTCCGCAAGAGGCGTTTCCACCTGATGTTCCAGCGCTATTCGGACCACCCCTTGAGCTTGACGCCGCAGCGCGAAGGGATCGCTCGAACCGGTCGGAATAATGCCCGCGCCAAAGCATCCGACGATGGTGTCGAGTCGATCCGCCAGCGCAAGCAGCGCACCTTCCCTGGCGGACGGGCAGGGATCATGGACCGAAGCGGGCAGGTAGTGCTCGTAAACGGCTTTCCAGACGGCTTCCGGATAATTTTCCTGCCGGGCGTACAATCCTCCCATCACACCCTGCAGTTCCGGCAGTTCTCGAACCATCTCGGTCGTTAAATCGGCTTTGCACAGACTGGCTGCGGTCTTCAGTTCGGAATCGGGCGACAGGAATTCGCACAGCTTCTCCAGGCGACTAGTCTTGTCCAGATAAGAGCCCAGCTTTTCCTGAAAGAGGACCTGTTCCAGTCCGGCCGCGCGATCCAGCAAGGAAACGCTCTGGTCGGCCTCCCAGAAAAACGCCGCGTCATCCAGCCGGGCCTTCAGGACCCTCTCGTGCCCTCGACGAATCCGGCCGTCCGGATCTTCCCGGGTGTTCAAGACCGTAAGAAACCAAGGCGCCAGGGAGCCGTCCGAATCAGTGACAGCAAAGTATTTCTGGTGATGTCGCATCACCATGACCAGAACCTCCCGAGGAATCTCTAAAAAACGGGCGTCGAACCCTCCTCGGAGCACGGTTGGAAACTCGTTCAAATGGACTACGGTATTCATGAGCTGATCGTCTTCCAGCAACCGGCAATCCTTCGGCAACTGCGCATGCAGTTCCTTTTCGATCTTTTCTCTGCGCTCCCTTTCGTCAACCAGAACGAACTGCCGTCTTAGGGCGTCGACGTATTCGTCCGGACGCCGGACTTCAATGTTTTCGCTTCCAAGAGAGCGGTGCCCGCGAGAAACTCCCCCGGCTTCAACCCCTTCAAATTGAAAAGGAAGAACCGTTTCGTTCCATAGACAAACGAACCAGCGAAGAGGGCGGATGAACCGAAACTGGGAAGCCGTCCAGTACATGTTTTTCGGCCAGTTCAATTCTGAAATCACGCCGGGAAGCCCGCCGGTCAGAATGGCAGGCGTAGCCTGGCCTTCCTTCCTCCGTCGCGCGCACAGATAACGCCCTCTGTCGGTCTTCTCCAGAGACAACTCATCGACCGTCAAGCCCATCTTTTTGGCGAATCCCTGGGCCGCGGGGGTCGGATTTCCTTCCGGATCGAAGGCCACCGACTCGGGAGGTCCGCTGACAGCTTCCACCCGATCGGGCTGCCGGTCGGGCAACCCCGTGATGACGACCGTCAGGCGCCGCGGCGTGCTGAAAGAATTCATTCCTTCAAAAATCAACTCGTTGTCCCTGCAAAGCTCGGTCATCCGCTCGGTCAACCGGGCCAATCCGTCGGGAATCATCGACGCCGGAATCTCCTCCGTCCCCAACTCAAACAAGAACTGATTCTTCATCTCTTAATCGGACGAGCCTTCCTGTCGGGCCACATAGGCGCGGGCGATGCCCACTGCCAGATGGCGAACCCGGTTGATGACGCCGACCCTTTCCGTCACGCTGATGGCGCCGCGACTGTCGAGCTGATTGAAGGTGTGGGAACATTTCAAGCAGTAGTCGTAGGCTGGAAGCAGGCAGCCCGCTTTCAGACACCTGCGGCTTTCTTCCTCATATGATTCAAACAGCCGAAACAGGGTCTGTTTGTCGGCAAGCTCGAAACTGTACCTGGAAAATTCGATCTCTTCATCCTTCCGAATGTCGCCGTACGTGAACCGAGAGTTCCAGGGGATGTCGTAAACGCTCTCCTTGTCGTTCAGAAAGGAACTGATTCTCTCCAAACCATAGGTGATTTCCCCCGAAATGGGATTCAGATCGATTCCGCCGGCCTGCTGAAAGTATGTAAACTGCGTGATTTCCAGGCCGTTCAGAAGCACTTGCCAGCCGATTCCCCAGGCTCCAAGCGTCGGACTTTCCCAATTGTCCTCCTCAAAACGGAGGTCGTTCTTGTCCAGCGCGACGCCCAGAAACTCGAGGCTCTTCAGATAGACCTGTTGAAAATCCTCCGGCGGCGGCTTCAGGATAACCTGCAGTTGAAAGTGGCGGTAGACGCGATTCGGATTCTCGCCGTACCTCCCGTCGGTCGGTCGCCGCGAAGGCTGTACATAAGCCACGTCGTAGGGCTGGGGACCGAGGACGCGGAAAAAGGTCTCCGGATGCATGGTTCCGGCGCCCATCTCTACATCGTACGGCTGATGCACGACGCACCCATAATCCATCCAGTACTCCAGCAATGAATGAATGACTTGCTGAAAATCCTTCATCGCGAAACCAATAGTCTACCCCTTTTTCGTCCGCCCGCACGGGACCGACGCATCCTCTTCCTGATGACTCGAGTGATTGATTCAGAATGGGGGGCCCGATCGACGGCGAGATCCCCTGCTTCGCCCTGCTGCCCGGTCCGCGGGAGCGATAAAGGCCGTCCCGCGGAAACTCTTCCCAGGCGTCACTTCCCTCGACTCCCCCACTGCCTCACAGAAACTGCCGAATGATTTTCCTCGACTTGAGCGGCTTTTCCAAATGGTATTCTATCAACTCTTCGGCCAGCCTTTCTAACTGCTTCATTTCGCCGCCTTCCAGGCGGGTTTGCCGAATCTGCGCAGGTGGCTGCCGCAGCATGGCTGCCGTCTTAGCGGCAAGCTGCGCATCCAGCCTTCGATCCAGAGCGGGAAGCACTCCCTCCAACTTCAGGATCCAGAATTCAAAATATCTGGCCAGCATTTGAACGGGTCCATTCGGGATTTCCGTCAGCACTGCCAGCGCCAGCCGGAACAACTTTTCGCTCTCGTTTTGCTCTCTCGAAAACTCAACCAGAAGCTCGGAGAAATAACCGAGGTGGAGTGAAACCTCCCAGTCCGCCTGCTTTGCGGCGAAAGCGCAGATGATCTCGCAATTCTGAATCACCGCCAGCTCCTGGTGCTCCCTGGTCGTATAGGCCATCCTGACGTGGGTCAGGGGCTCCAGACTGCTCCCGAAACGGTTTCTGGATTTTCGCGCCCCGTAGGCCACTCCTCGGAGTATCCCAACCTGCCGGGTCAAGGCTACGACGACCTTGTTGGCTTCGGAGAACGGGTGCGTTCGAAGCACCAGCGCCTCGCAACTGTGACTATTCATCGGGTTCTGAAGGATAGACTACCACCCAGTCGATCTGCGATGAGGCGGTTGGTGCACGAGAAAAATTTCCGACAACCCGTCTAAGCGCTCAAGTCGGTTTAAAAGCAAACGTTATGACATCGTTCGATTTATGGAGCGCGTGGCTTCTGGCGGTCAGCGCATTATTCGCCCTGGTCGGCCTTTGGGTCGCCATCGCGCCCGAGGGACGGAAACCGGGCGACGCGCAAGCCGCCCAGCTGAAATCGAAACCGCTTTCGCCCAAAAACCGCTGTCGATGGCCGGACCCGGTGTAGAGGACGCCCTTTACGGCTGCGACGGCGATCCCCGGGCGGTTCCGGCCGGCTTGCAGCCGCCCTCGGTTCGAGGCGGCGAAGGCGCCGGCTCAATCGGCGCTTTTGGTCGACAGCTCTTCGCTTCCGCGGAAGCGATAGCGCAGGAGCTGGTAGAGGCGAGCCACCACGCCGCTGGCGGCGTAGGCGGAAGCGATCGCCATCAGGACCGGCTGCGAGTACCAGATGACTCCCGCCACAATGATGGCCAGAATAAGGATGTTCAGGTGGGATTTGCCTCTGCTCAGGTTCAACTGCTTGAGCGATGGATAACGCAGCGTGCTGATCATCAAAAACGCTACCAGGTAGGTTACGACGACCATAGCGATCTTGAACA
Organism: uncultured Acidobacteriota bacterium; assembly: GCA_964484155.1. GTDB lineage: Bacteria > Acidobacteriota > UBA6911 > RPQK01 > JAPXNP01 > DATKAT01. The sequence goes on from CAZAEY010000004.1 coordinate 48,641, forward strand.
GAGTGGCGTCCATGGGCGTCTGAAACAAATGGACCATGGCGGCGATGACCCCGGCGCCGGCGGGAATTGGCAGGCCCGCGAAATGTTTCAGGTCCTGAACGTTGGCGTTGAAGCGGGCCAGCCGCATGGTGCCGCATACAAGAAAGACGAAAGCCGACATTCGCGCGAAGTTGCCCAGGTCCGCCAGTCCCCAGGCATAGATGAGCACAGCCGGAGCGACTCCAAAGCTGATGACGTCGGCTAGGGAATCCAACTGCAAGCCGAAGTCGCTGGAGGCGTTCGCCATCCGAGCCACTCTCCCGTCGATCCCGTCCAGCACGACCGCGACTCCAATGGCGATCGCCGCGTGGCCGTAGTTCCCGTTCAGGGTGGCGATGATCGAAAAGAAGCCTGCAAAAAGGTTTCCGACGGTAAATGCGGAGGGCAAAAGGTAGACGCTGCGCCGAATCTTTCGCGAAGGAGTGAATAGCCCTTTCGCTTCCTTCTCTAGCTTCGTCGCGTTTACTCCAGGTCGATCCATCGGGCAATCACGCTGCTTCCGCCCCGCACCCGGTCTCCCGCAGAAACCAGCACCTCGCAGTCGGACGGGCAAAAGACGTCCGCGCGGCTTCCAAAACGTATAAGTCCCAGTCTATCACCTTTTTCCACGATGTCGCCGACCTCTTTCCACGTGACGATTCGCCGAGCGACCAGACCCGCGATCAGCGAAAAGGTCAGCGGCCTGGCGCCGGCAATAGTAAATACAATCTGCTCGTTCTCCACCGACGCATCGTCGGAGAAGGCCAGCTTGAACCGCCCCGGTCGATATTCACGGCGAATGATTTCGCCAGCGATGGGCGCGCGATTGACGTGCACGTCGAAAATCGAAAGGAAGATGGAAATCCTCTTCCCGCCCTCCGTCTCAATGACCTGAACGATCTTGCCATCTGCCGGACTGACGATGACCGAGGGATCCTGAGGAATGATCCGGTCGGGATTGCGGAAAAAGTAGATGACAAAAAGTCCGAGAAGCAACAGAAGAAATGCGAACGGCCACAGTCCCAGCAGAAAAACTAAAGCTGCGGAAGCAGCCAGGGGAATCAGAAAGAGATAGGCGTCTCGAACCATCGTTGGTGGAACCGCTTTAAAGAAAAAAGGCGTCCGATTGGGCCGGCATCGTCAGGTTTGCCGGAAACCGGACGCCCAAGGCTTCGGCCAAATTCGTTGAGTATGACTTTAGTGGACCTGCCCTTCCATCTGATGTTGACTGATGAGGATCTGCATCTGATCCTTTAGTGCCAGCTTCTTCTTTTTCAAGACGGTCTCTTGCAGTTGCTCTTCCGAATTCAGGAAAGGCTTATTCGTATAATGCTCGAGCTGTTCCTCGTATCGCTGATGTTCTTCCGCCAACGTTCGGAACATCTCGTTGTGCTTCAGCAGATACTCCTTGACCACGTTTTCGTCCACCGTGTACCTCCTTTTCTTGGTTGTGATTGCGGATGTTTTGGATTCGGGCGGGTGAAAGAACCGATTGATCATTCTTCCTGACGTCACAATGTACCAGATCAATTCGGATGGATCAAGGGCTTTGCGCCGAGCCGTCGGCTTACAGCCCTGCAGTTCATCGTTCGACGGACAGCGCCCGTCGTCTGCGGAAACGCTCCAGGGCCAGATCGATGAGTTCCGTCAAAAGGTCGGAATAGCTCAGTCCGGAAGCCACCCAAAGCTTGGGATACATGCTGATTCGGGTGAATCCCGGGATGGTGTTCGGCTCGCTGACGAAAAACATTTCTGAGACCCGATCCATCAAGAAGTCAATGCGCGCCATGCCTTCGAGCTGAAGGGCCCTGTAGGCTTTAAGGGCCAGGGCGCAAACTTCTCGAGCTTGCTCGGGCCTGAGCGGAGCCGGCACCAGCAGGGAGCTCTCGGCGCTCAAGTACTTGGCCTCGTAACTGTAGAAGTCTCCGTACGGCACGATTTCTCCCGGAAGAGATGCGCGGGGCTGAAAGTTGCCAAGGACGGAAACTTCAATTTCGCGAGCATCGATTCCTTTTTCGACGATGACCCAGTCGTCGAATTGAAGCGCCTTTGCGACGGCGTCTTCGAGTTGAGAAGCTTCGATGATTTTTGAGATGCCGACGGAGGATCCGAGGTTTGCCGGCTTGATAAACATTGGGAAGGGGAGCGCGTCAAGGGCTCTCGACGCTATGCGATCCTTGTCCTCCTCCCATTCTCTTCGGTGAAAATCAAGCCAGTCGACCACGGGCAGGCCCTCCTGTCTGAGGATCTGTTTGCAATGGATCTTGTTCATGCCCAAGGCCGAGGCACAGACTCCGGCGCCGACGTACGGAAGCTGCATCAATTCCAGCAGCCCCTGAACGGTGCCGTCCTCTCCGAATGGTCCATGGAGGACAGGAAAGACTACATCACATTCCTTCCTGTTGGCCGCCATCCAGGCAATCCAGTCGTCGCAGGAGGGGAGCCCGACATCCAAAGCGTTCCCAAGATCCAAAAAAGAGCGGAGCCGTTCGGGAGTCATACTTTCGCCGCCCTTGCCGATTCCCAGAACCTGAACGGTAAAGCGGCTGCGATCCAGGCGGCTGATTATCGACGAGGCTGAGTCCAGCGACACCTCATGTTCGGCCGAACGTCCGCCGCACAGCACAAGAATTCGGGTCATTTAAAGAATTTTCTTTCCGAGGGCCGAGCAAATCAACTCCGCCGCAAGTATGCCGGTGATGTTCCCGCTGTCCAGCACCGGATTCACCTCCACCATTTCCAGCGAAATGCAGCGACGGCTGTCGAAGATCATTTCCATGGCCAGGTGGCTTTCCCGGTAGGTCATCCCGCCGCGGACCGGCGTTCCGACGCCTGGTGCGATTTGCGGATCAACCACATCCAGGTCGAAACTGCAGTGAAATCCCAGCGTTCCATCAGATGCGATCTTCAGGGCCTCCTCCAGGACAGCCGTCAGCCCGCGCATATCCAGCTCCTTCATGGTGACCACGCGCAAGCCTGACTTCTGGATCGCCTTTCTCTCCTGCTCGTCGATGCTTCGAGCGCCGATGACGATGCTTCGGTCGAAGCGGACTTTTGGCGAAAACCCCTCTATCTCAGTCAGTCGCCTGGGGCCCAGTCCCAGCAACGCCGCCAGAGGCATGCCATGGACGTTGCCGGACGGACTCGTTTCCGGAGTGTTCAGATCGGTGTGCGCATCGACCCAGATCAGACCCAGTTCTCCCTTGTGCCGGCGGCAATAGGACGCAGCGCCCGAAACTGAGCCGACGGCGATGGAGTGGTCGCCGCCCAGCACCAAAGGCTTCTTTCCGGAGTCGAGCGTTTCTCGCACCCGCTGGGCCAGCTTGACGCAGGCCTGCGAGATTTCGTCCAGATACATGTGCTTTTTCTTACCGAAGGAAAGTTCTTCCGCGATCTTGACTTCGATGTTGCCGACGTCCTCCACGTCGACGCCCATCTCCAGCAATCGACGCGAAAGTCCGGCGATCCGAATGGCCGATGGACCCATGTCCACGCCGCGCCTTCCAGCACCAAGATCCATCGGCGCTCCGATGATGCGCACCGGCCGCAGAGAACCGCTTTCGGTTAGGGTCGTCATCATTGCGCGCTCAATTTTCCGACCGTTCGTAGGCGTCGACGATCAATTGGACCAGGCGGTGCCGGACTACGTCACGGCTGTCGAAGCTGCTAAAGGCGATGCCATCGACATCCTTGAGAATCTCGCATGCGTGAATCAGCCCCGACTGTTGTCCCTTCGGGAGGTCGATCTGAGTGATGTCTCCGGTCACTACCGTCTTGGAATGGAGTCCCAGGCGGGTCAGAAACATTTTCATCTGTTCCCGGGTTGCGTTCTGAGCTTCGTCCAGAATGATGAAGGAATCGCTCAGCGTGCGGCCGCGCATGAAGGCGATGGGCGCGACTTCGATGACGCCCTGCTCGAGCAGCTTCTGAACCTTCTCTCCGTCGATGAGGTTGTACAGGGAATCGTAGAGCGGGCGGAGATAAGGATTGACTTTTTCCTGCATGTCGCCGGGCAGAAATCCGAGCTTTTCACCAGCTTCGACTGCGGGCCGGGCCAGAATGATTCGCCTGACGGCCTTCTTCATCAGCAAGGAGACGGCCATGGCGACTGCAAGGTACGTCTTCCCGGTTCCGGCCGGCCCGACAGCAATGACTAGATCGTTCCTTTCAATCGCATCCAGGTAATTCGCCTGATTCTGTGAGCGGGGTACTACCTGCCGGGAGGGGGTCTTGACGACGACGGTTCTGGGAAGGAGGTCGTGCAGGCTCTCCGCCGACGATTGCGCTATCTGCCGGAACGCATCCTTGAGGTCTCCGTTGGAAAACTCCACACCGCCTCGAATCAGTTCGGAAAACTCGGAAAGAATCCTCTCTACGCTTCGCGTCCCCTCCTCGGTCCCTTCGACGGAGACCTGAGATCCGCGGGCGTGGATCTGGACTTGAAAAAGCTTCTCCAGCAGACGGATGTTTTCATCCCGCGCGTCAAACAGAATTTCTGCACCGCGCCCCGGCAAGACCAGCTTTTTCAAGCGAAAGCGATATCCTCCGTCGGTCCTCAGGCTTGTCGATTCAGAGTGCGGGTCAGCCGGGCCTTGTATCTCGAAGCAGTGTTGGAATGAATGACTCCCTTTTGCGCAGTCCGGTCGATGACAGCGTATACGCGTGGCAACAGGGTCCGCGCCTCGTCGACCTGACCTTCGTTCAAGAGTCGGCGGAACTTTTTGATTTCCGTTCTCATTCTAGACATCTTCTGGCGATTCGCGAGTCTGCGCTTTACGTTCTGACGCATTCTCTTGATCGCCGACTTAATATTCGCCATATCGAATCCTTTTCCCAGATAGCAATGAGGTGAAGTGGGTCATTATAAGGATCCCGTTCGGCAGGTGTCAATGATGAGCCGCTGCAATTGCCCCTGGGGATCGGCTGACGTCGACTTGCTCAGGCGGTCCGTCAGTCTCAATTGCATCAGGACGTAGCGGAGATATTCGAGCGAATAATTGCGGACATCCCGTTCTCTGGACTTGTAGCTCCAGATGTTAAGTTCTTTGACAATGGGAAAAAAAGGCTGTCCTCGCTGCAGCATCTCCCTTGCCACCAGCAATCTCTTGAAGTTCCAATAGAGCATCGACTGGATCTGCAGCGGACTCATACCCGCCTGGATCAATTGGCTCAGGATGCGCAGCGCACGCTCCGCGTGCCGCTCGGCGATTGCAGAAATCAGTTCGAAAACGTCCCTTTCCCTCCCCTCCATGGTCAGTTTCAGGATGCTTTCTCGAGTGATTTCTTTTCCCTCGAAATTGTTCAGGATCTGCTTTTCCACCTCCATGTCCAGGCGGAGCAGGTCGTCTCCAACCAATTCGATCAGCAAGTCCACAGCTCCGGGTTCGAATCGGAATCCCTCTGACTGGAGACGAGCGCGGATCATCCGGGAAGCGGCCCCGGAGTCATCGGTCTGCACGGCGGCGATCTTTTTTCCAAGCGATCCCTTGCGGCCGCTGTTTTCCAGAATCAGGACCGTACGGCTGGAAGGATTTCTCAGGTATTGCAGAAGCGCGTCCTTGCCTTCTTGCGCGTTCTTGACGTGGATCCAGCGGCGAGCGGATAGCCAGGGAAGAGTCTTCGCCAGGTCGATGACTTCGCGAACCGAGTCGCCGTTCAGGTCAAAAACGGCCCAATCGAAGGCTCTGGCCGCTTCATCGACCTGATTCCGAGCCAGTTCCACGATTTTGCCGACCACGTAATCCTGATCTGATTCGATCAGATAGGCGGGTTCGGGTTCCTTCAGGGAATTTTTGTACTCCTGGAAATTCATATCGCCTAGAAGCTTTCCCGAATGGTCGTCACCACGCTGGAGGCGAAATCTCTTGCTATTCGATCCAGCGCCGGATTCAACTCGGAAAAAAAGTTCTCCACGTCGACATTGATAACGTACTGCTCCCGGAATATGTAATCATTGCGGGAGAACACCACCCGCCCCGTTTCTCTTTCATTCAGCTCGACCCTGAGGTGGAGAGTTACCAGAAAGGTCGAACCGAATGCGGTTCTCCCGATTGTAATGGGACTGGCTCTGAGCGAAGTGATCACTCCGGTCAGGATGACATCCGCCTGCCCCTCCGAATTGACGACTTGCAAGGATGTGGACTGAACGACTTCCCGACTCAGGGCTCGGGTCAGAATCTGGTCCACTTCGATCTGGGTCGTGCGATTCTCCAATGGGCGGACCAGAATGGAGCGGAAGCCCTGGTCCAGACGATTCTGAGAAGCGACTTTGTACCCGCATGAAAAGGCTGTTACGGAAATCAGAACCAGCAGCGCAGCGCGTTTCAACATAAGTTTGGGCTCTTATCCGGAGATCACGATGTTGACCAGCTTGCCCGGCACTGCGATCACTTTTCGAACCTCTTTTCCCCGGACGAATTCCTGCACCCGTTGGTCGGCCAGAGCCAGTTCCTTCATGTCCTCCGGAGACACCTCTGGAGGGGCGTCGACCCGGGCCCTGACCTTTCCGTTAATCTGAACCACGATCTCAATTTCCTCCTCCCGTGCCAACTGCGGGTCGAACGCGGGCCAAGCTGCATCCACCACCATTCCTTCATAACCCAGTGTCCGCCACAGTTCTTCACATATGTGCGGGGTAAACGGCGCCAGCAACCGCACCATCGGATCGAACAGCTCGCTGAGCACTTCGGGGCGCGCTCCGTCTTGATCCGCATAATCGGTCACAGCGTTCAGTAGCTCCATAAGAGCCGCAATCGCCGTATTCTGGTGAAAACGCTCAAGGTCCGCGGTCACTTTTTGAATCGTCTGATGGAGCTTCCGAATGACCTTTCGATCGGCGTCGCCGAGCCTATCGAAATCGGGCGCTCCTTGAGCCGGCTGCAACTTCTGGTGAATTTGAAATACCGCCCTCCAGAACCGCTTCAGAAATCGACTGCTCCCTTCAACGCCCTTGTCATTCCACTCCAGCTCGCCGTCCGGCGGCGCGCAGAACTGAATGAAGAGACGCAACGAATCTGCGCCGAACTCTCGCACGATTTCATCGGGAGCAACGACGTTGCCGAGCGACTTGCTCATCTTGGCGCCGTCCTTGATGACCATCCCCTGAGTAAACAACCGCTTCACAGGCTCGTCCAGCTCGACCAATTCCAAATCGCGCATTACCTTGGTGAAAAACCGCATGTAGATCAGGTGCAGGACCGCATGCTCGACGCCTCCGATGTAGAGATCGACCGGCATCCAGTACTTGATCGGCCCTCGCCCGTAGGGCTGGCTATCGTTCCGGGGATCTGCGTACCGGTAGAAATACCAGGAGCTGTCGACAAATGTATCCATCGTGTCCGTCTCGCGGCGAGCGGCGGCTCCGCACTCCGGACAGGCTGCATGGACGAATTCCGGGACTTTCCCCAGCGGCGACCCGCCCAACTGGACTCCCTCCATTTTCGGAAGCAGCACGGGGAGTTCCTTTTCCGGAACCGGCACCGCTCCGCACTGTGGGCAATGAATGATCGGAATAGGCGTTCCCCAATAGCGCTGGCGGCTGATGCCCCAGTCCCTGAGACGATACGTAACCGTCCTTTCTCCAAAGCCCTCCCGTTCCGCCAACTCTCCCATGGCCTGTTGGGCTTCCTGTGAGGGCATTCCCGTAAAGCGTCCGCTGTCGATCAGAACGCCGGGTTCAGTCATCGCCTCCAAGGGTCGCTCCGGAAGCCTCTGCTCGCCGTTTGAAACGATCACCGTTCTGACTGGCAGCCGATACTTCTGAGAGAATTCGAAATCCCGGTGATCGTGGGCCGGTACTGCCATAATGGCGCCCGTGCCATATTCCATCAGGACGAAGTTTGCGGTCCATACCGGAACTCGCTCTCCGCTGAAGGGATTTAGAGCGAATTTTCCGGTAAACGCGCCCGCCTTCTCCGACGTCTCGTCCGTTCGAATTCGGCGATCCTGACGGCGCGCCTGCTCCACCATTTGGGACAGGTCACCCGGAGCGCCCGGCTGCCCCAGCCAGTCCGCGATCAGCGGATGTTCCGGCGCCAGCACTAGAAACGTCGCGCCAAAGATCGTGTCGAGGCGCGTCGTAAAGACTTCGATCCCGGCATCGGATTCCTCCAGCTGGAACCGGACCTTGGCCCCGACGGATTTTCCGATCCAGTTCCGCTGCATCGTCCGGACCTTTTCCGGCCATTCCGTCAAACCGTCCAGCCCCTGCAGCAGTTCCTCCGCGTAGCGGGTGATGGCCAGATACCATTGCGCCAGATCCTTCTGGACGACCGGCGTATCGTCCCTCCAGCACAGTCCGTTGACGACCTGCTCGTTGGCCAGAACGGTTTGGCAACGCTCGCACCAGTTCACCGGGCCTTTCTTGCTGTAGGCCAGCCCTCGCCGATGCATCTGAATGAAGAACCACTGATTCCAACGATAGTAGTCGGGAAGGCAGGTTGCGATTTCACGCGACCAGTCGTAGGAATAACCCATCCGCTTGCACTGGTCCTTCATCTTGGAAATATTTTCAAGTGTCCATTTCTCCGGCGGAACGCCGTGCTGAATTGCAGCGTTCTCGGCAGGCAAACCGAAGGCGTCCCATCCCAACGGGTGCAGGACGTTTTTACCGCGCATGCGCTGGTAGCGGGCAAAGGAGTCACCCAGCGAGTAGTTCCGAATGTGGCCCATGTGCAGAGCGCCGGAGGGATACGGAAGCATTTCAAGGACGTAGCGCTTCTCGGATCCGGCATCCTCCGAGACCCGGTAGGTCTCGCCTTTCTCCCATTTCTGCTGCCACTTGCGCTCGATGGCCTGAAAATCGTACCGTTCCTTCATCGCTCTCCTGCGCTTTAGTCCGCCTCCGACCCGCCGGGTTTCAATTTCGGCAGCGCGATCCCCTTTTGAGCCTGATACTTACCCTTGCGGTCCTTATAGGAGACGCTGCAGGTTTCGTCGGCGGCCAGAAACAGAACCTGCGCGATTCCTTCCTTTGCATAGATTCTAACGGGAGAAGGCCCGGTGTTGGAAATCGAGATCGTCACAAATCCTTCCCACTCGGGCTCAAACGGCGTGACGTTGACCAAAATGCCGCAGCGGGCATAGGTCGATTTTCCGAAACAGACGGTCACCACGTCTCTGGGGATCCGAAAGTACTCCAAGGACTGGGCCAGAACGAATGAGCCCGCCGGAACTACGCAACTGTCTCCCTGATGGTCTTCGAACAACCCGCGCGTCGATTCCTTCGGATCCAGAATGTCGGAGTCGGAGCCCCTAAAAATCTTAAAACGGTCGGCCAGACGAAAATCGTAGCCGTAGGAAGATGGTCCAAAGGAGATCCGCCCCTCGCTGACGAGCTTTTCCGAAAAAGGCTCGATCATGGCATGCTGGCGCGCCATTTGTATGATCCAGTGGTCCGGTTTGACTCCCATTCGAGACGTCTCCGATCGCTCGCGGAAAGGGTGGAAGTTTACCATAGCGTTGGGCGTTCCGCGTGCTCTGTTCTGCGTTCCGCGTTTCGAGGTTTCAAGGTTCCGGGTTCCGCGGTTTCGGGTCCTTGGTCCCGCGTTCGAAGGGTCGAGGAAAGCGATTCATTCCAACGAAACCGACGGAGCGCCGGATGTCAGAGCGACGGGCCCGCAGGGGCCGTTGATTCCGTCTGAACGGGTTCAGCGAACTTGCCGCTTTCGAAGAATCGGACGATCAACGCGTCCGAAGCGGCCGCGTCGCTCTGTCATCCGGCGCTTCGTACGCTTCGTGCTGCATACTGCGTGCTTTGCGCTGCGTTTGGAGGGCGCTTCGTGGGTTTCGTGACGCTGCGCCCCAAATCAACGCGGCCGAAGCGGCCGCGTCGCTCTG
>CAZAEY010000005.1:0-15376 GCA_964484155.1 uncultured Acidobacteriota bacterium
GAACGACCCTAATTCGACGGCTCCCGGACTTGCAGCACCTGATTGACGGAAACGTTGGTCAGCGTCTGACGAACTCCGCTGGGCCAGGAGATCGCAATCTCAGGGATCGTCGTCGCTTTTCCCAGGCCGAAGTGCACTCCGGAATGGGACGAGGAGGCGTAACCAACGGCGGTCGTCATCCGGTTGTACTGGTTGCCGATCCGAACCAGAGCGCCGATGCCGTCCCGGTTGCTTTTGGTTCCCTCCAGTCTCAGGATGATCCAGTTATTGTCCGTCTGGGTTCGATTGATCCACAGCTCGGCGCGGTCCTGAACCGACGTAACGATCGCGTCGATCAAGCCGCTCCCAGTCAGGTCGCCAAACGCGGCGCCGCGATGGGCACGGGGCGTTTGAAAGGCCTCTCCTACTTCATCGGAAACGTCCTGGAAGGTTCCGTCCCGCCGATTCTGAAATACACTGTTCGGCTCTTTGAAGACGCTGCTCTCAAAAAGGTGGATCAAGTCGTTTACGTGAGAATTGGCGGTGAACAAGTCCTTCCACCCGTCGTTGTCCAGGTCGTAAAATCCGTTTCCCCAACCGCTACGTTGAATGGTCAATCGGGATAGCGCGCTCGAGAACGTAGCGTCTTCGAACTGGCCTTTCCCCAGATTCCGAAAGAGGGGGTAGGTCTCGCCCGCCAGCGCCGTTACGGAGATGTCGGGCCAGCCGTCGTTGTCGTAATCGCGGAAGTCGACGCCCATGCTGGCGACGGGCTTTCCGTAGTCGCGCAGCGCCGCGCCTGCCATCAGCGCGACTTCTTCGAAGGTTCCATCTCCGCGATTTCGAAAAAGAAAGTTGGGAAGATTGTCGTTGGTGACGAAGGCGTCGTGATGCCCGTCTTTATCAAAATCCTCGAAAGCGACGCTCATTCCGCGACCCCGATGGCGCCCGATTCCGGATGCCTCCGTCACATCTTCGAAGGTTCCGTCTCCTCGATTTCGATAGAGCTGGTTGTGAACGGGCCGGAAGTAGCGGGGATGGCAGTAGACGCGGATATTGCGCGCCCGATCGCCGCAAAACCTCTCGTCATGAGGGTCGTATTCTACGTAATTGACTACGAACAGGTCGAGCCAACCGTCGTTGTCGTAGTCGAACCAGCCTGCGGCGACCGACCAGAGGTTGCTGTGAATTCCCGCTAACTCCGTGACCTCTTCAAACGTCCCGTCCCCACGGTTTCGATACAGGATGTTGCGAAAAACGCCGGCCACGAAGAGATCGATCCACCCGTCGTTGTCGAAATCCGCGGCCGCGACTCCCATCGAAAAACCGGCCCCCCGAAGGCCGACTTCTTCGGTCACGTCGCGAAATGTGAGATTCCCTTCATTGCGGTAGAAGCGATTGTGAAATTGCGGACCGGTTTTCTCCAGTTCCGGCAATTTGGCGCCGTTGGCAAAGAAAACGTCCAGCCGGCCATTGTTGTTGGAGTCAAAGAGCGCCACGCCTCCGGTCATCGGCTCGGCCATATGCTTGGTTTCGGAAGCATAGTTGTCCAAGAAGAAATCGAGGCCCGCCTGCTCGGCGAGATCCTCGAATCGGATTCGGTCGAATGAATTCGATGCGTCCTCGATTACAGAGCCGAACGGAAGCAAGCCGCCGAGAACGATCAGTGCAATCGAGAATGCGAGCAGCCGAATGGGACCTATTCTACGGAGGTGGATCCGTGAGCGGGGCGTCATCGAACGCCCAGCGCCAGCCTGCTTCTTTCGACCAGTGTGAAGTCCAGACTTTCCCGAATCGTATTTCCGGTCAGCCGATCCAGCACTTCCACTTCGACCTGGTACCCGCCCGGGGGCAATTGGGCGAGGCTGAGCTTTCGCAGCAGGACGAGCCGCTGACTGGAGTGCAGTTGAATCGACTCGCCGTTTTCTTCCACCGCCATGCGAAGCAACTCACCGTTGTGAAGCAGACGGTAGGAAACCTGAAGTGACGGCTCAAGGGTGCTCTGGTCGACTGCAACGTTGTACAATTGCAGGTATATACCGAGAGGCATATCGTCGCTGAAAACTCTCCCCAGATTTGGACGGATCTTCACGTCTCCGAGAACGAACATCTGCTCGGACGACGGGATCTCATCGAGCGGTTCGATGGAATCGGAGATCACCAAGGAACTGGAGGTCAGGCTTTCTTCTCGAAATTGAGGGGGGATCAGTGCGGTCTGCAGAACTCCCACGTTGCCGCTCTGCAGATCCTTGACCACCAGATCCAGCCTGTAGCGCATCTTCTGGTCAAGGGGCAGGATCTTCTGGTAGATCGAGGACTTCTGCAGGTTGATTTCCAGCGACTCGCCGGAGAAAGACGTTGAGACGTCATCGTCGAACTCCATCACGATTCTGCGCGCGAGCGAGGTCACGATGCCGTAGACGGCAAACCTGGCGACATAGCGATCACCGGAAGGCTCGAAGGTCAAGTTCCTGTTCTCCACTCGAACCGTCAGCGGGATCAACGCCTGCTCTTCGTTCAACCTGAAATACTCTTGATGAATCTCGAAGGGCAGGTTCTCGAAAGAAACATCCACCTGCACAAGCTCTCGCAGATCCGGATACTTCAAAGGCGTCGGCGCCTGAACCTTGGCGATGAGTTCGTATCTTTGAAACGGAGTGTCCCGGTACCTGCGATACATCGTGTTGGGATTCAGGGCTCCGTATGCAGGTCCTCCGAGCATGTAGGCGGGCCGATCGGCCCGGTTGGCCAGTCCGGTTTCTTCGGCCAGAGTTCTTCCAGCGCCTGGAAAGTGAAGCAGGGCGTCTTTCTCCCAGGGATAGACGGCCAGCTCATATTTGTTCGTAAAAGTCGAATCGACGAACTCGAGTTCGATATCGTTGCCGAGCCCTTCAATATAACGGTACCGCCATCGTTCAAACGGATAGGTAGAGGTCACGCCCCCGCCCTCGCCCAGGTCTCTCGTATAAGAGCCTCCCGTGGGTCTCGATTCGATCCCATCCGGAGGTCCGTGGATGATGTAAATGCGCCCTCGATCCGTCCTCCAGCCCGGGTCTCCGCTGCCGAATTTTTCATTAGCGTAGGCGATCCTGCGATAGTGCTCCTCTTTGAAAGCATTGTCCGGCGTACGAGGATCGGGGTCCCGGCGATGCCAGAACTGCTCGATAAACTGTTCGCGTTCCTCAGGCGTGGTGAGTCGCTCGAAGACCTTGCGTTCATCGTCCGTGATGATGTAGACCACGTCCTGCTTGAGCCACTTGTCGAAATAATCTTCGGCCTCCTCGCGCCGAATATCGCTTTCGGATCGCTGAGCGGAAAAAATCGACACCGAGGCGAGGACGAGCGCCATTAGAATCGGCGGCCAAGTTTTAAAAACGAAACGTGCCATGATTGCTCAAAATACTATTGAAGCGGTTCGGCGAAAAAAAATCAATGAGGGGCTTCGTCCGAGACCATCGCGGACCAGCCCTTCAGAATAAGATTCTAACAGGAAGTTTCCCGGCCGCGCTGCAACATTCGCAACCAAAGGCGCCGCAAGGCGCCCCGAAAAGGGGACAGAAGTGTTCCGAAAAAGGGACAGAAGCGTTCCGAAAAAGGGACAGAAGCGTTCCGGGGGCGCGGAGAAAGAGGCGCGGAGAAAGGGACGGAAGTGATTCGGGGCGTTTCAGGGCGCTGGAGGGGTTGAGCGGCGGGGCAATTCAATTGCCGCAGGGTTGTCTGAGCGTCACAATGGCGGGAACCGGCGTGGCGAGGGGATCACCGGCAGGGCGCGGCGCATTGGGAGCCGGGTTGATAGCAACCCCCTTGACAGGAGAGATGCCTTGCAGGGCAGAACTGGAATCGTGCCGGGCCCGGCGCGGCGGAGACCGGAGGCGGGTCAGACCGGGGGCGGGAAGGGCGTGCCCGGGGCGTTCGCGGGGTTGTGCAGCTTGCGCTGCTCGCGCAGCAAAAACATTTCGGCTTCTCCGATGTGCAGCTGGATGGGGCGCTCGCGGCGCAGGTAGAGGCCCGACCTTCGCAGACGGTCGACCCAATGCTGCACCTGCTGTTGGGAGCCCACTGCCAGAGCGTCGCTAAAGCAGCGTAGGCGTTGGCGGAACAGGCCGCCGGCGGCGAATCCGCGCCGCTGCTCCTGAAGCAGGATCTGGGGAGGGATGACGGCCTCGCCGGGCTTGCCCTGCACGGCTCCCCGGTGGTGCAGCAGGGCGCGGAAGGCCTGTAAGGGCTGCAGGCCGGGCACCGGCTCAATCAACTCGTGCAGGGGGATCAGCCAGTCGTCTTGGCCCAGGGCGCGCAGATGAGCCGATCCGAAGCGCCACAGTTCGGGGTGTGCGACCAGGCCGGCCCTCAGCGGGTTCAGCTCGACGTACAGCAGGGCGTTTAGAACGGCTTGTTGATCCTGCAGCAGGACCGACTTGAAGCGTTCGGCCCAGAAGGCGCCCCTTCGGTTGTGGTTCAGGTTGTACCATTTGGCGTATGCCATCTGCACGTTGCGCATCAATTCGGAGACGTCAAAGAGGCGTTCGTTGAAGCGCTTTCGCTGACGTTTGGTGCGCAGCTTGGCTTGAGGGCGGCGGTACAGCAACTTGGCGCGCTGCAGCAATTCGGAGTCGTCCAGCTTGCGGAAAGCCAGAAAGCGGACCAGCAGGTGGTAGTGGTTGGACATGATGCAGAATCCGGCGGTGTCGCAGAAGTATACCCTCAGGTAAAAGCGCAGGATGTCGTAAAGCTTCTGGCGGGCTGCCGGTTCGTCAAAGGGGAACCAGTTGGGGCTGCCGGCGACTCGGCTGCAGAGATGGTACCAGCCCGGGCCGGAGTCAACTTTGATGCGGGGAAGGCGAGCCATGGAAAACCTCCTGACTGACATCGGAGCCGGCGCGCCGCCGGCCGACAATCGGCCGCTGCGGCGCATGCGACTTTTCAACTTCTTCACCCGTCTAAAACGTCGCAACTTGGATTTGGGCGAAATCGACGCGGGTAAGCCAGCTCTCCAGGCCACCGCGCCGGCCGCCGGCGCCGACCCCAAAAGCCAGAGCCCGCAACGCTTTCCCTCAGCCCCAAAACGCTTCCGTCCCCTTCCCGAAATCCCCGAAATCACTACTGTCACCTTCAGCCCAACTTTTATGGAGGATCATTGGCGCGAGCTTTATCAAATTTGCGATAGCGGAGCGATTGCCTGCTATCATCCGGCTAAGGCCTTTTCAGTTGAGGCGCGAATGGTAGAGTTTGGGGCTGAGAGTCTGTAACTAAAGGATCCCAATATGAAACGAAGAACTTTTCTTGCAGCCGGAATCGGAGCGGGAATGACTGTCGCTGGCGGGTCCCGCGGTCAGTCGCAACCCCGTAGCCCTAGGCCTTTTAAGCTCGATTACGCCCCCCACTTTGGAATGTTCGCTCAGCACGCCGGGCCCGATCTGCTCGACCAGCTTCGATTCATGCACGACCAGGGCTTTCGGTCTCTTGAAGACAATGGAATGAAGGCCCGTCCCGTCGAACTGCAAGAGAGGATTGCGGCCGAAATGGAGCGACTCGGCATGCGCATGGGCGTATTCGTTGCAACGGCCGATTTCGGAAACGTGACCTTCGCGACCGACGATCCTCAGACTCGCGAGAAGCTCCTGAAGGACATCCGCGATTCGGTTGAGGTCGCCCAGCGAGTGCGCGCCCGGTGGTGCACCGTCGTTCCTGGACGCTTTGAACTGGGGATGGAATGGGATTACCAGACCGCGAATGTAATTGAACATTTGAAGCGGTGCGCCGAAATCTTTGAGCCTCATGGACTTGTGATGGTGCTGGAGCCCCTGAATTCCTGGACGGATCATCCCGGTTTGTTCCTGACCAAGATCCCGCAGGCCTATATGATTTGTCGCTCGGTAAACAGTCCCGCATGCAAGATTCTGTTCGACATTTACCATCAACAGATTACAGAGGGGAACATCATTCCCAACCTAGACCGTTCGTGGGATCAAATCGCTTACGTCCAAATCGGAGACAATCCAGGCCGCAAAGAGCCGACGACCGGAGAGATCAACTACAAGAACATCTTCCAGCACCTTTATAAGAAAGGCTATGACGGGATCCTGGGGATGGAGCATGGAAACTCGCAGCCGGGCGAAAAAGGCGAGCGGGCGGTCATCGATGCGTATCGGTATTCGGATGATTTTGAGGCATAATTCGATTCGAGGCGCCGGATCAGATCCTCGCCAACCGATTTCGGGATTCCGGCGTCTTTCGGATCTTAAAAGGGGCGGCGCAGGCGGAAGGGGGCGTCGGGACGGGACGGTTGCCGCCGCCCTTGAGAATCGAGCATGACAGACGGAAGATTGGACGGTCGGGTCGCCTTGGTCACGGGCGCTTCGCGCGGGATAGGAAGAGCGACGGCGCTGGAACTGTCCCGCCGAGGCGCGGCGGTGGTTCTGAACTTTCTCCGTTCCGCTGAATCGATCCGGACTCTTCAAGAGGAAATCGAGGAACTAGACGGGCGGTCGCTGGCGTTGCAGGGCGACGTTTCGGATTCGAGCGCCATTGAAACGATACTTGAAAAAGCTCTCAAGGAGTTCGATTCGATCGATATCCTGGTCAACAATGCCGGGCTTCTGCTTCCCGGGAGTCTTCTCGAATTTGAAGAAGCGGACTTCGATCTGATGTGGCGGGTCAATGTAAAGGGTCTCGTCTACGCCACGCGCGCCGTGGCTCCCGGCATGATCGAGCGCGGGTCGGGAAGCATCGTGAACCTGGCTTCGATCGCAGCCCTCGGCACCGCTTTTCATGGAACGACTTTCTACGCGGCGACAAAAGGCGCCGTCCTCAGCCTGACCAAGCGCTTCGCCTTCGAATTGGGCGTCCACGGGATCCGAGTCAACGCGGTTTGTCCGGGATACATTGCCACCGACATGGTCAGACGTGGGAAGTCGGATGCGGAGCAGAGCAAAGCCGAGCAAAAAGTTGCCGAAAGAACCAGTCTCGGCGCGGTGGGAAAACCGGAGCAGATCGCCTCGATCATCGCATTTCTGGCATCCGATCAGTCGGAGTTCATTACCGGACAGGCATTGACCGCCGACGGCGGCCGCCTCGATTTCCTCTCTTACTCCAATTAGGCGGCGGAAGGGGCCGGAATCATTCCAAATCCCGAACGGAGCCTCCGTTCCGCCCGCTCGACGATCGCTTCCGGCGCTCCAGATGACGGTAAATCGTGGTTCGACTGATTCCAAGCAATCCGGCCGCTCGCCGATTGTTTCCGTCGACCCGCTTCAATCGACGTTTCAGCGAGTGCGTCTCCAATACCCGCGAAACGCATAGCTGAAAATGATCCAGATCAAGCGGCTTGGTGAGAAAGTCATCTGTCCCCGCCTTCCCCGCCTTCAAAGCCTCAACCGCGCGGGAAACGGTCGCAAAGGGGGTAATCATGATGAAGGACGGAGGTTCGTCCAGCAATCGAGTGCCCTTCAAGAGCTGCAGACCGTCGGCATCGAGAAGTCGAAGATCGCTGATGATCAGGTCAAAGTCTTCCTCTTCGAGCAGAAATCTCGCCTCTTTGGCGGTCTCCGCTCGCTTAACCTGAAGCTGCTGCTCTTCGAGTTCCTCCGCGAGCAGATCTCTCAGACCCCTATCGTCTTCCACTAGAAGCACCCGTGCCTTTAATTGCTTCATGAGCGAGCGGAGTCGGCGAGAGGAAGCTCAGCAGCTTCAACAGCGGGCGAATGAAGAAGTCGTGGAAGTGATTCGAGAACAGGAAGGCGTTACGGTTGAGGAATACAGCCAAATCGTAAATCTGGCTCAGTCCGATGAGCAGGTGCGCGAGCGCTTGCTGAAGGAAATTCAGAAAATTCAAGAAGAGGACGAATCTCAGGAGCCGAATCGGAGGTAGTGCCCTGCCGCCGTCCGCCCCTGTCTGCGGGCGAGTCCCGCAGGCAGGGGCGCATTTCCCTACAGCATCGATCCATTGTCCATTTCATTCCGTCAATAGAGTCGGGTCGCGTTTCAGCAGTTGCGCGAACTCTCGCTGGAACTTCGCAAGTTTCGGACCGATTACATAGGAGCAATACGGGGCTGTAGAGTGCAGCTTGAAATAGTTTTGATGGTAATCCTCGGCCTTGTAATAATTTCGAATCGGCTCGATGAGGGTGACGATCGGATCCGGCCACAGTTTTGAGGCTTCAACGCGCTCTTTCGATTTTTCGGCCGTTAGCCTCTGTCCTTCGTCGTGATAAAAGATAACGGAACGATACTGCGTTCCGACGTCCGCTCCCTGGCGGTTTAACGTGGTGGGGTCGTGGCTATGCCAGAAGACCTCCAAGATCTGCTCGAAGCTGAGGACGTTTGGATCGAACACGATTCGCGCGACTTCGGCGTGACCGGTCCGTCCCGTGCAAACCTGTTCGTAAGTCGGGTTTTGCAGGGCCCCGCCGGAATAGCCGGATTCGACGTGCTCGACCCCGCGAATCCGCTGAAATACGGCCTCCACACACCAGAAGCAACCGGCCCCCAGCGTCGCCTCTTCCAGGCGACCTTCCCCTGGTTGGCCTCGCTCGGTTTCCATCATGGGCCTTCATTATAGGCCACAGTTGCTCCGGCTGTTCGCGGCCGTTTTCACTGCTACAGCCTCACGGAGCCACGATTGCGGTACGGCTTCCGCGGCCGCGCGTATCAAACGTCTTCAATCGGACCTCTCCTTCCACCCTTACGGGAGCGGCATACAAAGGAGAATCGACCGTCGGCTCTGTTCCATCGGTGGTGTACCGGATCTGCAAACCCGGAAACTCGACATTTGCCCGAAGAACCCCTTCTTCCGCTACAGCCCCGGGCAATGGGAGGCGATACTGGAAACCGCCGCCCAAATGATCCAACCGGGGGAGCTCTCTTTGTCCCACTGCGTTCGCAAACCGATTCCAATCCGGCTGTTGCAAGGCGTCTCTTCGCTCCCGATCAGCGACGAGCTCCCAATCCGGGGCAGGCGCCCAGGCCCTTTCGGCCAATCCCAGCATTCTCGGGAGCGCCTGGTACTCGACTCGCTCCGGAGTCTTTGCGTTTTCGCCCCAGAGTTGGCCCTGGAGCCCCAGGATGTTTCCGCGTCCCGCATCGGTCAGATTCGCTGCGTACGCATAGGTGTCCGGGGAGATAGGATTGCCCATCACGTTATAGCGGGCGCTCGCGTATAGATTGAACGGAGAAAACTCCCACGGCTTTCGGTTGTCGACGAACCCTGCCCAGTCGTAACCGAATTCTTCCGGATCTCGATTGTAAGCCAGGTCGAAATAGAAGTTGGAGGCGTTGCAGATTACTACCGGATAGCCAGCGTTCGCCAAGCGATAGGCGTTTTCCTCGCCGCCCCATCCCCAGATGCTGTTCCAAACGTGAGGCCGGAAGCCTTCCTTGACGAATGAAGGATTGGGAATGCTAGCCTGGGGCTGATCCGGGGGATGCATCAAGGCGACCTCCTCCCAACCGGCCAGAACCAGGTTCCGCTCCGTCAGGATCCGACCCGTTCGCCGCAAGAAGTAATGAAACAGATCTCCAGCCCCATTCAGGTCCGGTTCCCGGTCGATCAGCGACCGGCAGGCTGGAGACCGTTCCCACACGCCCTCCGGAACTTCGTCGCCGCCGATATGTACGACCTGAAGCGGAACGCCGGCTTCTTGATAGATTTCAATCAGATCGTCAACGACCGTCCCCAGGAATCTATATGTCGATTCCCGGCATACGTTGATGACATTGTCGTTCCAGCCTTGCACTGAACTGTACTCGGATTCGTCGTGCGGGTCGCGAAGAAGGAAGCGCTCCGCATCTTCGCCGCGCCCTTCCTCGGACAGCTTCCGGTGCCGTGCGTCCATGGCCTTGATCGCAGCTCGCGCGTGTCCTGGAACGTCAATCTCAGGAATCACTTTGATGTGACGGCTGTGTGCCAATTGCAGGATTTGAATGAATTCGGAACGCGTGTAATGGCCGCTGCCTGGAGGCGCGCCGGGGAAGGGGCCGCTTCCGTATGAGGGCATCAAATGTTCTTCGTCCGTCAGCGTATGACCTCTGCGCCCTCCGATTTCAGTCAACTCCGGCAGCGGCGCGATTTCGATCCTCCAGCCTTCGTCCTCTGTGATGTGGAAATGGAATCGATTGAGCTTATAGAACGCCATGACGTCCAGAAGCTTGCCGACCAGTTCGACTCCGTGGAAATTGCGAGCGACATCGAGGTGGAGTCCGCGGTAGGGGAACCGCGGAGCGTCGACGATCTCGACCTCCGGCACCGGCAAAGACCCCGAAGAACGACCGTAGGCGTCCGCCGGAAGCAACGCGCGCAGCGTCTGAATTCCGTAAAACGCCCCGGCGGAGTCAATTGCTGTAATCGCGACCCCCTGGCTGCGATTTGCCTCCAGCCGGTATGCCTCGCCGGAATTTTCGGCGATTCCAGAGACCGCACCGATTCTTAGAAGTATGACTTCGGGGCCGCCCTGGCCGCTTTCCGCCAGCGTCAATCGCGTGCCGAGCAGCGGATCCAAAGCGGCCTGAAGGAACTGGGCCTCGCGCTCCAATCCATTCGAATAGTGAATCCTCCAGGAAGGTTCGATTTCGACGGAACCACTCCCGTAAACCTGTCTCAGGGGAGTTGGAATCACGCGAGGCGCATCTTGGGGCGCCAGCAGATGAACGGCTTCGTTTGCCCGGAATCGGGATTCCGCAGTCGGGACTTCGATGCGATCGGCTTCGGATCGAAAAGTCTGCTCCGGTCGTTGGATGGGCAGGTAAGAGACCGCGTCGATGATTTCCGGCGCCAATTCACGGCCTTCCGTTTCAAATACGATGTAGAAGCCGGCCGGCGCGTCCGAAAGGTTGGTGATCCAATGCCCGCTTTCAAAGCGGATGACCAACTGGCCGTTCGGAGGCAAGGACTCGAATGAGTCCGACGGCGTCAGGCGTTGGAAATCGCCGTTGACGTGCTCGATGACCGCCTCGCGGGAGACCGATTCCGGGATCACCCGCCTGGCGAAATTGAAGTAGATGGACCAGTTTCGATGGAGCGTCGCAGACGAGCGGTTCACGATC
The DNA here is from genome assembly GCA_964484155.1 of uncultured Acidobacteriota bacterium. GTDB lineage: Bacteria > Acidobacteriota > UBA6911 > RPQK01 > JAPXNP01 > DATKAT01. Next base: position 11,017 of record CAZAEY010000005.1, read on the forward strand.
GTCAATTCGGAAAGCGCTCTGATTTGGACGGGATCGATCCGGAGCAACTCCCAACGTATTTCCAGTTCGGCTCCCGAGGGACGATCGGGGGGACGATCGGGAAGAGAAGCGCAGGCGAGACAGGTCCACGCCAACGCGAACGGTAAAATCCAACTTCCAACGCGCCAAATTCGAGCTTTCATCGTTTTACCCATGCCCTTTTTCAAATAGAGACACTGATATTCAAGCGCTTCACTGTCCGTCGCTCTTGAGGATACCTCGACCGTTGAAGATGCGAAAGAGACGGAATCAATGAAACCTTCCCGCTGGAGTCACGGCCTGGGTTCGGCTAAGATACGCCCTGGAAACATGAGATCCGAATCCGCTTCCGGGCGCGGAACGCACGACGCTGTGGAGGATCCCAGGAACCGCGACGTTTTGGTTTACGTCAACGGGCGTCTGGTTCCGAGGGGTGAGGCTGCCGTCAGTGTTTTCGACAGCGGGTTCCTGATCGGGGACGGGATCTGGGAAGGGCTGCGGCTGCACGAAGGCGTTTTTCTTTTTCTGGAGGAGCACTTGGATCGCTTGTTTCAGGGGATCCAGGCGATCGGGCTTCGGATCGAACTGTCCCGAGACGATTTGCGCGATGCACTGGAGCGCACGGTTCAGGCCAATCGGATGGAATCGGGCGTTCACGTGCGGTTAATGATCACCCGGGGGATCAAGAAGACGCCCTCTCAGGATCCGCGCCTGATCGTCGGAGGCCCGACCGTCGTCATCGTCGCCGAATACAAGCAGGCCAACCCAGAGACTGCGAAGCGGGGGATTCGTCTGTTCACTTCGTCAGTCCGTCGCGGTTCTCCCGATTACCTGGACCCCCGGCTGAATTGCCACAGCAAGATCCACGAGGTGATCGCGCTGATCCAGGCCTTGGAGGCGGGCGCCGACGAAGCGCTGATGCTGGACGTTCACGGGTTCGTCAGCACCTGCAATGCAACCAATTTCTTCATCGTCCGGCGCGGCGAGGTCTGGACATCCACCGGCCAGTACTGCATGAACGGAATCACTCGCGGCAAGATTCTTCAATTGTGCCGCGCACACGGCATGACGGCATTGGAGAAGAATTTCTCGTTGGTTGACGTGTACGATGCCGATGAGGCGTTTGTTACGGGAACCTTCGGCGGGCTGACCCCCGTTGTCGCAGTAGACGGGAAGAAGATTGGAAGCCCCGATTCCTTCCCTGTGATAGCCCGCCTCAAGCAATGGTACCAACGGGAAATTTCAGACTACATCTCCAGCTTCCGGACAGCCGAAAAAACCAAGGAGACGCCCCGGTGAATCCGGACGGCGTGGTTCGCATCTGCCTGTGGTCTGGTCCGAGAAACATTTCGACCGCCTTGATGTACTCGTTCGCCCAGAGGCCGGACGCAAAGGTGTTTGACGAACCCCTCTACGCGTTTTACTTGAGCCGCACCGAGGCGAAACGCTACCATCCAGGCGCCGATCTCGTGCTGCAGTCAATGGATGCGGACGGAGAGCGAGTCGTTCGCGAGATCCTGCTGGGACCGCAGGATCGTCCGGTGGTCTTTTTTAAAAACATGGCCCATCATCTCCTTGACCTGGATCGGGGATTCCTGGAGAGGATGCAGAACGTAATTCTGACCCGCGACCCGCAGGAGGTGTTGATTTCCTACGCAAGAAACGTCTCCAGCCCGACTCTCCACGACACCGGATACGCCCAGCAGGTCGAGATCTTGGAACGCCTGCAGTCGCGGGGGTTCGATCCCCCGATTTTGGATTCCCGCGAAGTGTTGAAAAATCCGCGGGGGGTCCTGTCCACACTTTGCGAGAGGCTGGGAATCGATTTTCATCCCGAAATGCTTTCCTGGCAACCAGGCGCACGTCCGGAAGACGGCGTATGGGCGCCCTTCTGGTATCAAAACGTACATCAATCCAGCGGCCTGCAACCGTATCGGCCGAAGAAGCAGCCTCTGCCCGAGCGCCTCGAACCGCTATGGAGGCAATGTCTTCCTTATTACGAAAAGCTGTCCGAAAAGGCGATTCGCGGCGACGATCACCAAGTCTGAACAGGGTTCATCTCAACGGGGCGCGTAACTCGTACGATCTGATTCCGAAGATTCGAGATCCCTGGGCTCGAATTAGACGCATGGGTCAGTCGTCCATCTGGTGCATTGTCAAGTTTCGAAAACGAGGATAGGATTTGTGCCCGGCCGAAGACGGATGGGAGGCCGGATACAAGAACTCTGCAGGTTGAAAAGGGGATCTGGCAATGAGCGAACTGGGGTTAACTTGGCTGGACATCGTCGTGTTCGCGGCTTTTTTCGCGGTTGTCATCGGCGTCAGCATGTACAAGAGCCGTCGCGAAGATACCAGCGAAGGCTTTTTCCTTGCGGATCGGGGGTTGACATGGCCGCTGATCGGTCTCTCGCTGATCGCCGCAAACATATCGACCGAGCATTTCGTCGGAATGGCCGGCCAGGGGGCGGGAGACGTCGGGATGGCCATCGCCAGTTACGAGTGGCTGGCCGCCGTAACGTTGGTATTGGTCGGCCTGTATCTGCTTCCCAAGTTCCTGCGAGTCGGCATTTTCACGATACCGGAATACCTGGAGTACCGCTACCACCCGGCGGCTCGAGCCATCATGGCCTTTTACACGATGGTGATTTACGTCGGGGTCACGATTGCCGCCGTCGTTTATTCCGGGGGGCTCACCCTCCAGACGATTTTCGGCGACTTGCACAATCCCTCTCACTTGCTGTTGGGTATCTGGGTCATCGGGGGCATCGCGGCCGCATATACGATCTGGGGAGGTTTGAAGGCGGTAGCCTGGGCGGATTTGTTTCAGGGGTCGGCGTTGATCATCGGCGGCGCCATCACCATGGTCCTGGGCTTTCAGGCGGTGGGCGGAGTCGGCGCCTTCTTCGCAGCCAACGCCCAGAAACTGCACATGATTCTTCCGAGCGACCACCCGGTCCTGCCTTGGACCGCCCTGGTGATCGGCCTGCACATCCCCAACTTTTATTACTGGGGGTTGAACCAGTACATCACGCAGCGCACCCTGGCCGCCCGCACCCTGCGACAGGGCCAGTTGGGCATTATGTTTGCGGCCTTTCTCAAGCTGATCATTCCGTTCGTCATCATTTTCCCAGGGATCATGGCCTATCAACTGTATGGCGACCAGATGGTGGGCGACGCCGGAACGGACGCGGCCTATCCGCTTCTGATTCGAAACCTGGTCGGGCCGGGCGTTCGCGCCTTTATTTTCGCCGCCATCAGCGGCGCCGTCATCAGCTCGCTGGCTTCGATGCTCAATTCGGCTTCGACGATCTTTACAATGGATCTGTTCAGACGCCACTTCAGGCCGAACGCCAGCCAGCGAGCGCTGGTCTGGACGGGACGGATTTCAACGGCCGCCTTCGTGCTAGTCGGCTGCTCGATTGCGCCTTTCCTTGGTGATCCTCGCTTTATGGGAATCTTCACTTACATCCAGGAATTCCAAGGGTACATTTCCCCGGGGATTCTGGCGGCATTCTTCTTCGGAATGCTTTTTCACCGCGCTCCCGCCGCGGCCGGCGTGGCCGGATTAGTACTGACGGTTCCAATCTACGGGTTTCTCCAGTGGCAGTTCGGGGAAATCGCATTTTTGAATCGCATGGCCATCACCTTCGCCATCATCCTGGTCGTGATGTACCTGATAACGCGGGCGAATCCGCTCCCTAGGCCGCGCATCCTGCCTGAACGCGCCGACTTCGACATGTCTCCGACGCCGCTGGTCAAGAGCATGGCGGCAACGGTCATTGTCCTGACCGTCATCCTTTACATGATCTTCTGGTAAAAAGGCGCTCCCTCTCGCTCAGCGCGCGTTGCCGACGGACCGCCCGCAGGGCTAGCTCCTACCTTTCTCTTTTTTAAAAGCCCGGATGCAGAGCGCCTGATCGCCGGCCAACTGCTCCAGCTCGGCGATCAGGCGCTTCAGCTCCCGTTCGCTGCTGGCGGAACGCTCCAGCGACTGACCGATCCCCCGGCGCAGACGCGCCACAGCGAGGTCCCTGGTACCTCAACCGATTGGCGTAAGAGGCGCTGATGCTGTAACTCCGGCAGTTCTCGCCCATGCTTCGTGCGCCGGCAATCAGCTCCAGAGCGATTTCCATCTTCTGTTTGTTTGTAAAATTGGACGCCTTGGGCATGGACTCCTCCTTCATCAGCGATGGGCGGGACCCACCTCCGGCCTCCGCCAGGTCCCGCCGGTTTCCAGTTCTACCCTAAAAGGTGTCTCGCCTGCTGAGGGCGGCACTATAGGGGTCAATATGAGCGTGAGCGCTTCAGTGATCATCACCTCTGTCACAAATACCTCCAAGTC
>CAZAEY010000005.1:15476-51464 GCA_964484155.1 uncultured Acidobacteriota bacterium
ATACCTCCAAGTCCCAGAACACTTCTGTCACCAATTCCTCCGTGTGATCAAAGAACACTTCCGTCACCAATATCCCCCCAATATCCCTCGTGTGATCAAAGAACACTTCCGTCACCAATTTCCCTGGTCACCAATTCCCCTGCGGACGTTCGAAGCAGCCGATCAATTCGCTCTATGCTGAGCAGTTGTTTGAAACGATTCGCAGCAGCTTCTTTTCGGGATGGTCTTAAGTTGATTGTCGGCGGCTCCGGCGGATGGCAGATTTGAAAGAACGGCTCCGCCGAGAGGCTGGGAATGGACTGCCTCTCCCACTGGCCGGCGCCGGACGCGAGCCGCCCGGCGACCGCCTTGCGCGTCTAAAGAGTTTGACCCGCCTCGAACCCGAAACTTGACAACTCGCATTCACCGTATGCTCCCGGCTGGGGCGGCGGTGCGGGCGGCGCGATTTTCGCGAGTTAACGATTCAGCTTCTCATCGAGCGTGAGCAGTGTGCGGTAGAGCGTTTCCGCGCCCCGGGCGACGTCAGCCGGCGCGGTGTATTCGCGCGGTGAGTGGCTGATGCCTTCGCGGCTGGGTACGAAAATCATCCCGATGGGCACGAAGTGGGCCGCCTGCTGCGCGTCGTGCCCGGCGCCGCTGGGCAAATCGATTGTGGTCAATGCAGCGGAATGTGCGGCCCCGCGGATGGCGTCGCGGATGGTCGGGTCGGTCAACGCGGGACGCTCGTCGGCCACGAGCTGGCAGTCGATGGCGACGTTTTCCTCGGCGGCGATTTCCGCAAAGCGCGCCTGAATGCGTTGCCAGATCCGGTCGATGTTGGCGTACTCGAGGTCGCGCAGCTCGACGATGAACTCCACCCGGCCGGGGATGATATTCCCGGCTCCGGGCTCCACCTGGACGTAGCCCACGGTGCCCACTTGTCGGCCCGGCTCGCTAAGGACTTCCTCGCGGACTGCCAGCGCGGCGCGGGCGGTGGCGGCGAAGGCGTCGCTCCGGCGGTCCATCGGAGTAGTGCCGGCGTGATTGGCGAAGCCGGTGGAGACGCAGGTGCGCCAGGTGATGCCGACGATCCCCTCGACCACGCCGATTTGAATTCTCCGCGAATCGAGCACCGCTCCTTGCTCGATGTGCAGCTCGAGGTACGCCGCGTAGGCCCCCGGCGCGACGCGCGCCTCGCCCAGCCGCGCCGGATCCTGCCCGTAGCGGCGAAGCCAGTCGGCCAGCGTCTCTCCCCGCTCGTTCGTGCGCTGGACCACTTCCGGCTCGAGCAGCCCGGCGGCGGCCGAAGAGCCGAACAGGCCCTTGCGGAAGTGATGGCCTTCTTCGTTCGTCCAGATGACCGTCTCAAGCGGGTGGCGCGTGCGTGCGCCGTGATCGTTCATCGCGCGTACGACTTCGATGGCGCCGAGGCTGCCCACCACGCCGTCGAAGTTCCCGCCGTTGGGCACGGTGTCTATGTGCGAGCCGAACAGCAGCGCGGGCAACATCTCGGCGCCTTCACGCCGGCCGAAGATGTTGCCGGCCGGGTCCACCCGCACCTTAAGGCCCGCCTCGCGCATCAGGCCGATAACGTACTCCCGCGCGGCCAAGTCCGCTTCGGAGAATCCCAGACGCGTCACGCCGCCTTCGAAGCCTGCGCCCGGCGGGCGCCCGAATTCGGAAAGGCTTTCGAGCGTCTCCCACAGCCGCTGCTCGTTGACGTGAAGCGACCCCCGCTCAGCGGCCGGCAGCGACCTGATTTTCAGGTTGCGAAACTCGATGGGATTGTCGGGCTGGCACTGCAGTCCGATGACGCCGGGGCCGCGCGGATCAGCCGTCGCGTCCAGCAGAGTGACGCCGTTGAACTGCGCTACATATCGATCGCCCTGGACGGTCACTTCGAATTCGTTCCACTGATCGCCGAGGACTTGAGTCGGCGCAGCTTTGACGGCGCCGACGAGACTTCCGGTGTTGTAGCCCTGGGGCTGGTGGTCCCAGATCTGAACCTCGTATCCGGTGATGTGCGGCGGGCCTGACTTCTGGGAGCGGACAAAGATTCCGCTGTTGACCGTGGCGGCTCCGCGAAACTCCAGCTTTAATACGAAGTCGGAGAAAACCGCGTCGGTGCCGATCCAGCTGGCGCCCGACGCACTGCAGGAGAGAGTCCCGGTTTCAGCCGTCCAGTCGGGCTGGCCCCGCACCTCCCAACCGTCGAGAGATTCGCCGTCAAACAGCAGTTGCCAGCCGGCCGACGACTCCTCCGGCGCCAGCGAATTGGGTGGTTGGTAAGCGAAGAGGAATGCCAACAGCAAGAAGATGATGGACCGCATGGCCGAAGACTCTAGCAAAAAATGCAGGGGAACGGGAAAAGAAAAGTTTCACATCCCGTAACTCAGGAGACTTGCCGGGCCGGGTGGCGCCCGCGGGCGACTTTGACGCAAATTGGGGACCTGTCTAAGCTTGGGTGTCAAGGCGGTCCGGCTGCGTTGACCCACCATGGCGGCGGCAATGCCGACTGCAACAAAACCGCTCGTCCTGATCGGTCTCTTGTGGTAAGAAGGTGAAAACAGCTCATGAAATTCGCCCCCGTCAGACTTTGCATCGTCGCTTTGTTCGTCGGCTGGCTTTTCAACTTCCTTTTCTGGAATCAGGACTTGGGCCTCAACTTTGCAGTGATCTGGGCGGCGTGCATCATGGCGGCGTTTTACCTGCTGCTGAGCGAAGGAATTCGACCGCGCTGGACATCTCTTTTGCTCCTTCCGCTTTTCGCATCATTCGCCATCGCAAGCTTTCTGCGCGCCGACCCGTTGACAAGAGTTCTGGCCATTAACTTCACTTTGCTGACGCTCGTCATCTTTGCGGCAACTTATCTTGGCGGGCGCTGGCCCCAATACACATTCGCGGACTACATCGTGAGGTCCCTTCATCTGACGGCGAGCGTGGTCTCCCGTCCCGCCATGTTTGCCTTGGCAGCGCGAAGGGCCGGAAGCATGGCGATGGGCGAAGCCCTGACGCGGCGCCTGTGGCCGCTCATGCGAGGCCTGATCATCGCCCTGCCTGTCGTTGCGATCTTCGCGTCGTTACTCGGCTCCGCCGACGCGGTTTTCAGCCAGCGGCTTTCCGAAATGGCGGCTCTCTTCGGACTCGAGAATCTGGGCGAGTACGCCCTTCGGGCGATTTTCATCCTGACCGCCGGTTATGCATTCGCCGGCGTGGTCCTGCACGCAGCTTTCGAGTCGAAGGACGAGAATTTGGTTTGTGATCAGATTCCTTTGATCGCCCCCTTTCTCGGTTTCATCGAAGCAGTCGTTGTGATGGCGAGCGTTGTCCTGCTGTTCGCCTTTTTCGCCATCATCCAATTTCAATACTTCTTTGGCGGGAGTGACAATATCGTCGTTGCCGGGTACACCTATGCGGAATACGCGCGCCGAGGCTTTGGCGAACTGGTCGCGGCGGCGTTCCTGGCGCTGCTGTTGCTGTTGGCGCTGAGCGGGGTCTCCAAGAGAGATACCGAGATGCAGAAGAGGATTTTTTCCGCGTTCAGCATTGCGCTGGTGGCGCTACTTTCGGTCTTGCTGATTTCGGCCTATCAGCGCCTCGTCCTCTACGAGGCGGCCTACGGCTTCACGCGTTCGCGCACGTACACGCATGTCTTTCTGGTCTGGATCGGGCTGCTTCTGGTTGCGACCGTCGTACTGGAGGTCCTTCGCAGGAGACGGGTCTTTCCGCTTGCGGCGCTGATTGCATCATTCGGGTTTTCCATTTCCCTTGCGGTGTTGAATGTAGATGCGTTCATCGTCCGGCAGAATCTTCAGCGCGAGATGAGCGGACAGGCCAAAGCCAACCTCGACGCCAGCTATTTCGTCCGTTTGTCCGACGATGCGATTCCGGTCCTGACCGGGGCGCTGCGGGCGCGGAACCTTCCCGATCGGCTCCATCAGAAATTGGCGGCGGCGCTTGCGTGCAAGCGCCGATTTCGCGGGGTCGTCGGATGCGAACTCTCGTGGCAGTCCTTCCACTTGGCGCGATCTCGCGCCGACCGGGCACTGGCTTCGGTCAGAGAAGAACTGGACCGGTATCAGATCGAGAGGTTGGAGGGCCGCACGATGGCAATCGCCCCTTCCGGCGAGCAGTTTCCCTGCCGGTGAGCAAAAAGTAATGCTTTCTTCTGCCTTGCCATGAACAATCCTTTGCGCGGACGCGTCTAGACGGACAACAGTTCAATAGGGGCCGTTGAATATCGGGGCGATTTGGGCGCCCCGGCGGAAGGGCGGTCGCCGGTGTCCTGGCTTTCAGCGGTGTGACGGCGAAGAATTCATTCGGCTTTCGCATGGCATGGAACGAATCGAAATGAGTCAGAAGCGCTTGGTGGGGCGCAAAACGTTCCATTTTTGCGGGCGTCGTGTTCGCGACTGGCGCCGAGGCAGTTTTGCATCCGCGGCGTTGACGGCAATTTGCGCCATTGCGGCGGCGCAGGGCGGCGCTTCCGAAAGGCGGTCGGTCGATTCGCTTGCGGTGGACGAGTCTGCCATTCGAATCGAATTGAGGACGGACCACGCCGCCGTGAGCCTTCCATTTTCGTCTCCGGCTCAAAGATCCATTTCAGTCGACTTGGCGCTCGAACTGAGAGCGCCCGACGACCAAATCGAGGCCCGGCTTACGATGCGCAGCGAGGTGCGGGCTGGCGACGAGTCCGTTTCCGCCAAGCTTGACTTTCGCCACGCCGACTTGCGGGATCGCAGCAGGCTTCCCTTTTACAGATTGCGCTACCGGCTGGGGACGCCCGACTCCGAGGCGTCCGGAATCGTATCGCTCTCAGAAACGACGCCGGCTCTGTTCGACCTGCACATCAGCGCCCCGCTTTACGTCACACCCGGGGTCGCCTTTCACGTGCGCGCCGCCTGCATCCATCCGGTCAGCGAAAAGCCGATTCCAGAAGTCCGACTTCGGGCCGAGCTGCGGTCCGCACGAGGCGTCTCCGAAAGAGCCGCCGGCGAGTGCGACGCAAACGGATACGCCGTTTTTGAATTCCCGCTTTCACGTAACTTACGGACGGGAGAGGCCCTCGATCTGGAGATCGAAGGCCGACGCCATGGCTTCGCTCTCGTCGTCACGGCTCACGCTGTCGTGGACCCGAGACTGAAAGTGCAGATTCACACAGACAAGGCCATATACCGGCCCGGTCAGCTTTTGCACGCACGGGCCCATGTATTTGACGCTGCAGACAGGGCGCTGGCGCGGGCCTCCGGAAAATTAACGGTGGTGGATCCCGAGGGGCGCGTTGTCCATGAAAAAGAGGTCGTTACGTCCCGCTTCGGAGTGGCAACGGCCGAATGGCAGATCCCGGAAGAAACGCGCCTTGGCCCCTTTCGTCTGGAGTTTGAATTGGATGCTTCGGAATTTCCGCATGCCCGTTTGTTTGAGGTCAGCCGCTACGAGTTGCCCCGCTTTAGCGTGGAAGCGGCGGCGGACCGAAAATTCTATTTGCCTGGGCAGAACGCGCGTGTCGAGATCCACGCCGAACACCTGTTCGGTCAACCGGTGACAGGTGGCGCGGTTCGAGTCGTTCGCCAATTTCATCGCGAGTGGACTCATCGCGAACAGCGATGGGAGACGGAGGAAGGCGAGACTTACGAAGGCCTGTTGGACGAAACGGGCCGTTTGACCGTCGAACTGGATCTGGCCCGAGAGCATGGTAGGCTTGCCGAAAGGGAACATCAGAGATTCCTGGATCTTGATTTCGCCGCATTCGTCACCGAACCGTTGACCGGGGTGACGGAGCAGAGGCGGTTCTTCATTCGAATCACGCTGCTTCCCATTCACATTTACTACATCGGAAGCGGAAGGAGTCGCAGCGGCGACCCGCTGGAGTTTTACCTTTCCGCAAGCTATGCCGACGGGACGCCGGCATCCTGCGACATTGAGATCGCATGGAAAGAAGAAGATTCAGTAGGCGCTTCGAGCGCGTCTACTCACGCCAAGGCGACCCGTCTCGCCGTGGTCCGCACCAATTCTTACGGAGTCGCAAAGGTTGAAGGCTTGAGGCTGCCCGAGGGCGAATCGACTTCGCGGGGACGGATTTTGTTCGTCGCGACCGACGGAGACGGGCGGTCGGGCGAAGCAGGGCGAACGATTCGCCTCTCGCACGCCGACTCCATTCAACTGCGAACGGACCGCTCCGTATATCGCCCGGGCGAACCGGTTCAAGTCGAGGTTCGATCGAGCTCCGCCGACGCAGTCGTGATCGTCTATTGGCTCAAGAATGGCACGCTTCTCGGTTCGCTGCGGCTTGAGCTAAGCGACGGGAGGGCCGAGTTTACGGCGCGGCAGCCCGGGGTCGAAGGAATGATCTCCTTTTTGGGCACGCTGTGGGAGCCAGGGCATTCGATGAGTTCGGCGATTTCGGATGAGCGTTCGGTCTGGTTTCAGAGCTCGCGCACGTTGAATTTTGGACTGGAAATCGACCGGGAGGTCTATCGTCCAGGAGAAGAAGCGCGGATTTCATTTTCCGTCGGGGGAGAAGTTCCGGAGCCGCCGGAGGTCGTCATTGGGGTGGCCGTGGTCGACGCGGCCGAGGAGGAGCTGGTCCGCACCCGCAGCGAGTTCGGCGGACTCTGGCTGAGTTCGGGAGGGTTCACTTCACCGCCGGAATTCGTCACAATCGGCGGAATCGATCTCGATCAGATGGACGCACTCGAACTTCCTCTTTCGCAGGATTTGCAGCTGGTGGCTGAAGTCCTGCTGGAGTTCCATGGCGCCGCTTCGCCGTTCAGCTTGGATCAAAGCCAATTCTCCCGCTCTGCCAGCCACGTTTTCCATCGGAAAGTCGAAACGGATTTGCAGCCCGTCCGAAAAGCGCTGGATCGCGTCTATGAAAGGGCCGGTCGTTATCCGAGAGACGCTTCCCAGCTCCGTTCCATCCTCTCAGGGGAAGAGGTCGAGCTTGATGTCTTCCGGGACCCGTGGGATTCGGCGTTCGCTCCTCGATTCTTCGTTTCCTCCCAGTATGACGTGATGGAGCTGGTGAGCCCGGGTCCGGATAAACGGCTCGGGACAGAAGACGATTTTGTCAGCTTGCGCGTCAGCCGCCAGTATTTCCGTCCGATTGGCGAGACGGTCCAGATGGCTCTGCGGGAGCGGCTTCACCGGACGGGAGATTTCATCCGCGACTTTCCTGCATTAAGAGAGGAGCTTCTGAGCTACGAAATCGACTTGCTGCAGGTTCGGGATCCCTGGGGCAGTCCGTACCGATTCGATTTCGGCGCCGACCAGTCTCGTTTTACGATCGAGATTCACAGTGACGGCCCGGGGCCTGCCAGTCGAGCCGACGACCGAACCGAACCGCGCCCCTTCAGGGTTTGGCAAGCGGAGATCGACTACTACTCCGGTCAGCGGGCCCGAATAGCCTCAGCCCTTCAGGACTACGCGGACGAGGCGGGAGGGTTTCCGAAGGACGACGAAGAGTTTTGGCGGGCGCTTTCACAGGCGGACGTACCTGCGGAGGCGCTTCGCGACGCATGGGCTGGCCTTCCGTATCCCGTATTCAAGGCCGAGCGGCGATATTCCGATCGAATCACGATACGCAATTTTGCGGTTTATCAGGAGGCGCCGCACATGCGAACCGAAATCGAGCCGGTCGCCCAGGAGCTGGAATACGTGCTTTTGCGCAGCCCCGGGCCAGACGGCCGCGAGGGGACGGCGGACGATTTCACTCTGGCGACCTTTGCGAGGATTGCAGGCGAGCTGCATCCGGATCGCGAGGAAGCGGCTCCCGTTCCCGCCGGTTCGGTTTTCCAGGACGACGCGGGCTCAATCGCGGGAGCCGTCATCGACGCGGCGGGCTCCGTCATTCCTGGATGCCGCATTCAAGTCAGAAGACACGACGGCGAGGTGACGGTCGAGTCCATGAGCGACGAATCCGGTCGTTACAGGCTCGAAGATCTGCCCGTTGGGTTTTATGAGGTTCGATTCGAGCTGGCGGGCTTTCGCACTTCCGTTTTCACCGACGTTCCAGTTCTGGTGACGGAGGTGACCGCCCTCGACGTTTTGCTCGAGATCGGCGACATCCGCGAAATGGTGATGCTGGCAGCGGAAGTTGCGTCGATACAGACTTCATTCGCGGAAGTAACAGGCGAAGGAGTGACCGAGGGTTTTTCACCTCCAACCGCAACATCGGGCATCTCGACGCCCCGCCTGCGACAGCACTTTCCGGAGACCCTGTTGTGGGCGCCGGAGTTGGAAACGGACGCATCCGGGCGAGCGGAGTTGCGGTTCCCGATGGCCGACTCCATCACTTCTTGGAAGGTCTCTGCGATCGCATCCACCAGAGACGGGAGAGTTCGCACAGCGGCCGCCCAGATCCAGACTTTTCTGCCGTTTTTCATCGAGTTTGACCCTCCACCGCTATTAACGGAGGGGGACGTGATCGAACTTCCTCTGGTGCTGCGCAACTTTCTTGATCGCGACCAGCCGGTGCGATGGAATGCCGAACCTCAGCCCGGGCTCTCCCTGATGGGCGCAGCTAAGGGGATCGCAGAGGTTCCCGCCCGTGAGGCGATCCGGGTGCCGGTCCCGATTCGAGCCGCCCAGGTCGAAGGCGAGGCGAAGCTGCGGCTGACGGCTTTGGGATCGGAGGCTTCCGATGCGATCGAAAAAGCTCTTGCCGTCAGGCCGAAAGGTCGGAAAATCGTACGCTCCGAGTCTTCGCTGTTTCAGGACTCTGCCACGCTACGGCTGGAAATCCCTGAAGGCGCAAATCCGCGGCACGCGACCGCGGAGCTGAGGGTCTACCCCGATCTCATCGATCATTTGATCGACGGGATGGACGCAGTTCGCGCTCGTCCTTACGGCTGCGCCGAACAGGTGATTTCAGCCACGTACCCGAGCCTGTTGCTGCTTCGCTACGCGCCGGCCAACGCGCGGGTCGGTTCCGAGGCCAGGCGAATGGCCCGGACCACCCTGGAGAACGGATTGAAACAGCTGTTCGACTACCATCGTCCGCTCGGAGGCGTTTCCTACTGGCCGGGAGGAGAGCCCGATCTGGCCCTTTCCGCCTACGCCCTGCGACTGTTGGAGGAATCCTCCAAGACCGTCCGCCTCGAAGAAGCTGTTTCCGCATCTCTCCGGAGCTGGCTGTTTTCCCGCCAGAAGCCCGACGGCAGTTGGGATGAGGAGTCGAACCGGCACGTTCCGAGCCCTCGAAGAAGAGCGCTCCTGACGACTGCGTACGTTTCCAGAGCGCTGGCCGAAAGTGCGAGAAGCGTGGAGGAGCACATTGGAGTAGCGCGCGCGTTGGAGTTTCTGGACGCTCCGGTTGGCGAGTTCGACGAGCCCTATCTGATCGCATCCTACGCGCATGCGGCAGTCAGCGTAGGCGACTTTGACCGCGCCGCCAGGGCCCTGAGACGGTTGGAGACTTTGGCGCATCCAGCAGGAGGCGCCCGCTACTGGAGATTGGAAACCAACACGCCGTTTTACGGCTGGGGGCTTTCGGGTCGCATCGAGACGACGGCGCTTGCGGTGGAAGCCATGGTTCGCGGCGCACAAGTCGGCGTTTCCACCGAACAGACCGACGAACTGATCGAAAGAGGCCTCCTCTTCCTGCTTCATCACAAGGATCGGCACGGCGGTTGGCAGTCCACGCAGTCCACCGTCAACGCCTTGCGTGCGCTGCTTTCCGTTCTCTCCCGCGAGGACTCCCGCGGAAGCGATCGGTTCAAAGGACCGCGAAGGTTCGACGTATCGGTCGACGGCAGGATAGTCGACACGCTCACGCCTGCCCGATTTCAAAGGACAGCGGGCCCTCGCACGGTCGATCTTTCCGACTACTCGCTGCCAGGGGTTTCCTCGGTGGAAGTCGTCGGCCGTGGGACTGGATTCGCCGTCGTGCAACTGGTCTGGTCCTATTATGTCGACTGGGAGGCTGAAGCTCCCCCCGCCTCGCCATCCTTGAGATATAGCGTGGAGTTCAGCGTCAGCGAGGCTTCCGCGGGAAGCGAGATCGAATGCCGGCTGAAGGCCGAACGCATCGGCTTTCACGGATATGGAATGATGCTGGCTGAAATAGGATTGCCTCCAGGAGTGGAAGTCGATCGGGAATCCCTGGAAGCGGCCCGGCGCGAAAGTAACGGAGTCTTCAGCCGGTATGAAATTATGCCGGATCGCGTTATCGCCTATCTTTGGCCGCGGCGAAGCGAAGTCAGCTTTCGATTCTTGTTCAGGCCCCGCCACTCGATGATTGCGCTTTCCACGCCTTCGATCCTGTACGACTACTACAATCCCGAAGCCGAGGTCGTGCTGCCGCCCACGCTTTTCTCGATTGGTTCGCCCGCCGAAGGCGAAGGGGCCGCGCCGGCTTTCAGGCGACTCCGGTAGTGGATGCGCAATCGCCAAGAGTCAGCTCATTGGCAAGCCGTTCGAATCCTGTCTAAACTGAGGACTCATGAGGATCAAGCGGTGTCGATTGCCGCTCGCGGCGATGCTGGCGGGGGCCATGGCCTTGCCGCTGCGGGCCGAGCTTCCTGCGCTGCAGGTGAGCGAGAACCGGCGTTTTCTCGTTTTTGATGACGGGCGTCCCTTTTTCTACTTGGGCGATACGGCCTGGGAGCTGTTTCATCGCCTGGACCGGAATGAGGCCGACCTCTATCTCGAAGATCGGGCTCGCAAGGGGTTCACGGTGATTCAAGCCGTGGCCTTGGCGGAGCTGGACGGCCTTCGGGAGCCCAACCCTTACGGTCACCTCCCTCTGATCGGCAACGATCCCGCCCGCCCCGACGTCCGCGAGGACGAGCCCGACTACTGGGATCATGTCGACTACATCGTGGACAGGGCCAATTCATTGGGGCTGTACGTCGGCCTGTTGCCTACGTGGGGGGACAAGTGGAACCTCAAATGGGGCGCCGGTCCGGAGATCTTCACTCCCGAGAACGCCGAAATATACGGGGAATGGCTCGGACGGCGATATCGAGACCGGGGCGTCATCTGGATCGTTGGCGGCGATCGCTCCATCGACAACGAAGGCCATCGGGCGATCGTCGAGCGGATGGCTGCGGGCCTGCGCAAGGGAGACGGCGGCCGCAACCTGATCACTTTTCACCCGCAGGGAGGCCAAGGGTCGGCGCAGTATTTCCATGAGGCCGACTGGCTTGACTTCAATATGCGCCAGAATGGCCACGTGACCGAGTTCGAACGACACTACGCCGCCACGGCCGAAGACTACGCGCGCGTTCCGGTCAAGCCAGTGCTGGACGGCGAACCGATATACGAGGATCATCCCATCGCGTTCGACGCAGAGCGCTCGGGCCACTCGGTGGCCGCTGACGTCCGCCGGCCGTTGTACTGGAATCTCTTCTCCGGCGCCTTCGGCCACGTCTACGGGCATCACTCCGTCTGGCAGATGTACGAGCCCGAACGCGATCCGGTCAACAACCCGTTGATGCCCTGGCGCGAAGCTCTGCAGCAGCCGGGCGCCTCCCAGATGCAGCACGGCCGGCGGCTGATGGAATCCCGCCCGTTTCTGACGCGCCTTCCGGACGACTCGATCGTGGTCGCACATTCGGTGCCCACCGCAGTTCCCGGCCGCGGACGCCACCGCTTCGTCGCCACCTGCGATTCGGAGCGCACCTATGCGATGGTCTACGCGCCCGTGGGCCGAGCGTTTACAGTTCGGATGGACGTCGTGCGTGGTCCCTTCGTGCGCGCGTGGTGGTTCGATCCCCGGACCGGGCGGGCTGAACAGATCGGGGAGTTTCCTGCCAGCGGCACCCGCGAGTTCATGCCTCCCGCTCCGGGGGAGCTGCTGGACTGGGTGTTGGTGTTGGACGACGCCTCTCGAGACCGCTCGCCGCCGGGGGTCGTGGACGAGGAACGGTGAATTGCCGCTTGCGGCTGGGGCAGGCCCCTGATGGGATCGTGTGCGGCGCCAATGTCGCAGGCGCTCCTTTCACCCTTTCGAGTGCTGAGCTAGAATCGGGTGCAGGAAAGCGCAGAGGTTGGAATGGGCGGACAAGGAATCGACAGACGCGAGGCTCTCCGGGTTTTGGCCCTGGCCTCGGCAGCCGGGCAGTTTTCGGGATTCTCCAGGTGGGTATTCGGGGGAGCCGCTCACTCGACCTCGACGCTTGCCTCCCGGGAGTATCGGCTGCAATTTTTTACCGAAGCGGAATACCGGGTCGTCGAGCGGACGTGCGAACTGATCATTCCCAGCGACGGGACTCCGGGCGCCCGAGAGGCGGGCGTCAGCGAGTTTGTCGATTTCATGGCCTCCGTCGACCGCAAGCTCCAGGTCCCTTTGAGGGACGGACTGAACTGGGTCGAGGCCCGCTGTCGTATCTTGTACGGCGCCGGCTTTGTCGAACTGGACCGCGAGCGGCAGGAAGAATTCTTCACCCATCTGGCCTACGCGGAGCGATTCCGCCCCGGTGAGGAGCAGGGGCGCCAGTGGTTTCGGCTCATGCGGGATTACGCGGTCATGGGATTTTACAGCTCCAAGATCGGTATGGAGGAGTTGGATTGTCCGGCCCTGCAGACCAGCTACGCCCAGCCTCCCGGCTGCCCGCACGATGATGACCGCGAGCATCGCAGGCTCAGAGAAGGGAGGGCTGAGGCATGACGGCGACCATCGCGCCTGAGATCTACGACGCTGTCGTCGTCGGCACCGGCGCAGGCGGGGGAATGGCCATTCGGGCGCTGATCGAAGCCGGGCTTAAGGTGGCCGCGCTGAATTCGGGCCACCGGCTCAACCCGTCCCGTGATTTCCGCAATCATCGGATGTCATATGAAATGAAGTTTCGCGGATTCGGAGATCCGGCCGTCGAGTATTATCATGACGAGAACGAATACACGCACGGGTGCTGGGAGCATGAGATCGTCTATACGACGGCGCCCGGAACCGAATGGGAATGGACCAGAGCCAAGGTCGTCGGCGGGCGCACCAATTTCTGGGGGCGCTCTTCTCCCCGCTTCGCGGAAATCGACTTTAAGGCCGCCGCTCTGGACGGCTTCGATGTCGACTGGCCGTTGAGCTATCATCAAATCGCCCCGTACTACAGGCGCGTCGAGCGGATGATCGGCGTCGCCAGCACAGTTCAGAACCGGCCGAGCAATCCGGACGGGGAATACCTGCCTCCCATCCCGTTTCGCTGTCTGGACTACATCCTGCAGCATGGAGCTTCAAAGCTCGGCGTGCCGTACTTTCCGGATCGCATCGCTCAGTTGACGGTCAATCATCAAGGACGCCCCGCCTGCCATTATTGCGGCAACTGCACGTCGGGCTGCGATACAGGGTCATTTTTTTCCACTCCTTGGTTCTTTTTGCCGGACGCCGAGGCCACAGGGCGCCTCGACCTGCGCGCCAACGCCCTGGCCCGCCAGGTGCTGGTCGACGCCGACGGAATGGCCCGAGGCGTCGCCTACATCGATCGGGAAAGCGGAGCGGAGGTTGAAGTCCTCGCCAAAACGGTGGTGTTGGCCGCGTCCTGTCTCGAAACGACCAAGATCATGCTCAACTCGAAGTCCAGCCATTGGCCGACCGGAATCGCCAATTCGAGCGGGCAGCTGGGACGAAATCTGTGCGATCACCTGTACGGGACGTCTGCCTACGGCTACCTTCCACAATTGCTGGACCAGCCCAGCCGCCCTGACAACGTTTCCAGCAGCACGATCGCCTGGATGCCTCGGTGGCAGAATCTAGACAGTCCCAAGCAGGAGAAGTTCATCCGCGGCTATGCGGTGTATCCGGGCGGGGGGTGCGGCGAATTCCCCTGGTATCACCGGCGGCTGGAGGGCTTCGGCTCCGATTTCAAACGCCAGATCAAGCGGCACTATCCGACGCCGGTCTCATTCACGATTCAGGCCCCGTCGCTGCCGACTGCCGGCAATTACGTCGATCTGGACCCTGAGGTCAGGGACGTCTACGGCATTCCAGCGCTGCGCTTCCACTTCAACTGGGGACCCAACGAACTGATGATGTGGGAGCATTCCAAGCAGGTCTGTTCGGAAATACTGCGGGAAGCCGGCGGAGAGCTGTGGGGCGTCGGCGACAAGCCGTTCTGGCCGGGCTTCAGCCAGCATGAGGTCGGAACTTGCCGCATGGGCCATGACCCAGAACGATTTGTCACCAACGCCTATGGACAGTGCCACGACGTGCCCAACCTCTACCTCTGCGACGCCAGCGTGTTCCCCTTTCCGACCGACAAGACGACGACGCTTTCGATCCTTGCGTTCGGGCTTCGGACCTGCGAGCGCCTGGTGCGGGATCTGCGGGGCTGATTCGCGGAATGCTCCCAAGGCGGCAGACCCTACGGAAGCCGCCGGTTGATATTGCGAAATTGAATCGGGCGCCCCGGCTGGCACTGGAGGCCGATGACGCCGGCGGGGCGCTCCTCCGGCCGGGCGTCCAAAACAGTCTGACCGCTCAAAACCCAGATGTAATGGCCGCCGCGCCGGACGGTGATTTCGTAGCTGTTCCGGCTAGATCAGCTGCGCTCAGCTCTCCATGCAGGAAAAGATCGATCCGAGAATCCTGCGCGCGAGATTCTTCGCCGGAAGCTCCATATCGGCGGGTTCCGGCAGAGCGCTCTCCAGCATCTTGGAATCCACTTCCGGATTCTCGAAGTCGATCTTCACATGCACTCGCCGCATTTCCGTCGTCTGCAGGCTGAACGAGACTTCAGCCGAGCCTTTCAGATCAAAGAACTCCAGCGCTTGCTTCAGTTCTGAGAGCACTTTGTCCGCGAACAGCTCGAAATCAGACGCCATCGGCGACGGTTCCATGGGAAGTTTCTTTGCAACGATGCTGTGTCCGCCTTGCTCCTTGACGACGACAGTCAGCTCCTTCTGATCGGCAGCTGAAACGGTGAGACATAGGGCGAAAAATAGAGACGTGATCGTTGTAATACGTTTCATATCGATCTCCTTAAGTATAATAATACTTCCGAATCGGCCAATGCGATAGATGGGCTCCTCCGTTTTTCTTCGATTTTCGCGACGTTGCGCCATGCGGCCTGCGGGCTGCCGAATGGAGAACCTGGGTTGTCCCCGTCCGGGGTCGTCGGGCCACCTGAAGTCGAGACACAGCTTCAACCTAAACTTGCTTCTCGCGTCCCGGATCGGCTAGCATGAAATCAAGCGATGACCGCGTTTCAGGTTTTCCGTCAAAGTTCGACGTTCTGGATTTATCCGCTCTTGATGACGGGATTTGTGTTTCTGGCCTTCAGTCTGGAATCGAATCGGACGGGACTTGAATTCCTGCTGCTCTGGGCTGTCGGTCTGTTTGGTTGGACCCTGCTGGAGTATCTGACGCACCGGTTGGGATTCCACGGAGATCCCGACCGCAGGAAGCTGCAGCGGCTGAGGCTGCGCATCCATCTGAGCCACCACGGGTTTCCGCGCGATCTGGAGCGTCTCTTTGTGCGTCCGGTTTACAGCATCCCCGCTTCTGCGATCTTCGTTGGGCTATCGTTTCTGGCTTCTGGAAGCTGGTTTACGACGGGCGGGCTGATGTGCGGACTTTGGAGTGGATTTATCTATTACGAATGGGTGCACTGTCGCCTGCACTTTTCGAACTCCGAGCGTCTTCCGCTGAAGTATCAGCGGCAATGGCATTTTTACCATCATTTTGTGGACGAAAAGAAGTGCTTCGGAGTCACCAATCCGCTATGGGATTTGGTTTTCGGAACATTTCGGAAGTGCGAGCGGCGAGAGTAGCCGGCCCGCGGTTCGAGTATGGGTTGACTCAGTTGCGATGCAAGGAGCGATGCCTCGCCGCAGCCGAGGCGACGAGGCATTCAGGGTTGCGGTCAGGCAAATCGCCATCGGCGATGGACGCTATTCCGCCGGCGTGATCGGCGGCACGGCGTGGTTGCGGTTCCACATATTCCAGGCGATCTTCCAAGAACCGTCTTCCTGCCTTTGATTATGATTGATCCATTTGCCTTCTTCCGTAATCGGTTCCCCGTCGGCTGGAGTGATCGTCAGCCGGTAAGTTCCCCGAGAAACGGCCGTCGAGCCGACGATAACGGCGTCCTCGGGGTCAATCTGAATGGAAGCCGCGCCCAAAGCGAAAAACTGCCGAAAGGCCTGCTCCAGCGCCTGCCGGCCCCGCTCTATCGGCTGGTCGGGTGGCATGCGGATGGGATCGGCCGTAAACAAGGCCATCAGCCCCTCGACGTTTCCAGCCGCAAGGGCCTGCTCGTATTGAGGCGCCAACTGGTCAAGCGCGACCCTGGCCTCGGCCGGGTCCACGACCGCTTCGTACGCCGGTTCGGACGGCGCGCAGCCTGAAATTAAAATCAACGCACAGATCACGCTACCGAATGCTGTTCCTGCTCTCATGCGTATACCCCCCTTTTGGATGTTATCCCAGAAGCCTAGCAAACCGAAGCAAGCTTGACAATCGTAAAACAGGAATGTGGTAATTCGTTTCAGGGCCTGGGCGCCGCGCGAGCCCCTCGCCACGGTGGAGTTTTGAGAAATCTGGGCCGAACAACATGCCGCAGATCGTCTCGCGAAGCCGGCCGCAAAGTGCGTTAGACTTGGGGGGACTGAAGGAGGAGGAAAATCAATGGCAAAAGAACCTATCGTCAGGGCGGCCGACACCGTCCGTGAGCAGGAAGTTGCGGCCGGCGCCGCTACCAGGGTTCAGGTCCTTCTGGGGCCTGAAGACGGAGCGCCGAACTTTGCCATGCGAAGATTTTCCATGGGGCGGGAGGGCGGCATGCCTCTGCACAAGAACGAAGTAGAGCACGAACAGTACGTCCTGAAGGGTCGTGCCAGAGTCGGAATCGGGGACCGGGTCTTCGAAGTGCAGGCCGACGACGTGCTCTTTATTCCAGCCGGCGTCCCGCATTTTTACAAAGTTCTGGAGGAACCCTTTGAATTCCTCTGCATCGTTCCAAATCGCCCGGACCAGATCCAAATTCTCGAAGAAGGTTGCTGAGCTGATCCGAACTGGGCAGGGGTGGCCGGCGCCGCTTCCGTCGTCCGGCCCCGTAGGTGCCTGATCCGACAGAACTGATTTCAGTCATGATGGAGCGAAGCCGACTTCAACGCTATGCGTGGCTTTCTGTTGGGACCGCCGTCTTTACGATGGTCCTGAAGGGGGCGGCCTATTTTCTGACCAACTCGGTGGGCATGCTGTCGGACGCCTTGGAATCGGGAGTGAATCTGACGGCCGGTTTGGTCGCTCTGACGGCCTTGAAGGTGGCCAGCCAGCCGCCGGACGAGGACCACGCCTACGGACACGAAAAGGCGGAGTACTTTTCCAGCGGCGCCGAAGGGATGCTCATCCTGATCGCTGCGGGGGCGATTGGGATCGCAGCGGTATTCCGAATCCTGGAACCGGCGCCTCTGCAGCATTTGAATTGGGGACTCGGAGTTCTCGCCATCGCCGGACTGGCCAACTTCCTGGTGGCGCAGTTGCTGTTGAGAACCGGACGCCGGGAGCGCTCCGTCGCGCTGGAAGCCGACGCATACCATCTGATGACCGATGTGTGGACCACGCTGGCGGTCCTGGTCGGGCTCGCAGCCGTCTCCATCTCGGGTTGGCACATGCTGGATCCGCTGATCGCCATCGCCGTGGGATGCCATATCGGCTGGGTGGGCGTCCAGCTTTTGCGCCGGTCGGCTCTGGGTTTGATGGACACCGCGCTGCCGGATGCGGACCTGGAAGAGATTCGAGCCATACTGGACCGGTTTGGGGAAGGCGGCATCAAGTACCATGCGCTGCGGACTCGGCAGGCCGGCGCCCGGAATTTCGTTTCGGTCCATATTCAGGTGCCGGGAGAGTGGTCCGTTCAAGAGGGACACGATCTGCTTGAATCCATCGAGGGAGAGATTCGTAGAAGCACGTCCGCCACGACCGTCTTTACGCATTTAGAGCCCCTGGAGGACCCCATTTCTTGGGCGGACCGGAGCTTGGATCGACCCGGGTAGCAGGCGGCGGACAGCCGATCCAAAGGCGAATGGGACCCCCCAACCGCCCGAAAATTTCAGGCTGATGGTGGGAGTGAAGGCGACGGAGAGTATAATTTGTCGGAGTCCTTCGCATTTCGGGGCGATGGCGCCGGCAGCGAGCGAATCAGCCCGGGAGTGCAAGGGAAGCGATCGATATGGCCAGCGACAGTCGTGAACGAGAGATTTTCCAGGCCTGTTTGGGCCTGCCCCTGACTCAGCGGGAGAGCTACTTGAGCGAGAGCTGCGGCGCGGACGCGGGCCTGCAGGAGCGGGTGCGGCGGCTGTTGGCTGCCCACGAAGACGCTGAGAGCGCATTCCTTTCGCCTGTCCCTCCGGCGGTCCCGCAAATGTTTCCCCAGCTTGAGGGGGCCGAAGTCTACTGCTCAAAGTGTCATCAAACGCTTTCCGGGCAATCTGTTCAGTCCTGCCCCCATTGCCGGACCAGTCGTCCCGGCTCCGGATGGCCGTCCGATTTCCTGTTGGGGCAAGTTGTGGCGGGGGGGCAGTATCGAGTGGTCCGGCGCTTGGGAGCCGGGGGCTTTGGAGTGGTTTATGAAGTGGAAACCGTCGTGGGCGGTTTACGGCGCGCTTTGAAGATTCTTCGGGAGGACTGGGCTCAAGACGCAGCCGTCAGGGAGCGGTTCATCAACGAGGCCGTGGTGCTGGAGCGGATCAATCATCCCAACGTGGCCCGATGCTTCGCGGCCGGAACGCTGGATGATGATTCGGGATTGTACCTTTTGTTCGAGCTGATCCGAGGCACTCCCCTGAATGCACTTCTGGCGACAAAGGATTCAGAGAATCGTCTGGAACCGCTTCGGGCCGTTCGCATCGCCCGGCAGATTGCCTCCGGCCTGGTGGCGGCTCATGCCAATCAGATCCTGCATCGAGATTTGAAGCCGGCCAACGTGATGGTCCTGCAGGCGGGCGAACCTGCCGAGTCGATCAAGCTGCTGGATTTCGGAATCGCGAAAATCGTCTCCAATGAAGTGACTCAGACGGCGGGATTGCTAGGCACCCCACAATATATGGCGCCCGAGCAGTTCTCTCCGAAAGCGGACATGACGGCCGCCGTGGACCTTTGGCAACTGGGAGCTACCTTATTTGCAATGTTGACCGGACGGCCGCCTTATGAGAGCGAAGATCGAAGCATTCAGGGCATCCTGTCCTCGCACCGCCCGGCAGGGGAGCCCGGCCCGGCCCCCAGCGAAGTCGTTTCGGAACTGTCGGCCCATCCGATTCTGGACCGCTTCGTCAGCCGCCTGGTTTCAACCGATCCGGCGGATCGCCCCAGGTCGGCCGTCGAAGTCTGCGACGAACTCGCGCTGATTGAAAGCAGTCTGCAGCCGTCGTTCGCCAGAACCCGGCCCGCATTGCTGGAAGCCCTGTGCAGCAAGCCCTCGACCAATTCCTGGGTCGCCCTTTCCCGATACCTGGAAACCCAGGACGAAGAGATCTACCACTCGGCGTCGCAAAAGCTTTCGGAGTGGCCCATGCAGGAGCGCCGAGCCATGCTGTCCTGGTGGCAATCCTGTCGGCGCGGCGCCCCTCGCCCCCTATGGAAGCTGGCTCGCAGACTCGATCTGTCCGGCCAGGGGCTGAGAGATTCCGATGCCGCAGATTTGGCCGAATCGGAGGCGTTGTCCACTATCAAGAGCCTTCTTCTAGCCGACAATTTCATCGGTCCTACCGGAGTAGAGAAGCTGGCCGGGAGTGCGGCGCTTTCCGGACTCGAAGAGCTGGACCTGAGCCGCAATCCCATCGGCAGCGAAGGCCTCCGACTGATCGCAGCCAGCCCGCACCTGAGGCGCCTGCGGATTCTGAAACTGGCTCGCAGCCGCGTGGACGTTTCCGGTCTGCGCGAGCTGGTCGAGGCCGGATTGCCGATCGAACGCCTGGACCTGTCCGAAAACGACCTGCGCGCCGCCGGAGCGGAAGCGCTCTCGCATGCGGATCTGCCCCGGCTCCGGACCTTGCTCTTGGGCGATAACCTTTTGGGAGGCGACGGGGTGGCTCTGCTGTCGACAGCTTCCGGATGGACGGGACTGCAGCGGTTGGATCTGAGCTGCAATTCGATCGGTCCAGGAGGCGCCGCCGCCCTGGCCCTCTCCCGAAGTCTCGCGCAACTGGAGGAGCTGGCGCTGGCTCAGAACAATCTGGGTCGGGAAGGTCTGCAGTTTCTGCTCGCCTCCAGCAGCCTGGAATCGCTCAAGGTGCTGGACGTTTCGTCCAATTCGGTGGGCGCCAACGGCGCCATGGCGCTGGCGGCATCCCTTTTGGCGCGTCGGCTGCGGCGCCTCGACCTGGCCGACAACGAGATCGGCGACACGGGCCTCGCCATTTTGCTGGGGGCGCCCCACTTGTCGGGCCTCTCCGCGTTGAATATTTCTCAAAACGGCATTTCGGCGGCTGGAATTTCGCTTCTCGAGGGGGGCGGACTTCAACTCGACTCGCTGGATCTGTCCGAGAATCCGATTGGCGCTCGAGCGGCCGAGTCTCTGTCGATTTCGATCCGACTTCTTCGATTGCGCGGCCTGCGGCTGCGCCGCGTTGGCTGGTCGGCGCCGCAATTGTCTGCTCTGCTGAAGAACGGACGCGGGGCGCTTCGGGAACTGGACGCCTCGTACAATGAAAGCGGCGGCGACGCCGACTCCGCCATCGGTTCGACGCCCGAGGCTATCGGATTGCGCACTCTGATTTTGGACGGCGTTTTTAAGTCCCAGAACGAACTGAGCCGCTTCCTTTCATCCCCCTACCTGGCAGGTCTGGAGGAGCTCTCGCTTAACAGCAACGGTATCGGAGACGAGGGTGCCGCGGCAGTCGCCGCGGCCAGCGGACTCGCCCATCTGGAGCGGCTGTCGCTTCAGGACAACGGAATCGGCCCCGAGGGGGCGGCGGCCCTGACGCTTGGGCCCTTGGCCTCCAGGCTCTTTTTTCTGGATTTGTCCTACAATCGCTTAGGCGACCGGGGCGCCGAAGCCATGGCTCAGGGAAACGGCTGGCACCAGTTAGTGAAGCTGAAGCTTCGCAGCAACGACATTGGCTTCGCCGGGGCATCCGCGCTTCGGAGCGGATCGCGCATGGACGTCCTTCAGATTCTGGATCTATCCGAAAATCCCCTGACCGGCGAACTGGACGTCTATTCGCTCGGATCGGACCGGGTGACTTTGATCGAAGCGGACTTTTCCAAGATCTCCAGTCGCGGAACCGAATTCGCCGAAAAGTTTTATGGGCGCCTCTTCCAGCATTACCCTCGCGTCAAGCCGCTCTTCAGCCACGTTGCCATGAGCCGGCAGCAGCAGCACCTCTTTTCGGCGCTGGTCATGATGATCGAGAACCTGCGATCGCCCGACACGCTGAGCGAAAGCTTGAAGGCCTTGGGCCGGCGCCATGCCGGATACGGAGTCGCGCCCGCCCATTACGAGGCGTTCGCTCAGACCCTTTTGGAAATCATCGGGGAAATGATGGGTGAGGAATGGTCCTCCGTCCATCGGGAGGCCTGGAAGGAGGCGCTGGAAGCCGTATCCAGAACCATGCTGGCCGCCCACCGCGAAGTCAGGGCCGGCGAGAGGCGCTGACGTATATTTTCCCCGAGACGCGATTTTCAAGTCCCGCTCTCATCCCGCGCACGAATCGCCTTGTGGTCAGAGACCGAGTCAGCGCGGTGGGGCTCTTATGATTCCGGGCTGCGGGACTCATTGATGCCGTCCGGCAATCCAGCTGGCGACCCCCGGTTTCGGAGGGATCTGCAGAAGCGAAGGCACTTCGCCGGAGTGCGCGTTGCCCTTACCTTCCCTTGAAGAGCATTCGATCAGGCGCCCGGCGTGAGCGTCGATCGAGAATTGCCGGAGGCTCATTTTTTTGGGACTCCAACTCGACGCGGGAACTTCCTGACGTTGTTGAGTCGTTGCGAAGCGGCCGCCGCTTCGGAGAACGGCGTCCCAGCCGACAGCCGCCCTGCCTCGAGGATTCTTTTCAGATCTTCCGGTTGAAGGATCAGCAGTTCAGCAGCCGCTGGTTCCAAGGGGCGAGAGAAAAGGAATCCCTGTCCGTAATCGCATTCCAGGCCCACAACCTCGCGAAGCTGGGGCGCTGTTTCGATGCCTTCGGCGGTGATTTCCAGCCGGAGGCTCTGGCCCAGCGACGCGATGGCCCGCACAATCTGGCGGGTCTCTTGGTTCAATTCGAGGCCGCTGATAAAGCTTTTGTCGATTTTCAGATTCGTTACCGGCAGCCGGCACAGGTATGACAGCGAGGAGTATCCGGTACCGAAATCGTCCATGTGGAGTTGAATGCCGAGTTCTCGAATCGATTGCAGCAGTCGGGTCAGCTTTTCGGAATCCTTCAGAAAAGCGCTTTCGGTGATCTCCAGCTTCAATCTCTCCGGAGGGAAGCCGGTTCGTTGCAGGGTGTCTGCCAGCATCTCAATCAGATCGACTTGCTGGTATTGCTCCGAAGAAAAATTGACGCTCAAGGCGGGGGGGGGCCTGTTGGATTTCTTCTTCCACCTCTGCAGCTCACGGCACGCGGTGTCCAACACCCAGCGTTCCAGCGGAACCATTAGGCCGGCCTCCTCGGCCAGCGGAATAAACTCTTTTGGCGCCAACAGCCGTCCGTCCGGGTGCTTCCACCGCACCAGGGCCTCAAATCCGGTCAGTGCGGCGTCCTTCAAGGACACGATCGGCTGGTAATGAATGATCAATTGCTCGCGATCCAGCGCTTGCCGGAGTTGCGTTTCCAGCCGGATTCTCGAAAGGACCTTGGTTCTCATTCCCAGATCGAAAATTTCACAGGAGTTGGCATGTTCCCGAGCCCGGTGCATGGCCGTCTGCGCGTCCCGCAACAGGTCTTCGGGGTGCCGGTAGCTGGACGTGCTGTAGGTGATGCCGATAAACGACTTCGCGTAAACCTCCTCTCCTTTCAGGTGAAACGGCTTCTTTAATCTCTGCTGGATCGATTCGGCCACTTGCATCGCCGCCGTGGCATCTTCGATTTCCTCCACAAGGATCGCAAAGCTTTCCTCTCCGAGGCTGACCACCGTGTCTTCGGATTTCAACTCCCGCTGCAGCCGGTCTACAAAGCGGCCCAGCAGTTCATCTCGAAATGCGCAGCCGAGATTGTCGCTCAACCGCCCAAAATTCTCGGCCTTCAACGCCAGAACGGCAAAGGCGTACGTGGGCTCCCGCTGAAACTTGCGAAGGGCGCGTTCCAGACGATCCATAAAAAGGGCTCGGTTCGGCAAGCCCGTCAGAGGGTCGAACAGCTTCCGGTCGGTGACGTCTGTCAATGAACCGGCCATTCGGACGACTTTTCCGTCCTCGTTGCGGAAGGCCAGTCCCTTGGCTAGAATCCACCGGTACGAGCCGTCTTTGTGGAGCGTTCGATGTTCGCTGTAGAAATGCTGCTGGTCCCCCTTGATATGATTCCGTATTTCGTTTCGCACCCGCGCGCGATCGCCCGGGTGAATCCTTTCCAACCAGTCCTTGGGAGCGCCCACCAGTTCTTCGGAGGTGTAGCCGAGCAGCGCGGCGGCCCTTGAGGAAAAGTAGATCGTATTCTTTTCCGTGTTCCAGTCCCATAGGCCGTCGTCGCTTCCTTGGTTGGCCAGTGAAAAGCGTTCCTCCCGTTCCCGCAGGTCGCTTTCAGAGCGGTGGTTGTGAATGGCGATTTCAATCTGGCTGTAGAGCTCTCGATCCTCGAACGGCTTGATGATGTATCCGTACGGTTCAGTTTCCTTGGCTCGATCCAGCGTGGTCTGGTCCCCCCAGGCGGTCAGAAATATGATCGGAATCCCGAAACGACGGCGAATCGTTCCCGCGGCTTCAACGCCGTCGATCTGCCCGTCCAGATTGATATCCATCAGGATCAGATCGGGGCGCTTTTCTTCGGCTTCCCGCACCGCTTCCTCCCCGGTCGTTACGGACGAGACGACGTCGAAGTGGAAGGTTTTCAGGCGCGTTTCCAGATCGAGCGCTACAATCGTCTCGTCTTCAACGATCATGATCCGCCGGTCGACGTCGCTCATGCTTCACCGCCTTGGCGGAGGGGAAAACGTATAGAGAATTCAGTGCCATCCTTGTTCTTGTACTCGACGCCGCCTCCCAACTGCTTGACCAGGCTGTGCACCAGCTTTAATCCGAGTGAGGGGGCATTCTTGAGGTCGAATCCTTCTTTCATCCCAACACCGTCATCCCGAATCACCAAAAGAATCTCCCCATTGCGCTGCTTTCGGAGACGGACCAGAATCTCCCCTTCCTGATTGTTTGAAAAGGCGTACTTTAAGGAGTTCGAAACCAGTTCGTTGATGATCAGTCCGCAGGGAATGGCGGCGTCGATGTTCAGCGGAACCTGTTCCAGCTCGAGCCTCATCTTGATTCGGCCGGAGGCCGACTGATACGTTCGCACGAGAAAATCGGTCAGGTTCTCCACATACCCCGGAAAGTCGATGCGGGCCAGATCCTCGGATTTGTAGAGGCGCTCATGGATGAGCGCCATGGCTCGCAAGCGGTTCTGGCTTTCCGCCAGCACTTGAAGCGCCTGTTCGTCGGTGATCTGGTTGAACTGGAGGCTCAGCAGACTGGAGATCACCTGCAGATTGTTTTTGACCCTGTGATGGATCTCCTTGAGCAGAACTTCCTTTTCTTGCAGCGAAGACTTGATCTTACTTTCCGTCTGCTTTTCCGCGGTAACGTCCTGGTATTGCCAGACGTGGAACTGCCCCTGTTCGCTGACTAATAGCGGGATGTAGTCTCTCTTGAGAACGGAATCCTCATAAACGATTTCTTCGGCCAGCATCCGTTCTCCGCCCCTGACGATGGTTTCCAGTCGGCGTGAGAAGTCGCGATTCTGGGAAAATAGCAGGCGAGAGTCGGTTCCAAACAGTTCTTCCCGCGAAACCGGCAGGCGGAAGAGTTCACAAAAGGTCTGGTTGACGTGCCGGATCTTGCGCGCTTCGTCCTCTACCAGTATGGCGCTGCGCAGATTGTCGATCAGGGAGGCCAGCAGCAGGGAGGTCTCTCCGATTTTCCCTTCGGCCTCCTTGTGGCTGGTCACATCCTCTGCGATTCCGACCACTTGCGTGACCTTGCCCATCTCATCTCGGACCGGCGATCCTCGATCCCGAATCCAGCGAACGGATTGATCCGGAAAAAGTATGCGATACTCTTCGTCGAATTCCCCTCGAATCTGCTTCGAGAGCGCCGAACGAACGCGATCCAGGTCCTCCGGATGAATTGCGTCCAGCCAGGAATCCGGTTCCGTCTGGAGCGCTTGTCTGGAGCGGCCCCAGATCTGTTCGTAAGACGGGCTGACGTAGGTGCGCCGAGCTCCGTCGGGCGTCGAAATCCAGAAAACTGCGCGGATGTTTCCGGTGAGCTGGCGGAACTGCTCTTCGATCTTCACGCGCGCCAGCAGCGATCCCAGGTTATCGGCTGCCGCTCGCAGGGAGTCCAGTTCATGTTTGCCCCAGTCTCCTTCAGCGATTCCGCGGTCGAACGCCAGCACGCCCCAGAAGTTTCTTTGAACGGAAATGGGGGTGGCTGCAATGGATCGCACGCCGAGGGAATCCAGGATGGCCTTTTCCTGCTCCGGCAGTTCACTGGAGTAGAAATGAAGGGTTTCTCCGTTCTTCAGCATCACCCCGCGCTGGCCGAGATGATTCGACAGCAGAGCGTTCAGCAGTTTAATCTGTCCCGGCTCGACCTGGGCGTCTACGGAAGTCCAACCGTGGGGCGACGGCTCGAATGAAAAATCATCGACCTGAAAGCGAGTCTCAAACAGGATGACTCGCCTCGCTCTAACCGCTCGTCCGAGCCTTCTCAGGATTTCATTGAATCCGTCCTTCCAGTTCTCCGCCCCGATCAGCTGATCGGCGGAAAACCCGACCGACTCGATAACGCGATCCCGATATGCGTTGGCCCGTTGGATCAACTGGCTGTCGGTGACTGCGGCTCCTACGAGAATGGCGTTGACGGAAACCAGCAGCAGCAGCAATTGAAGTTGCACGCTGTCGGCGGGCGAAACCGGAGCGGTGATCCAGAGGGAACCGGTAAAGCCGGTCGTTAGAAAAAAGAGCGCCAGTGCAACGCTCCCAACTCCCGCATCGAGAGCGATCCACATCAGCGGGAAGAACAGGAAGAAAAACTGCCAGAACTTGTCGGAAACGGGAATCAGCATGATCGCAGAGACAGCGACCGCCACGACTCCCAACATGACCAGCAAACGCACTTTTCCGGTTTCGGACATTCGAAACGGCGCCGGCGAAGCCTTTACGAGCGACTCCCTGCCGCCCAACCGGGCCGCTAGACGGTCGTAGGCAGGGAAGGCGTGCAACAGGAGGAAAGGAGTGATTCCCAGAATGCCGACGGCGTTTCCAAGCGTGGCATGAAAGACGACGCTCGAGGTCTGATCCAACGCCAGCGTTCCGGCGTACAGAAGGCCTGAAACTGAGATGAACGCGAGCAAAAGGGCCGAGACGTTTCCAATGCCCAGGAAAAGAGCCAGGTGTTTGCGACAGCCGATCTGCAGGCGCGCTTTCCATCGCTGTTCGCCCAGCACGCTGGCCGCCAGCGCATAGACTCCTCCGGCTGCAGCGGAGGAAATCAACACCAGACCAAGATTCAATTCAAGTGGATTCAACCAGACGTCCGCCAGGACCTTGGCCAGGATGACATAGGGAACCATGTGGATCCCGTAACCGAGGACCAGGGCCAGGCTCAAGCCGGCGGGAAGGTAGAAGTAGCCGATGTTCTGCATCGGTTCCAGCGCGGCGCAGACGGAGTCCAAAGCTCCATAAAGCGCGACAAAGCTGAGTCCGAGCGGCAGTTGTCCCAGACCGGACAGCCACCTTCGAGACAGGCGCCGTCCCGCGCCGGATTCGAAAACTCTCGTCGCCAAAACTTCCTACTCCTCTTTCCCGATTTGAGCCCTAGAATCTCGCAACATCCCCGGCTCGAAGGTCTCGAGCGGCGATCGGAGGCCGATTGGACTCATTTCGTTTACCAGTAAACACTTTCAGGGCGCAATCCGGATGTGTTTGTGGTCACATGGGTCCGATCGTCAATCTCAGATTTTTTTCGAATCCTGCTTTCTTGCCGCCCCTGTCATCGATTCGGTTCGCGATCTTCCGGGGCGGCCCTCCTGAACGCCGCGCACCCGGACATCGGCTGCGATCTGAACGAGGACCGGGTCAAGGCCGAGCTCCAAGAAGCGCTCACGAGCGGCGACTACAGAGCCACGCACAACTTCTTTAAGGATCTCAACAAACAGGGTTGCCCCATAGACGGCATGTGAGCGCCGATTGACGCTATTCCGGATTCGTGTCGTCCGCGGCTCTTCGACCGCTACGAAGGATATGCGCGATGCCAACGACGGCCAGAAACAGGAACATGGCCAGAATTCCGGTCCATTGCGCTCTCGACCACACGCTCCAGAGGCTGCCAAGCGTTGCAAAGGAAGTGGATACGGCCATCAGAAGGTTCCAGGCGACGCGGCTCTTTCCCCGGGGCATGTGCTCGCCCAGGAGCCGCTTGTTGTTCATCAGCGCCATGAAAGTCAGGTAGGCGATGGGAAGCAGCATCATGCCCAGCAGCGAAACCGGGACGACCAGATAGAACGAGGCCTGTCTCCAGAAAAACGGGCCGAGCATGGCTCCCAGGCAGGGTAGAATCGCTCCTGCTCGGAAGAGGCTGCGACTGCCCGGCCGGCCCAGCATTTCGCAGATGACGAAACCATTGATGATCATGATGATGATGGCCGTCGAAAGCCCCATTCCCAAAACCCCGATTCCAAAGATCAGCTGCGAAAAGCGTTCCCCCATCAGGGGGGAGAGTGAGCGGGCGAGGTCGAATGCGTCGCGTCGGACCAGCATGGCGGCCATCTTCTTGTCGGCCGCGGGCAGGGATTGGATGCGGTTCTCCAGTTCGACTGGGGTGAGTGAATGGAAAGTCTCTTCGCCCAGTTCCGCCCGAACGCGGGCCTGAACGATGACGTTGTACCCGTGGACGATGGACGCAGCCGGCGGGATTTCCGGAGTTCCCGCCTCCGTGCCGATCGCAAGGCCCTCAGCCGGCCGGGTGTGGAACTGAGCGGACGCCGCAATTACGATGCAGCCTGTCACAAGCAGAAACGGAATGAACATGCCCGTGGATAGATCGAAAGTCGCCAGGCCGCGGAATTCCCGGTCCCATCCTCGGCGCAGCAAGGCGTAAGGCATCAGAAATGTCATGTTGATGCCGACCGCTACGGCTGCCGCCGTGATCATGAAGTCTCTCTGATCGTTGACGATCCATTCGTTCCAGAATTCCCGAAATCCGGGCTCGACGGCATCCAGAAATGGCGCATAGGAGGAGGCCGGCTGGGTCAGGAGGTTGAGATCCGGAACGAATCCCCGCAGGATGGTTCCCCACGGAAGCGCCCCCGTGAACGTCATCCGCAGGACGACGGCAATAAACGAGAGGACGATCGCAGCTACCATCAACTTCAGGATCAGCTCGAAAGCCTTGACTCCCTTTCCCCCGGAACCATAAGACCAGACGACCGTCAGCGAGCCCGCGCCCAGCAGCAGAACCAGAATCAGCTTGGCAGTGGAGTCGTTCATCGCGTCGGCGCCGAAGATTCCCGGCAGCAGGCTCTGCTGCGCGGCCGCCGTCGACATCGCGAACTGGGGCAGGATCCAGACCATGTTGGCGACGAAGGCCGCCAGCGCCCACGACCAACCCAGGACGGGATTGACTTCCTGATTGATCATGGCGAAGGGCCGGCGTCGGGTCGTCAGGGTCACGTAGCCGATAGCCGAAAGCATGATCACGCCCATGATCATGGCTAGCGGCTGCACCCAGAGCAGGCTGTAGCCGCCCAACACGCCCAGGTAAAGTGCGCCGGCTAGCGAGCCGCCGCCCAGCGTAATCGCGCTTTGCAGCCAACCCGGCCCGGACAGCCGCAAGTAGGTCTTCAGAGTGGCGCCGGCGCCCTTGGACCTGGCTTCTCGGATAGCCGCGCGGTCCTGCTCGATCTCGGCGGCCTCCCGGTACTCGTTCGCTTGCTGGCTGACTTTCACCACAGGCTGCTCACACAAGACGATTCTAGCCGCATTGAAACTTTTCGCAAGGACGCTTTTCGAGTGGCCGCCGTCGGGACGAGAGCGAAAATTCTGGAGATCGGGCGGAAAAGCTCAGCGATCCGTTTCGCGCAGCCAGACAGGGATTCCCATCAGCATCCCCGCAGGGACGGGGCTCCCGTCGAGAAGCGCGGGTCGGAACGACCATTGGCTCAAAGCCTCCAACACCGGCGGATTCAAGAGAGGGTCGGGACTTTGCTTGATGGAAATATTTTCCAGCTTGCCGGCTGCGGTGATGCGCCCGTAGACGATGACCATTCTACTGCGGTGTTCCGCTGCCAGTTCGGCGGGCAGGTCGGGATGCCTCTTTACGACGGGGAAGGGGAGAACGAGTCCCTGCTCGCTCTCCTCTGAATCCCGCAGGCTGACGTGCGCGGTTGCGGCGGGGACGCCGTACTCGATGATCCATGTCGGGGCCGAATCGGTTTCGCCCTCTTTCATGTCCAGAAAGACCGTGTAGACTTGCTGGTTTTCGAAGACTCCGAATGTAGGAAGACCGCCGCCGCTGGTCTCTGTCGAGAGAGCAAACACCCCGTAGGCGGACTTGACCGGGGGCGTCGATCGAGGCAGGGCCACGGGATTTTGAGCGACTCCGCTCCCTGTCTCGCCGCCGATAATGGTGATTCCCGATAGCGGCGCCGATTCGCCGCCGGCGCCGATGCCGGCGCCTCTGCCTGAGCCTCTCCCAGTGCCGCTTCCGGCGCCGGGTCCAGTCCCCGAACCCCGACCCTCGCCGCTTCCTGTTCCGCTCCCGGTTCCGCTACCGGCGCCGGATCCCCTGCCACCGGAACCGAAGTCGATCGTGACGACCGTCGGATACCTTCCCGATCCCGAACCGCTTCCGATTCCGGGAAGCGTCATTGCGTCGCCCGATCCGGGCGAGTCGGAATCGTTGGACGATCCCAAACCAGGTTCCGTTTCAGACGCCCCGGAATCGGCTTCCGGCGAAACGGCGAAGCTGCCCCGCACTTCCGCTAAGGGAAGTTCCGAGGGAAGCCGCGCGCCAGGCGTCGGGCTCAAGGCCACAAGGCTGGGAAGATCGGTTTCCAGCCTTTGCAGGCGAGGCGCCTCGGGCCTTGGCGCGGCCTCCGGCTCGACGCCGTCCGGAGTCTGCAATTCGAGATCATCTTCCAGCGGCGCCTCCTCTGGAAAGCCCGGACGAGCCGCCTCTGCAAGAACGGGGGCCGGCTGGACGAGGAGCGGCGCAAGCTCGGCATCCGCAAACGGCAGGGGCAGAAACGGTTCCAACTCCACGGTGACGGCCTCGGAAAGCGAAACGGTCGGCTCCGGCTCCGGCAACGGCGGTTCAGGCTCCGCAGACACCGCTTGAGGGCCCGCCGGGGACTCGTGTAAAGACTGTTCGGTCGGCGCGACAGCCGTTGGCGGCGGCGCGAACAAATTCGGAATCACGACCATGTTCGGCAAAGATATCGACTCTCTCAGGACGGGGAGGTTCTCCAGGTCGGGGCGGAGGACGGTTTGAGTCTGACTGGTCGGCTCCTCGAATTCGGAAAGCATTTCCTGTGGGCCGGGATGGGTCATTCCAATTCTCCCCGCAGCATCCGCTTCCGAACCGTCCGTACCGTCTTCTTCGCCCGATCCTGCGCCGTCTCCGCCCCCGGTCGCGCCGCCTCCCGTTATCCTCGGAAGGTACATTACCGAAATCGACTCTGGTTGATCGAAAGGCTCAGGCGCCAGAGGCCCGGAATGCAATTCAGGCTCATGAGAGACGGAAAGAAACCCTCCGAGAAAAAGGACCGCTGCGTGAAGGCAGACGGAGAAAGGAATGCCCCGGAATGGAAAATAGACGCTGCTCAGATGCGTCGAGGTGAAGCGAAACGAATCAAAGCCGCCTCGGACCGAATCAGACGGCGGAGGGTTGGGCAATTCTTTCGTAAACACCTGGGCCCCCCACGATCTTTAGAGTAAGCGGCATTCCGCAGTTCCAGCAGCCGGAAGCAAAACTCCCTTGAGAATTCAACCTGACAAGTCGACGGCAAAAGCCGCGCTTCGCCGGCCGGTCGTCGAAAGCATGCCGGGAACCGCCCGGCCCCGGCACGATCATTGTGTTCGAGCGCTCTCCATCAAGATCATCGTGACCGTTCTCAAATCGCATCAACTCGATCACCGTAACATGGAACGAACCTTTCCCGCGCCTTGCATGCAATATCCTGTCATTTTGAAGCGGCCTGCCGGAAATCGCAAGGATAAGCCGTTGTCAGGTGCTGGCGGATCCCCGACTTTGCGCGAAAGACGCCGCCACGATCGGAATCCGACGGAGCGGAGGCCCCCTTGTCATCCGAAGGTGAGAAATTGAGGATTCCGACGTGCCGATTTCGATATTGCGGCGATACTGCCAGACTTGATTGAAATGAGGGAAAGCGGCTTCACATACTACGATTTCTTTGCAGGCGGAGGTATGGTGCGCCTGGGATTGGGCGCTCATTGGAAATGCCTGATGGCGAATGACGTGTGCGATAAGAAGGCCAAAGCCTATCGTCAAAACTTTCCCCCGGCTGACGAATTTTCAGGAAAGGATGTGAAGGATCTCATGATTAGGGACCTGCCGGGAAGGCCGTTGCTGGCCTGGGCGTCATTCCCCTGTCAGGACCTGTCGCTGGCCGGAGCGAGGCATGGCCTTTCCGGCAAACGCAGCGGAACGTTTTGGCCGTTCTGGAACCTGGCGGAGGAAATGGCGAGGGACCGCCGGAAAATCCCCTTGATTGCGCTCGAAAACGTGGCCGGGGCCGTCACCGCTCGCGAAGGCGCCGATTTCCAGGCGATCGTAAGGGCGCTCGTCCGCGGGGGGTATCGCGTCGGAGCATTGATCGTTGACGCCGTTCGATTCGTTCCCCAGTCCAGACCTAGACTGTTCGTCATTGCCGTCCACCGGGACTGGGCCGTGCCCGTTGAATTGCGACGGGAGGGACCCGACGAACTGTGGCATCCGCGAAGACTGATCGAAGCGCATCGCAAATTCCCAATGGATCTGCGAGAGCGATGGATCTGGTGGCGACTTCCCGTCCCGCCGAAACGCTCGACCACGTTGACGGACTGCATCGATGCGGATCTTCAAGAGGCGAGATGGCATTCCCGGAAAGAAACTCTTCGCTTGATTTCCCTGATGTCCGATGGAAACCTTCAAAAACTGAAGCGGGCCGAGGCCCTCAAGAAGCGGACTATTGGAACCGTATATAGACGAACCCGGAAAGATCGCCAGGGAAAAAGGTGTCAGAGGGCGGAGATCCGGTTCGATCAGGTAAGCGGCTGCCTGCGGACGCCGTCGGGCGGTTCCAGCCGTCAGATCCTGTTGTTCGTCGACGGAGAGGAAATCAGGTCAAGATTGCTGGCGCCGCGAGAGGCTGCTCGACTGATGGGCGTTTCCGATGATTACGCGCTTCCTGAGAATTACAATGAAGCGTACCGTTTAATGGGGGATGGCGTAGCCGTTCCGGTGGTCGCCTGGCTGGAGAGCGAAGTCCTGAGGCCGTTGGCGCTTGCGAATGAGCCGGCAGGTGCGGTGGAGGCTTCCGGTGCAACAGCCGACTTTTCCGCTTGCGCTGCCGTTTGAATTTTTCGGCCCAATCAAGGATTTCGCAGCTTGCCGGGCCGGCGGCACGGAATGATTCAGCATGCGTTCCCTGCTTCCGATCGCAGACGAAGGAGGAATTCACGGGTGGGGAATTTCGGGCTTTGGCGAAAAATTCGCGCCGTGGGTCCGGCGCTGGTTCTGGCGGCCGTGGTGCTGGGGCCTGGGAGCATCACGTTGTGCACGATGGCCGGAAGCCTGTACGGCTACAGCCTCCTGTGGGTGCCCGTCGCGGCCACCATCTTCATGATCGCTTTCACCTGGATGTCGGCGCGCATCGCTCTGGTCACCCGGATGACGGTTCTGGAAGCCTCCCGCAGCCGGTTTGGCTCCGGAATCACTCGGCTGGGCGGGCTGTTCGGGTTTCTCGCCATCTGCGCATTTCAAGCGGGGAACAGCGCGGCCGTAGGATTCGCCGGCGACGCGGTATTTGGGATCGGGCCGCGATTCTGGGCGGCGGTCCTGTTCGTTCCGGCAATGATTTTCATTTTGCTCCCCAACCTGTACGGCAAGCTGGAAATCCTCGTCAAGTGCGTGGTAGGTCTCATGGTGATTGCCTTTGTCGGGACGGTCGCTGTCGTCGGCGTCGACTGGCGGGCCGCTGTCCCTGGAATCGTGCCGTCCTTCCCCGAACCCGCAGCCGTCTTTCTCGCATTGGGGATGGCGGCCACGACGTTTTCGATCGCCGCCGCCGTGTTTCAGAGCCACCTGATGCGGGAAAAGGATTGGGGGCCCGAAGATCTCTCTACCGAAAGCGTGGACAGTTTCATTGGGATCGCGATCCTGGGAGGGATTTCAGTTCTGGTGTTGTTTACAAGCGCGGGAGTTCTGTTCGGACAGGGGACGTTGTTTACGGCAGAAACCATGGCTCGCCAGTTGGAGCCGTTGGCCGGTCCTGCAGCTTTCTACCTGTTTATCTGGGGATTCTTTTTCGCCGGCTTCTCATCTCTCATCGTCAATCCCCTGATCGGAGCCACGCTGCTGGTGGATGGATTCGGCGGCAACGCCTCAATGGACGGGCGAGCCGTCAAGGTCTGGACGGTGGCGGCGCTGGCGATCGGTCTCGGCGTGGTGATGATTTTCGGAAGCTCTCCCATCGAGCTGCTCCGGTTCGCTCAAACGACAGCCGTGGTCGCTTTTCCGATTCTGGGATTTCTGGTGCTTGCCCTGGCCGCAGACCGAAACGTCATGGGCCGGCACGCCAACTCCATCGGCGTGAACCTGCTGGGCGCGCTCGGTTATTTAACCATCGTCGGAATCGCCTTAAACTATTTGCGCCTGACGGCGCAGACGTTTCTGGAGTAAGCGGCCCGTCCAGGTTTTCGCTGCCGGCTGCCGGTTGGCCGGCAGCGTCGAGACGCCCGAATCCCCAAGTGAACCGGGCTGGCGTCATCGACAAGCGGGAGGCGCTCCCCATATAATGCGCACGAGCCAAATGGCGCCTCAAGCGGGAAGCAGACTATCTCGGATTTCTGAATCTCCTCCGTGGCGAGGCGTCGCAGAGCAGTGTGGAAGCAGGGCGCACGACGCCCGATTCGAAAGGGAGTGCGATATTTCTCCCGATGGCCGCCAGGTGCTGGTGGACTCGACACTGGAGGAGGCTGCCGCAGAGCCTCTGACCGTAATCACGAACTGGAAAGCCGAGCTGAAGGAATGAACCAGGCTGGCGCACCACCGTTTGTTCGGCCCGCCCCGCCCGTCCTGTACCGATGGACCGTGCTGGTGTTCATCAGCCTGGCCATGTTCGGCAACTACTACGTCTACGACGCCATCGCGCCGGTGTTCGACCTGCTGAAGTCGCAGCTCGACTTCAGCGATCAGCAGCTTGGACTTCTCTACACCGGATACAGCGTCGCCGCCGTCATCGTCCTGCTGATCGGCGGCTACATCATCGATCGATTCGGCACCCGCCTCTCCATTTTTCTCTTCGGCGTGATCTGTCTGATCTCGGCATTCGTGATCGCCTCTTCTCCGCAGTTCGAGGTGATGCTGACCGGGCGCTTCATCTTGGGCCTGGGGGCGGAACCGCTGATCGTGGCTGTGACGACGGCGCTGGCCAAATGGTTCAAGGGAAAAGAGCTGAGCCTGGCTTTCGGCGTCAATCTGATGATCGCCCGGCTGGGATCCTTTTCCGCGGATCTCTCTCCGACCTGGGCCCGGCCTCTCTACGACAACTGGCAGGATCCCCTCTGGCTGGCCACAGCCATCGCTTCCCTGTGCGTGACCGGGGCCGTCCTGTATTGGATCATGGAGAGCCGCGCGGAGAAGCGCTACTCGCTGGGCGAAGAGGAATCCACCGAGAAGATCGAATTCAGAAACCTGTACCGCTTCGATCGCTCCTACTGGTACGTGGTCGGACTATGCGTGGTCTTTTATTCGGTCGTGTTCCCATTCCGGGCCTTCGCCATCAAATACTTCATCGAAGCCCACGGGACCACCCGGGAAATCGGAGGGCTGCTCAACAGCCTGCTCCCGCTGGCGGCCATGATCGCGACCCCGCTGTTCGGCCTGATGGTCGACCGGATCGGCCGCCGCTCCTGGTTCATGATGGCGGGCTCCCTGCTGCTGCTGCCGCTATTCCTGATGGTGACCTATCTTCCCGCCGGAGCCGACATCGCGCTCTGGCTCCCCGGATTCGGAGATTTCTCCGTTCCGTTGACGCTTCTGGTGGTCATGACTTTGCTGGGAATCGCTTTTTCCCTGATTCCGGCCGTCATGTGGCCCTCGATCGCATACATCGTCGAGCAACGCCGCCTGGGTTCGG
Organism: uncultured Acidobacteriota bacterium; assembly: GCA_964484155.1. Classification (GTDB taxonomy): domain Bacteria; phylum Acidobacteriota; class UBA6911; order RPQK01; family JAPXNP01; genus DATKAT01. The sequence continues at coordinate 50,877 of CAZAEY010000005.1, forward strand.
CCTACGCCTTGATGACGCTTTGCCAACAGGTGGGAATGGCCCTGATCCCTTGGCTGATCGGCTACACGAACGACGTCTTCGCGGCCGGTCCCGACAATCCGGCCGGATACGCCCCCGGGATGTGGATCTTTACCGCTCTGGCCAGCTTCGGCCTCCTGTTCTCCTATCTTCTCTGGAAAACCGAAACCGGCCCCAACGCGCACGGGTTAGAGACCATCACAATGAAGCGGGGGTGAGGGGCTGCGTGCTGCGTGCTGCGTGCTGCGTGCTGCGTGCTGCGTGCTGCGTGCTGCGTGCTGAATCAATTTTCCGCAATTTTTCGAATTGTCAAGTGCCGGCGGGACGTTTTCGCTCAGAATCTGTGAAATTCTACATCCGCACGAGGCAGCCTGATCGATATTGGCTAAAACGGATCAATTTCGGAGAACGAAGCACGCGGAACGCAGCACGCAGCACGAAGAATACGGAGCGCCGGATGGCGGAGCGACGCGGCCGCTGCGGCCGCGTTGATGTGGGGCGAAGCGTCACGAAGCCCACGAAGCGCCCTCCAAACGCAGCACAGTGCCCGCAGAACGGGGAACGAAGCAC